>DASZLY010000140.1:0-9074 GCA_035552135.1 Allostellaceae bacterium | reverse complement strand
ACATAATGCTGCGCGATCGGGAACATCAGTTGGCCGACTTGGCGCGGCGCCAGCGAGTCGGCGGCGATGCCGCCGGCCGGCGCGTCGACCGGCTGTCCGGCGGCGAGCGCGTCGTGCAGCGTCGGCGCCGCTTCCGGCTCGACCGAGACAACGCGCACCCGGCCGCCATACCAGGCGGCAATGCCGCCGATCAGCCCGCCGCCGCCGGTCGCGACGAGCAGCGTGTCGATATCGGGCCGGTCCGCTTCCAGCTCGAGCCCGACCGTGCCCTGGCCGAGCAGCGTTTCGGCCTGGTCATAGGCATGCACCGCGAGCGCGCCGGTCGCGGCGACCCGCGCCTCGCTCGCCGCCAGCGCCTCGGCATAGACCTCGCCCGTCACCACCAACTCGGCGCCATAGCTGCGGATGCGGTCGAGCTTTGCCTGCGACGTCACCTTGGGCACAAAGATCGCCGCCTTGATCCCCAGCCGCATCGCCGCAAAGGCAACCGCGGCGCCGTGATTGCCGCCCGACGCGGCAACGACTCCCGCCGCCGGCGCCTCGCGGCTCAGCAGGTTCGCGAATGCGCCGCGCGGCTTGAACGAGCCGGTGTGCTGGAGGAATTCGAGCTTGAAGGCAAGCGAGGCCATGCCGAGGCCGAAATCGCCCGGCTCGACGGCGATGACCGGCGTATGCCGCACGTAAGGGCGGATCAGCCGCCCGGTCGCGGCGATGCGGTCGCGGTCGATCATGGCCGGCTCACTGTTGTTGGGACTTGCATTTGCCGGGCTTGCATTCGCCGGGCAGAATGGCATATCTTAGGAAATTAGCCAATTCCCGAAATGGATATTTCCGCCGCCCTTCGCGCCTTCGCCAATGAGCGCCGTCTGCAGGTCCTCGACTGGCTCAAGGATCCGCGCGCGCATTTCCGCGAGCAGGTCGATGGCGATCTTGTCGAGGATGGTGTTTGCGGCCTCTTGATCGCCGAGAAGCTCGGGGTGAGCCAGCCGACCGTCACCGAGCACATGAAGCTCTTGACCGAGATCGGCGCGGTGCGCTCCCGGCGCATCAAGCAGTGGACATTCTACAAGCGCGATGAGGAACAGCTCCGTGCGATCAAAGCGGCGATCGCCGAGGCGGTGTGAGCCCTCAGCCCGCGGCGTCCTGTGTCGCCAAGGGGAAGCGCCGGTCGATCGCCGCCCGCGCCTCGGCAAGGGCATTGGCCAATGCCTCGGGTCCGCGCGACACGCCTTGCAAGGGGATGAACTCGATCCGCTTCATGCCGATGGTCTCGAAGATCGCGGTCAGATAGGGGGTCAGGAAATCGGGCTGGTAGGCCGGCGTTCCGCCGATATAGCCGCCATGCGCGGTGACGACGATGACCGGCGTGTCGCGCAGCATCCCGATCTTGCCTTGCGGCGTCGAACGGAAGGTGCGGCGGATGCGGACGATATGGTCGATCCACGCTTTCAGCGTCGAGGGCACGGTGAAGTTGTTCATCGGCGTCCCGATGACCAGCCAGTCGGCGGCTTCGAGCTCGCCGATCAGCGCTTCGGACAGTGCGAAATCGGGATGATCGGGGCCGCTTTCCGGCGTCAGGATCGCATTGTAGAGCGCGAGGTCGGGGTGTGGCGGCGGGTCGCGCGCGAGGTCGCGGTCGATGATCCGCGCGCCGGGCTGCAGCACCGTAAGGCGTTCGACCAGCTCGCGGGCGATCAGCCGGCTTGCCGAATGCGGCCGCGGACTGACGAGGATCTGCAGGATCGTGGTCATCGCCGCATGCTAGCCGCTGCGTTTGGCGGAGGCCAACGCCGCGACAATTGCCGATCCCGCGGCGCCGCCGTTAGATAACGAAAACCGATCGAGGAACACGCGATGCCCGACGCCATTGAAGGCGACACCTTGCTCGACGCGACCGGATTGTTATGCCCGCTGCCGGTGCTGAAGGCGCGCCGCGCGCTGCGCGCGGTGCCGGCCGGCGGGATTTTGCGCGTCCTCGCCACCGATCCCGGCGCGGTCAAGGATTTCGAGCATTTCTGCCAAACGACTGGCTGCGAACTGATCGAGTCGAGCCAGGAGGCCGAGGGCGTGTTGCGCTTCCGGTTGAAAAAGCCGGGTTGACAGCTCCCCGCCGATCGCCATTTTGTGCGGCCATGAACGACGCGCTCTTCCTGCGACGACGAATGCGCTAGCAGCCCTGTGACGGGCTGCCCGCGGCGTGTCTTTGCCGGCGCGCCGGTCTTATCGAAGCCCCAGTCGCAGGAATTTCCGATGACCGAGAGCGTCATTGCCCGCCGGGTGGCCGGCGGGTCCGTCTACGAAATCGATAGCGCCAAGCACCGGCTCGATATCGGGCTGATCCACGATTTCCTCAGCCGCTGCTCGCATTGGGCGCGCGGCATTCCGCGCGACGTGCTCGAGCGCGCGATCGCCAACTCGCTGTGCTTCGGGCTCTACCGCGACGGCGCGCAGATCGGCTTCGCGCGCGTCGTCAGCGATGAGGCGACCTTTGCCTATCTCGCCGATGTCTTTGTCGTCGCGGAGGAGCGCAATGCCGGACTTGGCCGGTTCCTCGTCGAGGGAGTGCTGGGCCATCCATCGCTGCACGGGCTGCGGCGCTGGCATCTGGTGACGCGGGATGCCGCCTCACTCTACCGGCGCTGCGGCTTCAGCGATTTGCAGCAGCCGCGTCTGACTTATCTCGACCGCTACGACCCGGAAGTCTATCAGCGCAGTGCGGCGCAAGAGGCTGCGCCACGGTGATCGAGTTGCTATCCTGCCGCCCCGCAATGCACGGAGGATAGGATGGCAGCGCTGATCACCACACCGCGGCTCTTATCGATCGGCGGCGGCGCGCTCGGTGAACTGGCGGAACTCCTGGCGCGCTTTGGGCTGCGTCACCCGCTGATCGTCACCGACCCGTTCATCGCCAAGAGCGGCATCCTCGACCGCGCGACGTCGCTGCTCGCCGGCGCGAAGATGCAATGGGCAGTATTCGACGATACGGTCTCCGACCCGACGACCGAAATCATTGGCGCGGGTGTCGAAAAGCTGCGTGAGGCGCCTTATGACAGCCTGATCGCGATCGGCGGCGGCAGCCCGATCGACACCGCCAAGGGCATGTCGGTGCTGCACGCTAATGGCGGCGCGATGCGCAACTACAAGGTGCCGAACGACATCCCGAAGATCGGCCTGCCGATCATTGCGATCCCGACCACCGCCGGCACCGGCTCGGAGGTGACGCGCTTCACCGTCATCACCGACACCGAGACCGATGAGAAGATGCTGATCGCCGGGCTCGCCTGCTGTCCGACAGTGGCCATTGTCGATTTCGAACTGACCCTGACGATGCCGCTGCGCCTTACCGCCGATACCGGCATCGACAGCCTGACTCACGCGATCGAAGCCTATGTCTCGAAGCGCGCCAACCCCTATGCCGACGGCATGGCCAGGAATGCGATGGGGCTCATCGCGCGAAACATCCGCACTGCTTGCGCCGAGCCGAACAACCGCGTCGCGCGGGAGGCGATGATGCTCGGCGCGACAACTGCCGGCATGGCGTTCTCCAATTCCAGCGTGGCGCTTGTACACGGCATGAGCCGGCCGATCGGCGCGTTCTTTCATGTTCCGCATGGGCTGTCGAACGCGATGCTGCTGCCCGAGATTACCGCGTTCTCGGCACCCGCCGCGCTCGACCGCTACGCCGATTGCGCCCGGGCGATGGGCGTTACCGAGGAAGGCGAGGGGAGTCAGGCCGCGGTCGCCCGGCTGCTCGACGCGCTGCACGCGCTCAACGACGATCTCAAAGTGCCGAGCCCGAAGGCCTACGGCATCGCCAAATCGCGATACGACGAGCTCTTGCCGACGATGGCGTCGCAGGCCCTCGCTTCGGGCTCCCCGGCCAACAACCCGCGTGTGCCCTCACAGGACGAGATCATCGAGCTGTACCAGCGGGTCTATGGCTAACGGACCGCAGCCGTTCCGGCCGCCGGCCTCATGCAAGAAGGGGACGGGACGCCCCGCTCCGTTAATCCAATTTCACCTGGATTTCATCGCTCTCGACACGCACCGGGTAGGTCTTGACGTCGTCGATGCAGGGCGGGGCGGTGGCTTTTCCGGTCTTGATGTCGAAGCGGCCGGCATGGAGCGGACATTCGATCTCGCCCTTTTCCATCCAGCCGTCCGACAGCTTGGCATAGGCGTGGGTGCAGATGTCGTCGGTGGCATAGATCGCGCCGTCCAACTCGTAGAGCGCAAGCTCCTGGCCGTTGACGATGACGCCGATCACCTCGCCGTCGGCAAGTGCGGTGCGGTCGGCGGCCTTGACCCAGCCTTCGTCAGCCATCTGCAATTCCCTTGCGACCCCGGCGATCAGCCCGCCGTAGCGTCGGGCGAGAACGCCTTGAAGGCGATGATCGTGAAGGTGTCCTTGATCCCGGGCAAGACCTGCACCCGCTCGGTGACGAAATGGCCGATATCGGCATCGTCGGCGAGGTAGAACTTCATCATCAGATCGTATTGGCCGGAGGTCGAGTAGACCTCGGAGACCTCCTCGATCTCCTGCACGGCTTCGTCGGCCACCTGATAGGCGCGGCCGAGTTCGCATTTGACCATGACGAAGATCGTCTTCATGCCCGACCTTCCCGAGAGACGAGGCCGCCGATGATACCGGCTTCAGCTCCGGCTGGCGACCGAGGGCACGGCCCGGCGCAAGAACGCCGGCATGTGGTCGCCGAAACCGGGCGCCATCGGCGCATCGTCGCGCTCGTGCTCGGCCGGGCGCCGGGGCTGGCGGTCCCGTTTCGGGAACGGCGTGACGTTGGCATCGCTGCGCGCCTCGGCGGTGTGGCTTTCGTCCTGACGGATCGGGGTCGTCGAAGGTTTCGTCCGACGCGAGGAGCGGACGCCATCACCCTCCGGACGCGCCCGCGAGCGCTCAGCCGAAGCGCGCGGTGCTGCCGTGCGTCCAGCCGACGGGCGCCGTCCACGCGCCCGGCGGTCGCCGCTGAAATCGAGCTCTTCGGTCGGGATGCCGGGAACGGTGATCGTCGGGATATCGCGCTTGATCAGCGCCTGGATCGCCGCCACCGATTTGCCGTCCTCGGGCGCCGCAAGGGTGAAGGAGCGGCCATCGCGTCCGGCCCGGCCGGTACGGCCGATGCGGTGGACGTAGTCCTCGGCATGGTAGGGCACGTCAAAGCAGAAGACGTGACTGAGGCCCTGGATGTCGAGCCCGCGTGCCGCGACATCGCTGCACACGAGCAGACGGATTTCGTTGTTCTTGAAGCGCTCCAGCGTCTCGGTGCGCTTGGGCTGCGACATGTCGCCGTGCAGCGCCGCGGCGTCGAAGCCGTGCTTGGTCAGCGATTTGTAGAGGATGTCGACGTCCTTCTTGCGGTTGCAGAAGATCAGCGCGTTCTTGACGTCCTCGGAGCGGATCAGCCGGCGCAGCGTCTCGCGCTTGTCCTCCGGCGCGACGACGACGATCGATTGCGCGACCGTCTCGGCCGGGGAAGCCGGAGGCGCCACCGAAACCTCAACCGGATTGTTGAGAAACGCATCGGCGAGTTTGCGGATTTCCGGCGGCATCGTCGCCGAGAAGAACAGCGTCTGCCGGTTCTTCGACAACAGGCCGACGATGCGCTCGACATCGGGGATGAACCCCATATCGAGCATCCGGTCGGCCTCGTCGATGACGAGGATACGCACATCCGACAGCAGAATCTTGCCGCGTTCGAAGAGGTCGAGCATCCGGCCCGGCGTGGCGATCAGCACATCGACGCCGCGGTCGAGCTTGCGCTCCTGATCGGCGAAGCTCTCGCCGCCGATGAGCAGCGCCGTCGTCAGCTTGTGGTGCTTGCCGTAAAGTTCGAACGAGGCCTCGACCTGGGTGGCGAGCTCGCGCGTCGGCTCGAGCACCAGCGAACGCGGCATCCGCGCCCGGGCGCGCCCGGCGGTGAGTTTGTCGATCATCGGCAGCGCGAAACTCGCGGTCTTGCCGGTGCCCGTCTGCGCGCAGCCGAGCATATCGCGGCCGGCGGTGACATGGGGGATCGATTGTTGCTGGATCGGCGTGGGGGTGGTGTAGCCGGCGGCTGAAACGGCCCGAAGAAGCTCGGGCGATAGTCCTAGTTCGGAAAAATCCATCGAGAAGTGGTTGCCTTATACAAGAAAAGAGCGGTCTTCCGCTCCCGGTTTCAATGTGGGCCGCGCCCAAGGAAAGTCAATTGATTTCGCGGTCATTTCGCGATTTACAGCCATGCTTTCCCGGCAGTGCCAACAGCATCATCCGGGCAAATAATGACGATTTGATGATGACCGCGGCGGCGGCGGAATCAGCGGCGGCGGAATTGCGGCCTGCCCATCGGCGGCGGGGCGGCGCTGTCCTTGTGGCGGAAATTGATGCGTCCCTTCGAGAGATCGTAGGGCGTCATCTCGACCGTGACGCGGTCGCCGGCAAGAATGCGGATGCGGTTCTTCTTCATCCGGCCGGACGAATAGGCGAGCGTCTCGTGCCCGTTATCGAGCTTTACCCGGAAACGCGCGTCGGGCAGGAGTTCGAGGACCGAGCCTTCGAACTCGATCAGTTCTTCCTTTGCCAAAAGCCGCTCTCCTCTAGCTGTTTCGTTTCAAGGGATTGTCTCCTCAAAACGGGGGACGCCAAAGGCGCCCCCCATCTCGCTGCGGCTCTATTCGGCCTTCAGGTTGACCGCGGACACGCGGCCGCGCTGGCCCTGCTCAAGGTCGTAACTCAAGGTCTGGCCCTCCTGCAAGCCGTCCATGCCGGCTCGCTCGACGGCGCTGATGTGGACGAACACGTCCGCCCCGCCGCTCGTCGGTTGGATAAACCCGAAACCCTTCTGCGCATTGAACCATTTGACTTTGCCGGTAGCCATACCTGGAGCTCCTGATAGACATAGCGGCGCCCACGCCTGGCGGCGCGACGCATCGGTCTCTTGGCGGATTCGGAGGACGGAAACCGGCGCTGGGGCCAGGACGCAGTCAGCCGAACCCCAAGCGGGCCGACGTGGGGTAGGTGGGGGCTTGCGCCAAGGATGCAAGATGCGGCGAGGCATCGATGCGCGGCGTTTGCCGCAATCGCGCCGCCGGAGTGACTCCCTCTCCCCGCGCGTAGGGAAAGCGAATTCGCGCTGCATCCTCATGCCGGAGCCGCTTCGGCGGCTTCGCCGAAGCAGTAATAGGCGAGGAGCGCGAGGGGCGAGGCGGCGGCGAGCGACGGCGGGGGGCCGCGCGTCCGCTCGGCGAGCCGGGCGATCTCGGCGAGGAGCGCGTCGCCCGGCCCGGGCCGCAGCACCGGGCGCGGCGGCGGAGTTGATCTCGGGCAGCGCGAACGGATGGGGCCGGGCGCGGCGCGGCCGGGGTTGCGATGCCCTTGGGCGCGCTCAAAGGCAAGCCGCAGCATCGCTGGGTCGCCGTCCAGCGCGCGCTCGACCAGAGTGCGGGCCAGCGCCTCGGCCTCGCCGTCGAGCAGCGCTTCGGCAAGCTGTGTCGCGGCATCGCCCGCCCCCGTCGGCCGCCCGGCCGGATTGCCCGACACACCTTTCGGAAAACGCTCGAACGCATCGCGGCCGCCACCGGCGCTTTGGGGTCGCACCGCGCCCTTCTCCTGTTTCTGCTAGGAATTTACAGGCATCGATATTCCTTGCGATTGATGCGCCTCGTCGATAATGAGGCGATATCGCAACGATAAAACATGATTGTGGCAATTTAACGGATGGGCTTGTTAGGTCGCCGCTTTGCGTTAATAGCAACCATGCTTGTGCAAGACTTTAAGGGTAGCGGCCGTTGCTGGATCGTGGTGGTTGTGGTTACACATCCAAGTCCCGCGCGAACTTGGCGTTTTTCTGGATGTAGTCGAAGCGGAGTTCGGGGCGCCGGCCCATCAGGGTTTCGACGAGCTGGGCGGTGCGGCGGAAGGCTTCGGTGGCGGTTTCGATCGTCTCGTCCTCTGCGGCCGGCTTGGGGAGCTTGACGCGCAGCACGGTGCGGCGGGCCGGGTCCATCGTCGTCGCCCAGAGATATTTGTGGGGCATCTCGCCGAGGCCCTTGAAGCGGCTGATGTCGACCTTGCCGCGGCCGTTGAAGACGGTCTGCAGCAACTCCTCGCGATGCGCGTCGTCGCGCGCGTACTCGGTGTGGTCGCCCTGGCTGATGCGATAGAGCGGCGGCAGCGCGAGGAAAAGGTGCCCGTTGTCGACGAGCTTGGGCATCTCGCGGAAGAAGAAGGTCATCAAGAGCGAGGCAATGTGCGCGCCGTCGACATCGGCGTCGGTCATGATGACGACGCGCTCGTAGCGCAGCGCCTCTTCCTTGTAGTGGCCGCCGGACCCGGCGCCCAATGCGAGGATGAGGTCGGAAAGCTCCTGGTTGCCGCGCATCTTGTCGGCCGAGGCGCTGGCGACGTTGAGGATCTTGCCGCGCAAGGGGAGAATCGCCTGGGTCTCGCGGCTGCGCGCCTGCTTGGCCGAGCCGCCGGCGCTTTCGCCCTCGACGAGGAAGATTTCGGTGCCGAGCGCGCTGTCGCGGGTGCAGTCGACGAGCTTGCCGGGGAGGCGGAGCTTGCGCGTCGCGGTCTTGCGCGCCATCTCCTTTTGCTGGCGGCGGTTGAGCCGTTCTTCGGCGCGCTCGGCGATGCGGTCGAGGAGGAGCCGGGTCGTCGCCGGGTCGGCGCCGAGCCAGTGGTCGAAATGATCGCGGATCGCGTTCTCGACCAGCCGCGTCGCCTCGACCGAGGCGAGCCGCTCCTTGGTCTGCCCCTGGAATTGCGGATCGCGCAAAAAGAGCGACAACAGCATCGCCGCGCCGGCGGTGACGTCCTCGCCGGTGGCCTGGGCGATGCGCTTGTTGCCGATGAGGTCGCCATGCGCTCTGAGGCCGCGCAGCAGGGCGTTGCGGAGGCCGGCCTCGTGCGTGCCGCCCTCGGGGGTGGGGATCGTGTTGCAATAGGAATGACAGAAGCCGTCATCCTCGTCCTCGGGCCAGGCGACGGCCCACTCGACGCTGCCGTTATCTTTAGTGCCCTCGGCCTTGCCGCCATCGGGCGGCAAGTCGACCTTGCCGAGAAAGGGGCGCGG
>DASZLY010000139.1:0-6940 GCA_035552135.1 Allostellaceae bacterium | reverse complement strand
GCGAAACGTCCCGCGAAGCCAGCCGCGCCCAGCGCCAAGAAAAAGGGCGGGATCCGGCCGTTGCTGCTCGCGCTCGGGCTCGGCCTGTTCTGGTTTGTCGAGTACCAGGACACGAGCGGCGCGAGCGACGTGCCGATGTGGGGCGATGTGATGGTGGTCGGGGTGCGTCTCCTTGCCGATTTCGTCGGCGCCTGGGTGCTCATCTCGACTTTCCAGCTGAGCGTCGGGCTCGCCAAGCTCGGCCTCACCTATCTGCGCGGCCTGTGGCTGCAGGAGAGCCGCGGGTGAGCACGCGCCTCAACCTCAACGGCGCCACGGTGCTGCCCTTCCAGTTCCCCGCGCTCAACGGCCGCGACGCGCCCGAGGAGGCATTGCTTCCGCCGGCCACCGAGAACCCGGTCGATACCGCGATCGACGCGGCGATCGCCGAGGCCCAAGAGCGCGCGGCGCGGATCGACGCCGAAATCGCCGCGGCGCGGGACGAGGGGCTGCGGCGCGGCGTCGAGGAAGGCCGCCAGCAAGGCTACGCGGCCGGCTACATCGAGGGGGTGCGGGCCGGCGAGGCGCGGATGACCGAGGCGCTCAAGCAGATGGCGGCGATCATCGGCAAGCTCGGCATGCCGATTGCCGTGTTCGAACAGCCGGTCGAGGAGGCGGTGGCGGCGCTGGCGCTCGAAGTGGCGCGCTGCGTGATCGGCGACGAGGTCAAGCGTTCGCACGGGTTTCTCGTCCGGCTGGTGCGCGAGGCGATCGCCAAGGTGCCGCTCGACATGGGCGCGCCGCGCGTGCTGCTGAACCCTTCCGACCTCGATCTGGTGCGCAAATACGCGCCCGACATCGAGGCGGGCAACGCTGTGCTGGTCGCCGACGACACGGTCGAGGCGGGCGGCGCGCTGGTCGTCGCCGACGGCGCCGACCGGCAGATCAAGGACCGCCGGTGGAGCCCCCGCACAGCTGACGGCGTCTCGCAGGTCGACCTGACGCTGTCGTCGCGCTGGCGGCAGGTGATGCTGGGCCTGTTCGACGGCGAGGAAGAGGGATGACGCCCGCCAGCGGCACCTTCGCCGAGCGGTTGGTGACGGGGCTTGAGCGCTACCAGTCGCGGCTCGGCAGCGCCGATCGCGGGGTCACGGTGCATGGCAGCCTGGTGCGTACGGTCGGCCTCGTGATGGAGGCGCGCGGCATCCATGTCGCGATCGGCGAGCGCTGCTTTGTCGAGAGCGAATCGGGGCGGCTGATGTCGGCCGAAGTCGTCGGCTTTGACGGCGGCCGCGTCCTGTTGATGGCCGAGGGCCAGGCCGACGGGCTCGCGCCCGGCGCCCGGGTGATCCCCGCCGGCCGTACGATGGAGGTCGCGGTCGGGCCCGAGCTGCTCGGCCGGGTGATTGACGGCAGCGGTGTGCCGATCGATGGCAAGGGGCAGATTCGCGTGAACGAGCGGGTTCCGCTCTTCGGGCGCAGCGTCAACCCGATGTTGCGCGCGCTCGTCAGCGAACCGCTAGATGTCGGGGTTCGCTCAATAAATGCGCTGTTCTCGGTCGGGCGCGGGTCGCGGCTCGGGCTGTTCGCGGGAAGCGGCGTGGGGAAGAGCGTGCTGTTGGGTATGATGGCGCGTTACACGAGTGCCGACGTCGTCGTGGTGGGGCTGATCGGCGAGCGGAGCCGCGAGGTCAAAGAATTTGTCGAGCGCATCCTTGGGCCCGGCGGGCTGGCCAAGGCTGTCGTCGTCGCCGCGCCGGCAAACGAGTCGGCCCTCGGCCGGGTGCATGGCGCTTACCGCGCGACGGCGATCGCCGAATACTTCCGCGATCAAGGACATGAGGTGCTGCTGCTGATGGATTCGCTGACCCGCTTTGCAATGGCGCAGCGCGAAATCGGGCTCGCCGTCGGCGAAATCCCGGCGAGCCGCGGCTATCCGCCTTCGGTGTTCGGGCGGATTTCGTCGCTGTGCGAGCGTGCCGGCAATGGCGGCGACGGCGGCGGCAGCATCACCGCGTTCTACACGGTGCTGGTCGAGGGCGACGACCCCAACGACCCGGTCGGCGACTCGGCGCGCTCGATCCTCGACGGCCACCTCGTGCTGTCGCGCAAGCTTGCCGACCGCGGGCATTTCCCGGCGGTCGACGTCGCCGCCTCGGTCAGCCGGGTGATGGCGGCGGTGGCGCCGCACGCGCAGCTGACCGCGTCCCAGCGCTTGAAGCAGCTGTGGAACCGGCTCGAGGAAAGTCGCGATCTCATCGCCATCGGCGGCTACCGGCCGGGGCACGATGCCGAGCTTGACCGCGCGGTCCAGCTGCAACCGGCGATCAACCAGTTTCTATGCCAGGACATGACCAACGCGGTGCGCTTTGAGGAAAGCGTCGCCGCCCTCGAACTGATTGTCGCCTAAGGGCCTAGCGTGGGGGGATCATGGCTGCGCTGCACAAGCTGATCAGCGTCACCGGCAAAAGGAGCGATGCCGCGGTCGCGACCTGGCAGCGCCTCAAGGCGCAATGCGACGACGCGCTGTTGAAGCTGTCGCTGTTGAAGCAGCACGTCGAGCGCTATCGGCAGATGCTGAATGCCGGGCTCGGCGAGGGCATGCCGGCGATGTCGACAATGGCCTATCTCGGCTTTATCGGGCAGATCGAGGAGGTCGTGCTGCGCCAGGAGAACGAAGTCGGCCGGCTCGAAGCAGCCTGCACACGGCAGTGGGAGGAGCTGATCGAAATCCGCCGCGAAAAGCGTACCTACGAGCTTGTGTCCGAGAAGGCCGCCGAGCGCGAGCTGGCGACCGCGCTGCGCCGCAGCCAGGCCGAAATTGAGGACCTGCTGCAGCGCGTCGGCAAATCACCGTAGCCACTGGAGACGTGACGGAAACCGGAATTTCGTGCAATGACCGATATCGACCAGGCATCCGCGCTCGATCTCGACGAGCCGCAAGGCCGCAGTTCTCTCGTCAAGTGGGGACTGATCGGTCTCGTTGTGCTTCTGCTGGTCGGCGGCGGCGGCGCGGTCTGGTACTTCTTTCTCGGCGGCAAGGAGCATTTCACGCCGAAGGAGGCCAAGCAGGTCGAGGCGCCGCTGCCCTTCTTCCTCGATTTGAAGCCGCTCGTCGTCAGCATGGGCAGCGCCAGCGGCACGCCGCATTTCGTGCAGCTCGGCGTCAGCCTGCAATTGCCGCGCGCCGCCGCGGGCGAGATGGTCACCGCGGTGCTGCCGGAAATCCAGGACGCGATGCGCCAGACCCTGCTCGGCTTCAAGAGCGAGGATTTGCAGACCCCCGACGGCGTCAACAAGGTCCGCAAGCTCATGACCGAGCATCTCAACGGGGTGATGAACCGCGTGCTGGGCCCCGATCGGGTCGGCAAGATGATCGACGGTGCGGGAAACCAGGCCTTCGTCCAGAACATCCTGTTCGCGACGCTGATCGTCGAATGAGGACGCCTGTGCCGCCGCGTGGAGCCTGCCGTGCCGTATGACGCGGACGGGCTCGGCTCGCTGTCGCTCACCCTCGGGATCATCGTGCTGCTGCTGTGGGGCGGCATCTGGGCGATGCGCCGGATGCGCCCGGGGATGGGGCTCGGCCACGCACGCGACTGCGCGATCCTGCGCTCGCTGGCGCTGGGCCCGCGCGAGCGCGTGGTGGTGATCGAGATCGGCACGCGGCAATTGGTGATCGGCGTCGGCTCGGCGTCGGTGTCGCTGATCTGCGAGCTCGACGAGCGGCTGCCGGCGGCTTCGGGCGACGACCGCTTCGGCGAGGCGGTGAAGAAAGCGGTGGGGCGATGGCGCGGTGGCTGACGCCTCTTCCCCGGCATAACGCCGCGGGCATCGCGGCGGCGCTGCTGGCCACGGTGCTTGGCTGCGCCGCGGCGCACGCGGCTGGCATCGGCGCGCTCGACATGCGCCCGGACGGGCATGGCGGGCAGACCTACACCGTACCGGTGCAACTCCTGCTGCTCATGGCGGGGATGGTGTTCCTGCCGGCGATCCTCCTGACGATGACCTCGTTCACCCGGATCATCATCGTGCTGTCGCTGCTGCGCCAGGCGCTGGGCCTGACGCAGACCCCGCCCAATCAGATACTGATCGGGCTCGCGCTGTTCCTGACGATGTTCGTGATGGGGCCGGTCTTCACCAAGGTCGGCAGCGATGCGCTGCAGCCGCTGCTCGACAACAAGATTTCGACCGAAGACGCGCTGACGAAGGCGGAGACCCCGCTGCGCGAGTTCATGGTCAAGCAAACTCGCCGCGACGATCTCGGCCTCTTCCTCAAGCTCGCCGGCGGCAAGACCTATGACAACGCCGAGGATGTGCCGTTCTCCGTGCTGGTGCCGGCTTTCGTGACGTCCGAGCTGAAGACCGGGTTCCAGATCGGCTTTCTGATTTTCCTGCCGTTCCTGGTGATCGATATCGTCGTCGCCGCGGTGATGATGTCGCTCGGCATGATGCTGCTGTCGCCGACCAGCGTGTCGCTGCCGTTGAAGCTGGCGCTCTTCGTGCTGGTCAACGGCTGGACGCTGGTGATCGGCTCGCTCGCCGAGGGGTTCATCCGGTGAGCCGGGTTTTTCGATGAACACGGGAGACATCGTCACCGCGGCGCGCGAGATGATGGGGTTCGTGCTGCTGCTGTCGACGCCGTTCCTGCTCGCGGCGGTGGCGGCGAGCCTGGCGATCGGCCTGATCCAGGCGGCGACGCGGATGAACGACCTGACCTTGAGCTTCGTGCCGCGCTTCTTCGCGGTGCTGCTGGTGCTGTTTCTCGTCGCCTCCTGGGCCGGGGCGCGGATGACCGCCTATCTCGAGCGCTCCGCGATGGCGGCGGAGCGCCTGCACGAGTGAGCCGGTGCTGAGCTTTACCGATGCCGAGCTGACGCGCTGGCTGGGCCAGTTCTTCTGGCCGTTCATCCGCATCCTGGCGCTCTTCGCGGCCGCGCCGGCCTTCAACTCAGTGTCGATCCCGATGCGCGCCAAGGTGGCGCTGGCCTTTGTCGTCGCCGTCGCGGTCGCCGGCTCGGTGCGGCAATCGGCGCCGCTCGACCTGTCATGGGCGACGGCGCTCTTGGTGATCGAGCAGATCCTTGTCGGGCTCGCGATCGGCTTCGCGATGCAGCTGACGCTGACCGCGATGACGCTCGCCGGCGAGTTCGTCGGGATGCAGATGGGCTTCGGCTTCGCCAGCATGTTCGACATCCAGAGCGGGTTTCAGGTGCCGGTGATGGCGAATTTCTTCAGCCTCGTCGCGCTCCTGCTGTTTGTCGCGCTGAACGGCCATCTGGTGCTGCTCGGCGTCCTGGTGAAGAGCTTCGCGATCGTGCCGATCGCCCCTGGCAGCGGCATCAGCGCCGCCGGCTGGCAGTCGCTCGTCCGCGCCGGTGCGGCGCTGTTTCAGATGGGGGTCTGGCTGTCGCTGCCGGTGATCGCGGTGCTGCTCGCGGCGCACCTGACGATCGGCTTCGTATCGCGCGTCGCGCCGCAGTTCAACGTGATGTCGGTCGGCTTTTCGGTATTCATGTGGGTCGGAATCGCCGCGGTAATCGCGCTGATCCCGTTCTTCGTGCCGGCGGTTGAGCATATCATCGAGGCCGGGCTGGCGCTGATCGGCACGGTGCTGCGCAGCGCGGCGACGCCATGAGCGACACTTCCGGCGCCGACAATCGCACCGAGAAGGCAACCCCGCGGCGCCTGGAGCGGGCGCGCGAGGAAGGCTCGGTCGTTCGCGCCCATGCGGTGGCGGGCGCGGCGGTGCTGGTGGCGGGGGCGGCGATGCTGTCGATCGCCGGCGCGCGGGTGATCGAGCTCCTGGAGTCGTCGATGCGTTTCGGGCTAACGCTCGAGCCCGAGGCGATGCGCGAGCCGGCGCGCCTTGTCGCGGTCGCCTCGCAGATCGCCTGGCCGGGGCTGCTGATCCTCGCGCCGTTCATGCTGCTCTTGGTCGGGGTCGGGTTTCTCGCCGATTTGATGATCGGCGGCTGGATCGTCTCGGCCAAGCCGCTCGCGCCCGATTTCACCCGCATCGACCCGCTGAAAGGGTTCGGCAAGCTGTTCTCGAAGGCCGCGCTCGCCGAGATCGTCAAGGCGCTCGTCAAATTCGTCGCAGTCGGCGCGATCGCCGCCTGGCTGACCAAGGCCTGGCTCGCCGACTTTCTCCACGTCGCCGCCGAGACCTGGCCCTACGCGCCGCGCCATGTCGCCTCGCTGTCTAACGAGATGTTCCTGATCCTCGCGGCGTCGCTCGCCGTGGTGACGCTGTTTGAGGTGCCGTGGCAGCTATGGCAGCACCGCGACCAGCTGAAGATGAGCCGGCAGGAGATCAAGGACGAGCAGAAGGACCAGGAGGGCAGCCCACAAACCAAGCGGCGCATCCGCGGGCTGCGCGTCAAGCTGGCGCGCGCGCGGATGATGAGCGAGGTGCCGAAAGCCGATGTCGTGGTCGTCAACCCCGAGCATTTCGCCGCCGCGCTGAGCTATCGCGAGGACCGCATGCGCGCGCCGCGCCTCGTCGCCAAGGGCACTGGGCTTATCGCGCTGCGCATCCGCGCAGTCGCCGAAGAGCATGGCGTTACGGTCGTCGAGGCGCCGCCTCTGGCGCGTTCGATCAACCACTATGTCGATCTCGGCGACGAGATTCCGGTCGGGCTCTATCGCGCGGTGGCCGAGGTGCTGGCTTATGTCTACCGGCTCAAGGCGGCGCGCGACGGCGGCGAACCGCGACCCGAGGCGCCGCGCGACGGCCGCTTCGAGCCGCCGGCCGAATTCGACGCATAGGCATGGGCGTAACCGGGGGAGAGACGGATGCGCAGAGGGTGGACGAGGGCTAGGCGGCGCCGAGCGCGTGGTGGGCCGAACGGCTCTGCTCGCTCCCGTCGGGTCTATACGAGCGATGCGGGTCCTGGCGGCGGAGCCTGTCGATGGCGGCGGTCAGGTGGCGCAGCATCGCCGCGCAGATGACCGCGTT
>DASZLY010000138.1:0-3158 GCA_035552135.1 Allostellaceae bacterium | reverse complement strand
GACGGGCCGACTGCGCTGGCGATGGCGCTAGAGGGCATTTACGAAGCATTGGTGCTCGACAGGAGGCTGCCCGAGCTGGACGGCTTGGCCTTGGTTCGGCAGTTGCGCCAGCATGATCTGCGGCTCCCGGTGCTCATGCTGAGCGGTGCGGCGACCACGCTCGACCGCGTCGAGGGGCTGAAAGCCGGATGCGACGATTATCTCGCCAAGCCTTACGCATTCTCCGAGCTGCTGGCGCGGCTGGAGGCGCTGGGTCGTCGCAGCGACCGCACCTACGGTAGTCCCGTTTTGCGGGTCGAGGATCTCGAAGTCGACACTGTCAGCCGCACGGTCTCCCGCGGCGGCCGGGCCATCGACCTGCAGCGCCGCGAGTTCCTGCTGCTCGAGCGGCTCGTCCGCCACGCCGGGCAAGTGGTGACGCGATCGATGCTGCTCGAAACGGCGTGGAACTATGATTTCGAGCCGCGCGGCAACGTCGTCGATCGGCATATCCACCGGTTGCGCCAGAAGGTCGATGACGGCTTCCCGTCGCGCCTGATCCACACGGTGCCTGGTGCGGGCTACTCGATCCGCCCAACAAGAAGCACCGGTTGAGCCGGAACGCCGGGCCTCGCCCAAGCCGATTGCGGCTTCAGCAAAGCACGGCGGGCTGTCAGCCCATTATGACAATTCGTCGAGCAGCTCCCGTGCCGCTCTGAGATCGGCTGTGGCGAAGCCCTCGGTAAACTTGTCATACACCGATGCCAAGAGTGCGCGGGCCTCGTCGCCCCGCGCTTGATCCCGCCACGACCGGGCAAGGCTGGTGGCGCCGCGCAGTTCCCATGATAAGGCGCCCTGACGGCGGGCCCACTCAAGGGCTTGCCGGAAGTGGTCCTCGGCCGCGGCGCCGGCATTCGGTGCGCCGTCCAACAGCAGGAGCTCGCCCTTCACGCGAAGAAGTTCGGCAACGCACCAACGCCCGTCGCTCCGTTCGGACCGTGCGAGCGCTTCCTCAATGGCCATCAGTCCTTGAGCCACCTGCCCGGCAGCGCCCAACCCTTCCGCGAACACACCGAGAAATCCCGTATAACGCAGGACGTAACCGGTCCTCCGAAGCGCATCGAGAGCATCTCCTAAAAGCGGCAGTCCAGCGACGACTTCGCCGCGTCTGATCAGGATCGCACCCTGCCAGCAGCGGCTCCAGATTTGCCAAACCTCCAACGCATGACGTTCCGAGTGCTCGACCAGCATGGCGGCAAAATGTTCGGCGGCCGGCAGGTCTCCGACGCAAAACGCAATCGGGCAGGCCGCCTGAGCGAGCGCATTGCACACTGAAAGCGCATGATCGCTTGCTCGCGCGCCATCCAGGCTGGCCCGCGAGGTGGTGACGGCCTGTTCGGGAAAGCCTTGAAGCCAGAGGATATGCGAGAAAACGCAACGCGCCGCCGACGATTGGTCAAACTGAAAGCGATACAACCGAACGCGATCGAGAACCGGGGTCGAAAGAGCCAGCATGCGCTCGATATGGCGGCGCGCGGCGACCTGGTCCCCGAGATAATGCAATGAAGTACCCATCATCCGATCGCCGACGCGCAAATCAGCCGGATCCGTCCGGGTGGCGGCGATGCTGCAGAACCTTTGAGCAAGAGCAAGTTCGGTGCGATGCTCGCCACTTATCGATCGATAAAACGACAAGCCCCAGAGCGCCGATAATTGAAACGTCGCGTCGCCGAGCGATTCGGCAAGTTCGAGAGCGCGGGTCCATGCCGCGTCGGTCTCGGGCACAGGTCCCCTGGTATACATGAGCGATGCACCCACTGCCGCCGAGAGCTGCATCTCGCAACGCGCGTCCGAGCTCGCTCCGGCCGCGAGCGCGGCGAGCGCGCGTTCGACCCGACCGCGGCACTCCTCCATCAGCGACAAATGCATCCACAACGGGATAGCGGCGGCGGTGAGAGCCACGCCGATCGAGGCATCGCCGACAGGTGAAAAAGCCCAGTCGAGCGCTGCTCGGACGTTGTCGATCCTCGGACCGTGGTCTGCCAACCATTCATCGGTCGGCCGCGTCTCGGACTCTGCCTCGGCGCCTTCAAAGAGATCCAGGCAACGACGGGCGTGGCGTCGCGCCACCGTGTCGAACTCGCCAGCCTCAACAAGCTTTTCAACCGAATACGCGCGAGTCGTTTCGAGCAACCGATAGCGCATCCCCGCGCCCGCGGCGTCCGCCGTCACCAGCGATTTTGCGACCAGGTTTGCTAGGCAATCGACGACGTCAGATCCGGTAACCTCGTCGTCCGCCGCCACTCCCCTCGCGGATCGCAGGGTAAAGCCGCCGGCAAAAATCGCCAAGCGTCGCAGTACCACCCGCTCGGTTTCGGTGAGCAACTCGTAGCTCCAGTCGAGCGTCGCCCGCAGCGTCTGGTGACGCGGCGTTGCCGTGCGTTGCCCGCCCGCGAGGAGCCGAAACCGGTTGTGCAGCCGGGCCGCGAGGCCATCAACGCCCAAAGCGGCGGCGCGCGCGGCGGCAAGCTCGATCGCCAGCGGGATACCGTCGAGGTGACGACATATGTCGGCCACCGCAGCGGCCGCGCGTCCGTCAGTCGAAAAATGCGGAGCTGCTGCGCGCGCCCGCTCGGCGAACAAGCGGACGGCGCCGTAGCGAAGCAGGTTCTCGTCGTTGGCACTACCTTCTGCAGGCACGGCGAGCGGCGGCACCGAGTAGACCCACTCGCCCTCCGTCCGGAGCGGCTCGCGGCTGGTGGCGATCACCCGCGCCTCCGGATTTGTTCGCAACAACGCTTCAACCATCCGCGCTGCGGGGTCGATCACATGCTCACAATTATCGAGCACGAGCATGATCTGCTTCGAGCGAAGCGCGGTCGCGACAGATTGCGGCGATGCCGCACCCGAGGAGAGTTCAAGCCCAAATACGGTAGCGACGGTGACCGGAACGAGTTCGGGATCGGACAGCGGCGCCAACTCGACGACCCAGACCCCATCGGCAAATCGCGGCAGCAGGTGTCGCGCGGCCTCGAAGCCGAGGCGCGTCTTGCCGATGCCGCCAGCCCCGGCCAGGGTGACGAGGCGATGAGAGGTGCTGAGGTCCAGGATCTCGTTCAGTTCGGAGTCGCGGCCGATCAGTTCGGAAACCGGCTCCGGCAGGTTCGTCGGCGCCTGGG
>DASZLY010000137.1:0-16963 GCA_035552135.1 Allostellaceae bacterium | reverse complement strand
GCGTCGACTTGCCGCCGCCCGACACGCCGCTGACGCAGCAGAACGTGCCGAGCGGGATTTCCGCCGTCACCGCCTTGAGATTGTTGCCGCGCGCGCCGACGAGGCGGAGGATCTGCCGCTCGTGGCCGCGCCGCCGGGCGGGCGGGATCGGGATTTGCCGGATTCCGGTGAGGTACTGTCCGGTGATGCTGTCGGGCGACTGCATTACCTGATCGGGCGTGCCCTCGGCGACGAGGTGGCCGCCATGCACGCCGGCGCCCGGGCCCATGTCGACCAGATAGTCGGCGCTGCGGATCGCCTCCTCGTCGTGCTCGACGACGATGACCGTGTTGCCGAGGTCGCGCAGCCGCCGCAAGGTCGCCAGCAGCCGGTCGTTGTCGCGCTGGTGCAGCCCGATCGACGGCTCGTCGAGCACGTAGAGCACGCCGGTGAGGCCCGAGCCGATCTGCGACGCAAGCCGGATGCGCTGGCTCTCGCCGCCCGACAGCGTCGCCGAGGCGCGCGACAGGGTCAGGTATTCGAGCCCGACATTCTTCAGGAACCCCAGCCGCTCGTTGATCTCCTTGAGGATGCGGGCGGCGATCTCGCTCTGCGCCGGGGTCAGGGTTGCGTCGATCCCCCCGAACCAGTCGACCGCGTCGAGGATCGACAGCGCCGTCGCCTCGCTGACGCTCTTGCTCGCGATCTTCACCGCCAGCGCCTCGGGCTTGAGCCGCGCGCCCTCGCAGACCTCGCAGGTGCGCGCCGCCTGGTAGCGGCCGAGTTCCTCGCGCACCCAGGCGCTATCGGTCTCGCGGTAGCGGCGTTCCATGTTGGGCAGCACGCCCTCGAACGGCCGCTCGGTCGAGTATTTCCGCAGGCCGTCATCGTAGGTCATCTTGATCGGCTCGCTGCCCGAGCCATTGAGGATCGTCTCGCGCATGCGCTCCGGCAAATCGTGCCACGGCGTGTGCATGCTTTGCTTGAAGTGCCGTGCGATGCTTTCGAGCGTCTGCGTGTAATAAGGCGACGACGAGTGCGACCACGGGCTGACCGCGCCGTCGAACAGGCTGCGGCCGTCGTCGTGGACGACGAGGTCGGCGTCGAAATAGAGCTTGGTGCCGAGCCCGTCGCAGGACGGGCAGGCGCCGAAGGGGTTGTTGAACGAGAACAGCCGCGGTTCGATCTCGGGGATCGTAAAACCGGAGACCGGGCAGGCGAATTTCGACGAAAAGATCGTCTCCCCGCCACTGTCGGCGTCCTCGGTGATCGCCAGCCCGTCGGCCAGCGCGAGCGCGGTCTCGAACGAATCGGCGAGCCGGTTGCCGAGCTCGGGCGACACGACGATGCGGTCGACGACGACGGAGACGTCGTGCGTGAAGTTCTTCTTGAGTGCCGGAACCTCGTCGACCTCGTACATCTTGCCGTCGACCTTGACGCGCTGAAAGCCGCGCTTCTGCAGGTCGGCCAGCTCCTTGCGGTACTCGCCCTTGCGCTGGCGGGCGATCGGCGCGAGCAGGTAAAGCCGGGTTCCTTCCTTCATCGCCAGCACCCGGTCGACCATCTGCGAGACGGTCTGCGACACGATCGGCAATCCCGTCGCCGGCGAATACGGCACCCCGACCCGCGCCCAGAGGAGGCGCATGTAATCGTAAATCTCGGTGACCGTGCCGACCGTCGAGCGCGGGTTGCGCGATGTCGTCTTCTGCTCGATCGAGATCGCCGGCGACAGGCCCTCGATCGAATCGACGTCGGGCTTCTGCATCAGCTCGAGGAACTGCCGCGCATAGGCCGAGAGGCTCTCGACATAGCGCCGCTGCCCCTCGGCATAGACCGTGTCGAAGGCGAGCGACGACTTGCCCGAGCCCGACAGCCCGGTGATCACCACCAGGCTGTCGCGCGGCAGGTCGACATCGATGTTCTTTAAATTGTGCTCCCGCGCGCCGCGGATGCGGATCGACTGCATGGTTCCAACTTAGCGTTCGCCCGGCACCATTGCCATGAGAACGGAAGGTGAATTTTAAGGCTTGCCGCAGCCGCGGTCAATTTCGTCCGAGAGCGAGAAGTGCCTGCGCGGTTTCCGCACCGCTCGCCAGCGCCGCCTCGACCGTGCCCATGTCCGGGCCGGCGTAGAGCGCTTCGCCGGTAAAGAAGATCGTGCTGTCGCCCGGCGTCTTGAGCCGCGCGACCGCGGCGCGGGTCTTGGTCGTGGCGTAGGAATAGGCGCCGCGTGCGAATCTGTCGTTGCCCCAATTGATCGCCCGCGCCGCAACGAGCGCCTGCCGCACCCGCTCGACCGGCAATTCGAAAACCTCGGCGAGCGAGGCGACGCCCATCTCCACCAGCTCCGCCTCGCTGAGCGCGGCGACCCGGTCGGCTTTGGGACCGGCGTACCAGCCGGTCAGCACGTTGTGGCGTTTCGGGTATTGCGTCCACCAGGTCGGCACCGCCGCATCAGAGATGAGGAACGACAGGTCGGAGAGGTCAGGCCCCGGCTGAGCGGCCCACCAGGCCGTCGCGAAGCGCAGCAGCAGCTTGACGACGTTGCCGTAGCCGATGTCGCCCGCCGCGGTAGCGCGCTCGCGCGCGGCCGGCGGCAGCGCGATCTCGGCGAGCAAGGCAATCGGCACCGCAAGCACCGCGGCATCGGCCGCAACTGCGGTGCCGTCGCCACAGCGTGCGGCGATGCCTTCGGCGGTCGCCTCGATTGCCGTGACCTCGGCGCCGAGACGCAGCGTCGCGCCGTGCGCGCGGCAGTCTGCCGCGAGGTAGTCGATCAGCGCGCCATAGCCTTCGGCGATCCGCCCGTGCTCGCCGTCGTCACGCGCCATCCACTCCTCGCGCAGCGCCAGCGTGCTCATGCGGTTGGGATCGGCCGCGTCGTAGCCCTCGACCGTGCGCGTCACCGACCGCCGCAGCTCGTCGTATCGCGGTGCGGCGAAATGCGTGCCGAGGAAGGCGGCGACCGGCACATCGTCCGTCACCGCCAGCAAAGCCTCGTAGAACCGGCCCGCATGCGGCATCGACCAGTCGTCGGGCGAGAGCCGGCCGGTTCGCTTGCTCCACCGCGAGCCGCCGCGCGGCTGCAGCGACAGTCCCGCTTCGCGCATCAGCGCCCGCGTCACCGGCGCGGCGCCGTGCACGAATTCGGGGCCGCCCTCGGCCTTGTAGCCGAATTCCGCCTCCGGCAGCGTCAGGATGCGGCCGCCGCAGCGCTCGCGCGCTTCGAGCACGGTCACCTGCTTGCCGGCGCGCGCCAGCTCGCGTGCCGCGAGGAGCCCCGCGGCGCCGGCGCCGACAACCACAACATGCTTCAGCTCGCGAGCAACCATCCGCCATCCTGCGCTTGCAGCCCCCGTTTTTTGGGCACCGGCCTCAACCTGGGACAATATCGCGAAAATCGCCGCAAGCGGCGGCATTCGATGGCCTTGACGCCGCCGCCCCGCAATGGGGCGTTACGCCGCTCTTGCCTCGGTGCCCAATCGTTGACGAAACCGTGAACCGCCATAGATACTCGCAAGCGAAAGCGGCGCAAAAAGAACGAGGCCGCTCATCGAGGCGCCTGCCGGCGCCGCCGCTGCCCAGGGGAGAGACGAATGGCCGACCAGACTTCCGAGAACCTTCTGTCGATGTACGATAACGCGCCGCTCAACGGGCGCTATTGGGTCAGTTTCGCGATCGCGTCGGGTGTCCTGGTTCTCGACTTTTTCGATTTCTTCCTGATCGCCTTCGTGATGTCGGCGATCGGGCCGGAATGGCACCTGACCTACGGCCAGGGCGCGACCATC
Source organism: Allostellaceae bacterium (assembly GCA_035552135.1). Taxonomy (GTDB): domain Bacteria; phylum Pseudomonadota; class Alphaproteobacteria; order ATCC43930; family CGMCC-115725; genus DATARH01. Next base: position 13,196 of record DASZLY010000137.1, on the reverse strand, counting down.
CTCTATAGCGCCGGGGTCGGCGCGATTGCCGGCTCGCTGGTCTCGGGCGCGCTCGGCGACGTGTTCGGGCGCAAGGGGCTGTCGGTCATCGGTACCTTCATCTGCGGCGTCTGCGCCGGCTGCATCGGCTTTTTGCCGGCCGGGGCCTGGATCGGGCTCGCGGCGCTGCGTTTCCTCGTCGGCTTCGGGCTGGCGGCAGGCGTGACGCCGATCCTGCCGATGGTCGTCGAGCAGACGCCGACCCGCTGGCGCACCGGCATCACCAGCTTCTTTATCGTCTTCGCCAGCGCCGGAACGCTGCTCGCGACCTTCACCTCGGCGATCCTGCTGCACACCTTCGGTTGGCGCGGCGTGGCGATGACCGGTTTCATCGCGATCGTCGTCGGCGTTCTGGTCTGGGCCTTCGTGCCGGAATCGGCGCGCTGGCTGGCGGCGAAAGGCCGCTTCAACGAAGCGCGCGACGAGGTGGCGAGGGCGCTCGGCCGGTCGCGCGACAGCCTGCCGCTGCCGACCGTCCCGCCGGCGGTGCAGCCGCGCGCAAGTCTCGGTGAATTGTGGTCGGTCAACCCGCGGCTGTTCTGGCAGACGCTGCTGATCTGGGGCGGTTCGGCCTCGGCAGTTTATGGCTACATTCTGTGGGGACCGACGATCATCGCGCTGGCGCTCAAGGTCGAGCCGGCGCAGGCGGCGAAATATTTCCTCATCATCTCGGCTTCGGGCGTGACCGGCAAAATCCTCGTGTGTTTCATCGCCCCGATGTTGGGACGGCGCTCGCTCGGCGTCACCTTCGGCTTCTTGGCTGCCATCGGTCTCGTGCTGGCCGGTTACTACAACAGCGTCCTGGTGAGCGGCTTCCCGCTGTTTGTGATCCTGACCGCCGTGGCGGCGTTCTTTGCCGAGGGCGGGTTCTCGAACCTCGCGCCCTATACGGTCGAACAGTACGGCGTCAGCCTCGGCGCGCGCTCGTCGGGGCTCGGCCAGGCGGCGAACGGCGTCGGCAAGATCCTCGGGCCGCTGGCGCTGGCGCTGCTCGCCGGCAGCGACAACATCATCGCCCCCAAGGCGACCGCCGACGCGGTGTTCCCGGCCTTTGTGTTCCTCGGCGTGACAATGCTGGTGGTGGCGCTGGCCTTCTTGTTCCTCGGCGTCGAGACACATGGCCGCCAGATCGCGCTGCACCACAGTACCGCGGCCGAATGAGTTGCCGGATGAGGGCGCGCGGTCGATTGCGGCCGCGCCCCGCCGGGGCTCGCAACACTGAGAAAAATCAAAGCGTTACAGTAATACCGGCCGATCCGCTCGATCTCGCCGCTGATCCCGGCCAGCGACCTGATCGAACCGCGTGCCGGTGAAGGCGCCTACCCACGGGAGCCAGCGGCGGTAGGACCGCTCCCCGGCGCGCGCGGCCAGCAGGAGACGAGGCTTCGTCGATGTATCTGCGACGCTTGCTCTTGCCCCGTTCCTTGCGCGCGAAAACGACGCTCTTGGCCGGAGTGCTCGTCCGCATCGTCCTCGCCGCGAAAATTCAGCGCCCTTTGACTTGCGGCTTGCGGCGCTCGCGCCACGCTTGGTGGCTTTCGGCTTTGTCCTCGGTCAATTCGAGTGCCATGAAGCGGTAGAGATCGGCGTTCGCTGCCTCGCGCAGCGGCACGTCGAGGCCGAAATTGACCGCCTCCTTGGCGAGCCGCGTCGCCAGCGGCGGCAGCGCGGCGACATGCTCGGCGACCTCCATCGCCTTGGCCATCAGTTCGTCATGCGGCACCAGCCATTGCGCCAGCCCGGTGCGGTGCGCTTCCTCGGCCTTCAGCGGGAAGCCCAGCGCCACGCGCATCGCGACGCCGCGTCCGACCCAGCGTGCCAGCCGCACAGTACCGCCTTGCGCCGGCAGGATGCCGAGCCCGACCTGAGGCAGCCGCCACTCGGCCTTTTCCGAGGCAACGATCAGGTCGCAGCAATAGGTGACGATGCAGCCGATGCCGACGGCGTAGCCGTTGACCGCAGCGATCACCGGCTTCGAGAAATCGGTGATGAGGTTCATCGCCTGGTGGCGCCGGCGCCGCGGCAGATCCTCGATGAAATCGGCGATCGAGGCCGTCGTATGCGTTTCCGGGCGCTTGATGTTGGCGCCGGCGCTGAACGCACCGCCGCGGTCGTCGCCGGTCAGGACCACCACGCGGACGCTGCGGTCGTCCTCGAGCTTCGGCAAAAGCTCCCTGAGGCTCTGGTTATAATCGTCGCCCCAGGCGTTGCGCGCCTCGGGCCGCGACAGAGTGAGGATCGCGACATGGCCGCGCTGTTCGTGGAGAAGGGGCATGGCTGGGCTCCGGAGCCGGTGAAACCGCGTCCGATCATGTGAGCCGCTCCAGCCGGCGATGGCAAGGCGCGCACCGCGATTATTCCCTCCGGCGCGCTTAGCGCCGCCGGCGGCGCGATCTGCGGCTCTGCGCGAAGACCGACTTGGTCTTGCGGGTGACGACGGCGCCAAGCGCAATCGTCGCCACCACCCCCGCTGCGAACAGCACCCAGTCGAGCATGCTGCCGCCCTTGCCCAGCGCATGCCCGAAAATGCCGAAATAGACATAGATCGCGATGCCCGGGACGATCCCGGCCAGGGTCGCGCCGACATACTCCCAGAACGGTACGCCGGTGATCCCAAGCGCATAGTTCTGCAAATTGAACGGGATCACCGGGCTCAGCCGCAACAGCACGACGACCTGCCAGCCCTCCTTGGCGACCGCCTTGTCGATGACCCGGTATTTTTCTCGCCGCTCGACGAGATCGCGAATTCTGTCGCGCGCCAGATATCGCGCCGCGAGAAAGGCCAAGATGCTCGGCACGCCGATCCCGACATAGACCAGCAGAAAAGCCCATGCACCGTAGACATAGCCGGCAACGATCGGCAGCGGCCAATCCGGCAGCGGCAGAAACGTGGCGACCAGCAGCACGGCGCCGAAGATCACCACGCCCCAAGCGCCGCGTCCGGCGAACCAATGCTGCAGCCCGTCCATCCACTGGCGCAACGGCAGCAGCAGCCATCCCAGGCACAATACGAGCAGCACCAGCGCGAAGCCGACCCACGGCCCCCATCGCCGCAACTCTTCCTTGGCCTTGCGGCGCCGCGTCCGGCCGGAAAGATGAAGAAACGAGAACGCGACCATCGTTTGACCCGGCTGCAACCAGCCGTAGCTAACGCGCAAAGCGGCGGTCAGATCACTCCGTCGGCCTTCAGCCCGGCGATTTCTTCCACCGACAGCCCGAGCCAGTCGCCGTAAACCTCCTCGTTATGCTGACCGAGCTTGGGGCTCGGCGTGGTCTGACGGCGGTCGGCGCCGTGAAAGCGCAAGGGCGAGGTCGGCACCGTGATCGGGCCGATTTCGTCATGCTCGATATCGTCGAGATAGCCGCGCTCGTGCATGTGCCGGTCGTGCATCACCTCGTCGACCGTGCGCACCGGCGCGAGAGGGATGCGCCGCGCCTTGGCGACCGCGAAAATCTCCATCTTGGGCAGGGACTTCGTCCAATCGGCGATCGTCGCGTCGACCAGCACGCGGTTCTCGACCCGCGCGGCGGGCGACGAATAGCGCGGGTCGTCGCGCAAATCCTCGCGACCCATCGCCGCCAAGAGGTTGTGCCAATGCCCCTCGACCGCGAGGTTCATCGCGACATAGCCGTCGGCTGCCGGGTAGACGTTGATCGGCACGCGGTTGTGGCTGGCATTGCCGGTGCGGGCCGGCACCTCGCCGGTGCGCCAATAGGCTTCGAGTTGCGAGGTGAGGGTGGGGTAGGCCGCCTCCTGCATCGCCACCTCGACGAGCCGCCCGACCCCGGTCACCGAGCGCTCGTAAAGCGCGGTCATCACCGCCGCGTAGAGGTGGATGCCGGAAAGGAAATCGACGACCGCCGGCCCCGATTTGAGCGGTGCCCGGTCCGCCTCGCCGGTGACGCTGATGAGGCCGGAGACCGCCTGGATCGTCAGGTCCATCGCCAGGTTGTCGCGATCCGGGCCGGAGAGCCCATAGCCCGAGCCCGAGGCGTAGATGAGCCGCGGGTTGATCGCGTGCAGCACTGTGAAGCCGACGCCGAGCCGGTCCATCACCCCGGGCGCAAAATTCTCCAGCAGGATGTCGCCCTTTTCCGCCATGCGGAACAAGAGCTGCTTGCCGCGCTCCTCCTTCAGATTGAGGGTGATCGCCCGCTTGTTGGAGTTGAGCATGGCGATCGGAAATGTGGTGCTGAGCCCCGGCGGCGCCCGCCGCCGCAGCGGCTCGCCGTCGGGCGGCTCGATCTTGATGACGTCGGCGCCCGCCGTCGCCATCAACAGCGTCGCGTACGGCCCCTGATAAACTTGCCCGAAATCGAGCACGGTCACGCCGGCCAGCGGCATGTTGGCTCTGCTCGTCATTGCGAGCCGCCAAATAACCCCTCGCCCGTTTGCGGGAGAGGGAGGGGCCCGGCGCGCAGCGCTGGGAGGGTGAGGGGCATCGCGTGCATACCCTCACCCGTCTCGCGCCTTATGGCGCTCGCCACTCTCTCCCGCAAGCGGGAGAGGGGAATACCCCGCCGCATGTGCCTACCGCCCCTTGAAGCCGCGCGGCTGGCGCTTTTCGGCGAAGGCGCGGGCGGCTTCCTGGAAGTCCTCGGTCAGATAGAGCCGGAACGGCGCCGCCATATAGGTCGCCTCCTTGACCAGGCGCTCCATGTACCAGCGCCGCGTGCGCACGGTGCTGCGCACCGAGAGCGGCGGGTTCTTGGCGACCTGCAGCGCGAGCTCCTTCGCCACGTCGAGCACCTGGCCCTGCGGCGCGACCCGGTTGAAGATGCCCGCCGCCATGCCTTCCTCGGCGGTGAAAAAGCGGCCGGTCAGCGCGATCTCGTCGCCGAACGCCGCGGCGTTGCGGTAATGGAACAGCGCCCAGTAGCGCGACGCGCCGAGCCCGCGCGAGGTCTCGGTGAGCTGGAACCGCGTCCCGGTTTCGGCGACGATCAGGTCGCACTCGAGGGTCAGCCCGAGCGCCAGGCCGAGCACATAGCCGTGCACCGCCGCGATCACCGGCTTCCAGTTGACCGAGCGGGTGAATAGGTCGGCCGAGTTGGTGCCCCAGCCTTGCGGCCCGCCCAGTTTCTCGAACTCGTCGCGGCTGCGCAGCTGTCGCTGGTGCACGTCGGCGCCGGACGAGAAGGCGCGGCCCTTGCCGGTGAGGATGGCGACTTCGGCTTCGGGGTCGAGGTCGAAGCGGCGCAGCGCCTCGGCCAGCTGGACGACCACCTCGTCGCTGACCGCGTTCAACTTTTCCGGCCGGTTCAGCGAGATCGTCGCGACGCGGTCGGCGCATTCGTAGAGAACGAAATTTTCCTCGGCCACCGCAACCTCCCGCAAGCCATCACCGGACCATCTGCCCGGCGAAAAGCTTGCGGGGGAAGGGAAGGGGTGTCAACGCCGGCCCCGGCATACCGGGCCGGCGGCCTCATCCGATAATGAGAACGACGACGAGGATCACCACGAGCAGCCCCAGGCCGCCCGAGGGGTAATAGCCCCACCCGGCGCTGTAGGGCCAGGTGGGGAGAGCGCCGACCAAGAGGATGATCAGCAGAATAAGGATCAGGAGACGCATGGCCGTCCCTTTGTTTCTTGTGGTGGAGAGGTTGTCCCGCAGTAAAGGTTTGGCCGGCGCGTCAGCGTTTGCTGCCTACCAGTTCGCGTACCGAGTCCTTGGCCTTGCCGACCGCTGAGCGCACCCGGCCTTCGGCCTTCTCGGCGCGGCCCTCGCCCTCTAGCCGGCGATTGCCGGTTGCCTTGCCGGCGGCCTTCTTGATGCTGCCGGTGACCTTCTTGACGCCACCGGTGATGCGTTCTTTGTCCATGATCTGGGCTCCCGAACCAAACATTGCCCAGGTCGAACAGTACCCTCTTGCGAATGGTTCCAGAATGGAACCGGCTCAACCCGCCATCGCTTGCGCGAGCCACCGTTCGTCGCGCGCCGATGGGCGGCGCGCCAGGCGTTCGCTGAGCCGAGCCGCGGCGTTCGCGCCTTGGCCGGCGCGCAGGCAGGCGACGACATAGGTATCTTCGAACACCTCGCGCTGCGCGTGGCTGCCGCCGATGCGCGCCAGCTCGGGCAACGCCGCGCCGAGCCGCTCGGCCGCGGCGAGATAATCGCCGGCGGCAAAGGCGGCGGCGCCGGCGCACAGTTCGGGCACGACCGCGCCTTGCGGCAGTTTTCCGGCAGCGAGCCGGGCGCGGCTCTGGGCAATGCGCTGCGCCGCCAGTTCGGCGCCTTCGGTCATCGCGGCGTGGACGTCGGCGAAATGGATGCCGGCCTGCGGGAAGTATCTGCGCGCATGCGCGGCGACCTCGCGCCAGTCGTCGGGCGGGTCGCCGGCCTCGTAAAGCTCCCAGCGCCACAACAGCGACGCGGCGTCGGCAAGATTGAACAGCGGCGGCGCCGAAGACACCGCCGGCCGGATCGCGTCGCCATAGAGCACGCGGGCCGTATCGACATTCCCGCGCGCCAGCTCGAACAGCGCGAGGTGCCACGCGATGTGGCAATGCAGTTGCCCCGCCCGGTCGTAACCCGGCAGCCAGGCCGCGACAAAATCCGCGCCGCGCTCGGCGTCCCCGGCCTCGTAATAGCCGTGTGCACGGGCATGCGCCGCAAAGGCGTTCTTCGGATTGCCGGCGAGCGCGCGCTCGACCATTTCGGCGCCGCGCGCGATATCGCCGAGCTCGATCCGTCCCCAGCCGAGATAGGTGAGGAACCACCAATCCTCGCCCCATTGCGGCGCCAGCCGTTCGAGCAGCGCGAGCTGCGCCTCGTGATGGTCGATGCGGCCGCTGAAACCCAGCAGCCCGAACACACCGAGCGCCAGCGACAGCGCCAGCCCGTCGCGCGGAAATTCGGCGATATGCTCTTCGAGCAACGTGAACGCGCCGGGACCGTCGCCCTCGATCGCCCGCGCGATCACCTCGATGTGCCGCGCCTCACGTGCGCTCACCCGGCCGGCCAGCGCGCGCGCCCCGGCGGCGGACGCCTTTGCCTCGGGAATGCGCGCCTGCACCTGCAGGAGCCGCGCCTTGGCGATATGCGCGAGGGCGAAATCGGGGTCGGCGGCGAGCGCGCGGTCGAACCGCGCCTCGGCCCCGGCATTGGCCGACAGCATCAGATCGACCGCGGCGACGTAATCGGCGACGGCCGCATCGCTCTTCGTGCTGAGCGCCAGGCCGAAACGGTCTTCGAGCGGCATCGTCTATCGCCTCGCAGCGCGGGATCGGAGCTTAGGATGCGGCCGCGCGCCGCGCCAGCGCCGCCGACGCATTTCCACGGAATGCCGAGCGGGGTACATTAGCGCCGCCGGTTATTGTTCTTATGGAACATCAAGTGGCCGGCGCCGTTTGCGATCAGGGGAAATCCGAGGAAACCTGAATTGGCGTCGAATTCCGAGCCTTCGCCGGACGCGCTCGCCGAGATCCTGGAAGCGATTGGCGACGCGGTTTATGCGATGGATCGCGACGAGCGCATCCTCTACGCCAACCGGCGCGCGCTCGAATTATGGGGCAAGACCGCCGGCGAGGTGATCGGCGAGCACCTGCTCGACGTGTTTCCCGGCATCGCCGACGGCGAGCCCTACCGCGCCTACCGCGCGGTGCTGGAATCGCGCGAGCCGGCGCATCTCGAAACCATCGCGCCGGCGCTCGGCGGCCTCTGGATCGGGCTCGACGTGCATCCGGCGCCGCATGATGGGCTTGTCGTCGTGTTTCGCGACATCGACGACCGCAAGCGCGCCGAGGCGGCTTTGCGCGACAGCGAGGAGCGCTTCCGCTCGATGCTCGAAGCGCTGCCGCAAATGGCGTTCGTGATCCGGCCGGACGGCGAGGCGCTCTATTACAACAAGCAGTTCCGCGACTATGCCGGGGAGCCGATCGGCCCGGCGCTCGCCGATCGCAACAGCCTGCTTGATCCCGAAGACCAGCCGAAGCTGATGGCGGCGCGGCGCGCGGCGGCCGCCGCCGGCGTCGAATATCAGGTCGAGGCGCGGATGCGGCGGCATGACGGCGTCTATCGCTGGCACCGCATCCAGAACCGGCCGATGCATTCCGACGGCCGCGTCGCCTATTGGCTCGGCACCGCGGTCGATATCGACGACATCCGCCACGCCAACGAGATCCTCGAACAGCGCGTCGCCGCGCGCACCGCCGAGCTTGAGGCCGCCAATCGCCGGCTCGCCGCGCAGATCGAGGAGCGCGAGGCGGCCGAGGCGCAATTGCGCCACGCCCAGCGGATCGAGGCGATCGGCCAGTTGACCGCCGGCATCGCGCACGATTTCAACAATCTGCTGACCTCGATCGTCGGCAATATCGAGCTCTTGGAGGCGCGGCTCGGGCACGATGTCGACGAGCGCTCGGCGCGGCTGTTGCGGGCCGCGCTCGCCGCCGGCGAGCGTGGCGCCGGCCTCACCGCGCAACTCCTCGCGTTCTCGCGCCAGCAGCGGATGCACCCGGAGCCGCTCGACCTCAACCGGGTGATCGGCGGCATGTCGGCGCTGCTCACGAGCACGATCGGCGGCACGATCCGGATCGAGATGCAGCCGGCGGCGGAATTGTGGCCGGCGCTCGCCGACGCGGCGCAGATCGAGCTGGTGCTGCTCAATTTGGCGATCAATTCGCGCGACGCGATGCCCGAGGGCGGCACGATCGCCGTATCGACGCGCAATGTCACGACAGGGCCGCCGCAGCGCCCCGAAGAGCCTGCCGCCGGCGACTATGTCGCGGTCGCGGTTGCCGATACCGGCGCCGGCATTCCCGCCGAGATCCGCGACAAGGTGTTCGACCCGTTTTTCACCACCAAGGAGATTGGCCGCGGCTCGGGGCTTGGCCTGTCGCAGGTGCTGGGCGTGGCGCACCAGCTCGGCGGCGGCGTGCATATCGAGACGGAGCTGCGCGTCGGCACCACGGTGACGGTGTACCTGCCGCGGGCCGATGTCGCGGCCGGCGGCGCGGTGCGCCGCGGCCGCGCCGAACGCCGCCATGCCGCCGGCGGCACGGCGGCCAGCGGCATTCTGCTGGTCGACGACGACGACGACGTCCGCGCGGTCGCCGCGGCGATGCTGCGCGAAGCCGGGCACACCGTCATCGAGGCGGGCAGCGGCGGCGCCGCGCTCGAACGCCTCGACCGCGAGGCGGCGCGCATCGACCTCCTGATCGCCGACCTGGCGATGCCCGGGATGAACGGCTTCGAGCTCGCCCGCGCGGCGCGCCAGGAACGCCCCGATTTGCCGATCCTCTTCGTCACCGGCTTCGCCGACATGGCCAAGGCTGGCGACTCCGCGCAGGAAACCGTGCTGCAAAAGCCGTTCCGCGCCGAAGAGCTCAACGCCAAGGTTGCCGAGGTGCTGGGTTAATCCCTCGCGGCCGCAGGGTTATTGCGTCTTTCGAGACGCGATCTTCTCCGAAGTCCCCGCGGCGTCGAGGCGCGCGTATCGCCGTCCGCGTGCATGGGTTCCGGGTTCATCGCTCCGCGATGCCCCGGAATGACGGGGCAGTCACCTCATCTCCGGGATCACCAGGAACAAATCGGTGTCGTCGGTCTTCTCGCCGGCGGCGGTGATGAGGGCATGCGCCTGGCCGCGATGATGCGTCTGGTGATTGAAGAAATGCGTCACCAGGAGCCGGTAGGGCGCCGACACCTCGCGCTCCGCGGCGCCGCTGAACCAGGTCAGGTCACGCACGAGATAGGCCTCGTCGACCCGCGCGGCCCAGTCCTCGATCTTGGCGTCGGCGCCGGCCCGCCGCGTGCTCAGCGAGGCGAAATCCTCGATCATCCCGTCGCTCTCGCGGATCGGCGTCGCCGGCCGCTCCCAGCCGTCGAACCGGCTCATCCACTGGCCGTCGCCCCACAGGATGTGGACGAGCGTGCCGTGCAGCGAATGCCAGAACGCGCCGCGGTCGCGCCGGCGCTCGGTGTCGGACAGCCGTGACGCGGCGGCATAGAGCCGGCGGTTCATCTCGCTGTTATAGGCGGCCATGGTGCGGACATAGGCCGGCGTGATCATGGGGTTTCTCCTCGCTATAGCTCGGATCTAGCTCGGTGCCGTAAGGTGCCGCGGATGCGGCACCGCACTTGATAACAGCCGCGTAGCGGCGGCAATCTTGAATCGGGTCAACCAAGGGGATGGCGACGATGCCTGAAGGACAACGGCCGAAACCGCAGCCGACGCCCGAGACGCGGCATTTCTGGGACGGCACCAAGGCCGGCGAGTTGCGCCTGCAGCGCTGCAATTCGTGCAGCAAGGTATATTTCCCGCCGCGCCCGTTCTGCCCGGGCTGCGCCAGCCGCGAGGTCGGCGTCTTCGCCGCGAGCGGCAAGGGGCGGCTCTTCAGCTACGTGATCCATCACCGCCCGGTGCCCGGCTTCACGCCGCCTTACGCGATCGCCGTCGTCGAATTGGACGAGGGGCCGCGCATGATGACCAACATCGTCGATTGCCCGCAGACGCCCGAGGCGCTGGTGCTCGACATGCCGCTCGAGGTCGCCTTCGAAAAGCTCGACGACGACATCACGCTTCCCTTAGTCCGCCCGGCGAAAGGCTGATGCGATGACCGGAAAACGCAACGACATCGCCATCGTCGGCGCCGCCGAGACGACCGAGCTCGGCCGCATCCCCGAACTGTCGCAGATCGGCCTCCACGCCGACGCCGCGCTCAACGCGATGCAGGATGCCGGCATCGGCCCCAAGGACATCGACGGCATCGCCACCGCCGGCGAGACCCCGACCACGGTCGCACATTATCTCGGGCTTACCCCGAAATGGGTCGACGGCACCGCGGTCGGCGGCTGCTCGTTCATGATCCATGTCCGCCACGCGGCGGCGGCGATCGAGGCCGGGCTGTGCAAGACCGTGCTCATCACCCATGGCGAAAGCGGCCGCTCCGGCGTCGCGCGCTCGCGGCCGGCGGTGTCGCCGGGGAGCCTGCAAGGCCAGTTCGAGATTCCCTACGGCCCGATGGGCCCGCCGACGCTCTTCACCATCCCCGTGCTGCGCTACATGAAGACCTACGGCCTGACCGACGAGCAGCTGGCGATGGTCGCGGTCATTCAGCGCGAATGGGCGGCGAAGAACCCGCGCGCCACGTTCCGCGATCCCGTGACGGTCGATGACGTGCTGAGCTCGCGGATGATCGCCTATCCGTTCCGCCTGTTGCAGTGCTGCCTGGTGACCGATGGCGGAGGCGCGCTGATCCTCGTCTCCGCCGAGCGCGCCAAGGACTTCCCGCAAAAGCCGGTCTACCTGCTCGGCACCGGCGAATCCGTCGAGACGCCGATGGTGTCGCAGATGGAAGATTTCACCTCGTCGCGCGCGTTCCGCGTCGCCGGGCCGACCGCCTTCGCGGAAGCCGGCATCGCCCACAAGGACGTCGATCACCTGATGATCTACGACGCCTTCGCGCATCTGCCGATCTACGGATTGGAAGACCTCGGCTTCTGCAAGAAGGGCGAGGCAGCGAGCTTCATCTGGGAGCGCAACACCGCGCCCGACACCGGCAAGCTGCCGCTCAACACCAATGGCGGGGGCTTGAGCTACATGCACTCCGGCATGTACGGCATGTACGCGCTGCAGGAGAGCGTGCGCCAGATGCGCGGCATCGCCCCGGCCCAGGTGCCGGGCGCAAAAATCTCGGTCTGCCACGGCGTCGGCGGCATGTTCGCCGCCAGCGGCACGGTCATCATGACCAACGAGGCGGGGCGGTAACCGCATACGGTCATTTTTCGCCTTGGCCGGGCTTGACCCGGCCATCCACGAATAGATGGAAGCTATTCGTAGACCCCGGGACAAGTCCGGGGGAGGCGGATGTGGGGTCGCGGAAGCTGAACGTCTGGCCGGCTAATCCCCCCAAGCCTCATCCCACCGGTCCGCATACGTAACCTCGCGCACTGGCTTGCGGGTGAGGGGGCCGAAATTCTGCAGTGGCCAGCCGATCGGCATCAGCGCGAAGGTTGCCACCTCGGGCGGGATGCCGAGCAGCGCCTTCAGCTCGTCCTCACAGCGCAGATGGTTGGTGGTCAGCACCGTGCCGAGCCCCAATGCGCGGCAGGCGAGGATGATGTTCTGCACTGCCGGGAAAATGCTCGCGCCGCGAATGCGGTCGGCATAGGCGCGCTCCTCGTCCCAGCTCACTTCCGGCGGCAGCCTGTCATGCGCCGGCATGGCGCGGGGTTTCAGGCACACGACAAGCAGCACCGGCGCCTCGGCGAGATGGTCCCACAGCCAGCCGCTGTTCTGCATGAAGCGGCGGTATTGCGCCTCGCTTTGATGCGGTGGCCGGCCGCGCGCGGCATAGATCTTGGCGGCGATGTCCGAGCCCTTGCGGTAGATCGCGCCGATCTTCTGGCGCAGCCCGGGATCGCGCACGACGACGAACACCCAGTCCTGCGCGTTGCCGCCCGACGGCGCCTGGGTCGCGGCTTCGAGCACCCGGTCGATCATTTCGTCCGGCACCGGATCGGCGCTCAATTTGCGGATCGAGCGCGCCGAATAGATCGCCTCGAACAGCCCGATATCGCTCATCCCGTCACCCCTTGAAGGCAAAACAATGTTCTCTATATGTTCACATCGAAGGTACAATCGAAATGCCGCGCTTCGCGTACTTCCTGTTCAGGCTTTTGGCGGCCCTTATGGGCGTCGCCGCTAGAATGCAACCTGGTAGGGTATGCTCCTGTAAATTCGCTGCAGAAACAGGCGAGGGGCGCTGCTTCGCTAAAACCGAAGACAGTCTACCGCGCCGAGAGCGCGGCAACTCCCGGCAATTCCTTGCCTTCGAGCCATTCGAGAAACGCGCCGCCGGCGGTCGAGACATAGCTGAGCCCGTCCTCGACCCCGGCCGCGGCGAGGGCGGCGACCGTGTCGCCGCCGCCGGCGACGCTCAGCAGCTTTTTCGCCGCCGTCAGCTCGGCCACCTTCTTCGCCAGCGCGACCGTCGCGCGGTCGAACGGCTTCACCTCGAACGCGCCGACCGGGCCGTTCCACACCAGCGTCTTGCACTGGGCGAGTGCGGCGCAAATGCGGGCGACGCTGTCGGGGCCGATATCGAGGATCATCGCGTCCGACGGCACCGCATTGACCCCGACCGTGCGGGTCACGACACCGGCTTCGAGCTTCCCGGCGGTGACCGCGTCGTCGGGCAGGATGATCTCGCAGCCGCG
>DASZLY010000136.1:0-7769 GCA_035552135.1 Allostellaceae bacterium | reverse complement strand
GAAAAGCTGTTCGAGGTAGGAGAGCGAAATCTCCTGGCGCTCGGCGATGTCGGCGAGGCAGACCGGCCCGTCATCCGCATGCTGCGCGAGGTCGACCATCGCCATCACCGCGTAGCGGCCCTTGGTGCTCAGTCGCATCGGCCAACCCCCACCCTCACCCTCCCCCGCCAGCGGGCGAGGGAACCGCAAACGCCGGCGCCCGACAAACCCTCACCCGTCTCCGGGCTATGCCCGGAGCCACCCTCTCCCGCAAGCGGGCGAGAGAATAGACGCGATGCCGCCATAACCCCTCGCCCGCTTGCGGGAGAGGGAGGGGCCCACGCGGACAGGCGTGGGAGGGTGAGCGCAAGCCTCTTCACGACAGGCGTTCGCTTTCGGCTTCGTCGGCTATAGCGCGCGGGCCCCGCGGCTGGGATGCGGCTTTTTCGCTTTCGAGTTCGCCCACCCGGGCGCGCAGGCTGGCGACCTCGTCGAGCAGCCCCGACAGCGCCCGCGCGACCGGATCGGGAATATCCTCGCCGCTGACGCCGTACGGCTCGAAGGCCGGCCGCGCCTCGCCGGGCTGGCGACGGGCGAGCTGGCGCGCCGGGTTGCCGACCATGACGGCGCCGGGCGGCACCTCGCGCAGCACGATGGTCGCGGCACCGATCGTCGCCCCGTCGCCGACCTTGAACGGGCCCAGTACCTGCGCGTTCGAGCTGATGATGACGTTGTTGCCGATGGTCGGGTGCCGCTTATGCCCGGCCTGGTCGGCCGACGGCCGGGTGCCGCCGAGCGTCACCCCCTGGTAGATCGTGCAGTCGTCGCCGATCTCGGCGGTCTCGCCGATCACCACGCCGATGCCGTGGTCGATGAACAGGCGCTTGCCGATGCTGGCGCCGGGATGGATGTCGATCGCGGTCAGCACCCGGCCGAGATGCGCGACAAAGCGGCCGAGGAAATACCAGCGATGCGTCCACAGCCAATGCGCCAGGCGATGGAACAATAAGGCCTGGAAGCCGGGATAGCAGAACACCACCTCTAGCGAGGAGCGGGCTGCGGGGTCGCGGGCGCGCGTGGCGTCGATTTCGTCGCGCAGGTTCTTGAATAGCATCGCGCTCACTGTGCTATCGTGGCCGCCGCAAAGCGCGCCGAAGCTGCCGCCCGGCCCGACGCGGTCCAAGAAACGAGATATAATTGCCCGACTATAACGATCAAGTATACGGCGAAAACTTGCCCGATTGCGGCGAGTCGGCAAGGCCGGGCAAACCCGACTGGGACAGTCGGGATTGCCACAGTCGGGATTGCCACAGTCGGAATTGCCACAGTCGGAATTGCCACAGTCGGAATCGCCCGGGCCGGAATTACCATGCCTGATATCATCATCAACGGCCCGGAAGGGCGCATCGAGGGACGCTACCACCACGTCCGCACCGGCCCGGCGCCGATGGCGCTGGTGCTGCACCCGCACCCGCTGCATGGCGGGAACATGAACAACCGCGTCGTCTACACGCTCTATCAAAGTTTTGTGCGGCGCGGCTTCTCGACGCTGAGGATCAATTTCCGCGGCGTCGGGCGCAGCCAGGGCAGCTTCGACCGCGGCGAGGGCGAGCTGGCCGACGCGGCGGCGGCGCTCGACTGGCTGCAGACCTACAACCCGAATGCCGGGTCGTGCTGGGTCGCGGGCTATTCGTTCGGTGCGTGGATCGGCATGCAGCTATTGATGCGCCGGCCGGAGATCGAGGCTTTCATCGCGGTGTCGCCGCCGGCCAGCCAGTACGATTTCACCTTCCTCGCGCCCTGCCCGTCATCGGGGCTGGTGCTGCAAGGCGACCAGGACACGCTGGTGCCGATCGAAAGCGTCCAGAAGCTGGTCCACAAGCTCGCCCATCAGCGCGACATCAAGATCGATTTCCGCAAGGTGCCGGGCGCCGACCATCTGTTCGCCGACCAGCTCGAGTTCCTCAGCACGCATGTCGAGGCCTATATCGCCGACCACATGCGCTCCCCCGCCGAACCGGCGGCACAGGGCCGGCGGTAGGTCTGCATTTGGCCCCCGGCCCGCCGCGCCGATTAGATTCACCACAGAGACAGTGAGACAATAAGGGTTCCGAGGGACAGAAATCTCACTGCCTCACCGTCTCTGTGGTGAATTTTGCGGCGTCGCCGCGATAACTCAGCCTTAGCCCTTCGATTTCGCGGCGCGCAACGCGGCCCATACCACCCCGGCGATGCCCAACAGGGTCATCCCGCCGAACACCAGCACGAAGGTGTTGCTCTGGCCGATCAGCCGGTCGCCGAGATCGCCCGCGACATCGCCGGCAAAGAGCAGCATCGGCGCCCAGACCAGTGCCGAGACGATATTGGCGAACCAGAACCAACCGCGCGGCATCCGCATCAGCCCGGCAGCGAGCGGGATGACCGCGCGGACCGGCCCAAAAAAACGGCCGATCGCGACGCTTTTGCCGCCATGCTTCTCGAAAAAGCGGATCCCGGCGGGCAGCATCTCCGGGTTGCGCGAAAACGGCCAGATCTTGGCGATGCCGCCGCCAAAGCGCCGGCCGATCCAGTACGACACCGAATCGCCGAGCGTCGCCCCGGCGATCGCGCCGATCAGCACCGGCACATAGGGCAAGGTGCCGCCGGACATCAGCGTCCCGGCGGCGATCAGGAGCGTCGTGCCGGGGAACAACAGGCTGAGGAACGCGAAGCTCTCGCCGAACGCGGTGACGAACATGACCGCCGCCGCCCAATGCGCATGGGCGGCGATGAAGGTCAGCAGAGGCTGCACGATCGAATCCATGGAGCGGGATATACTTTGCCTGTCGTTTCGGTGAAAGCCGGGATACACCGCTCCGCTGTTCGGGGCGTCGAGAAGCGGGTACCGGCTTTCGCCGGTACGACAATTTCGCTATGTCCGGCTTGGGTGTGTCCCGCGTGAGAGGAGAAACCGATGCCCGCACTCGACCCTCGGCAAACGGCCGAACGCATCGTCGCGATCTTCCGTGCGCGCCGTCCGATCGACATCCTGCCGGACGAACTGATCCCCGGCGACCTCGCCGATGCATACCGGGTTCGCGCCGAATACGAGGCGATCGAGGCGCCGCGGCGCGGAGTCGTGGCGGGCTACAAGATCGGCCTGACGACGCCGATCATGCAGCGGCTCTGCGGCGTCGACGAGCCGTGCTACGGCGCGATGTTCCAGAGCGAAATCCGCACCTCGCCGGCCGAAGTGCGGGTCGGCGATTATTGCCGCGTCGGGATCGAGACCGAGATCGCGATGCGGCTCGGCGCCGATCTGCCCGAGGGCGGCGGGCGCGCCCAGGTCGAGGCGGCGGTCGAAAGCTGCATGGCGGCAATCGAGGTGCTGGAGGATTTGCAGCATGACTACAAACGCCTCACCGCGCGCTCGATGGTCGCCGGCAATGTGTGGAACGCGGGTTGCGTGCTCGGGCCGCCGGTCACCGAGTGGCGCAAGCTCGACCTCGCCGCGGCGGCCTATCGGCTGACGATCGACGGAAGCGAGATCGGCACCGGCACCGGTGCGGACGTAATGGGCAATCCGCTGGAGGCGCTGAGCTGGCTGGCCGACAGGCTCGCCGCCGACGGACGGCCGCTACGGCGCGGCATGGTGGTGATGACCGGCAGCACCGTGCCGATCCAGTTCCCCCGGCCCGGCGACCGCGCGGTCGTCGAGGTGTCGGGGCTCGGCAAGGCGGAGTTCATCGCGGTATGAGCTGCTAAATTGCTCTCCGCAACCAATTCAAATTCTCCTTGGCCGGGCTCGACCCGGCCATCCACGTCGTCTGTCTCGTCGCCCACCAAAGAAGACGTAGGCCCCCGGGTCACGCCCGGGGGAGGCGAACCGAAAAAGGTCCCGACGAAGATTGCCTGACCTCTATCCGCTGATCCGCCCGCTGCTGCGGGCGCTGCCGGCCGAGAGCGCGCATCGCCTGACGGTCCGCGCGCTGGCCGGCGGGCTTGGCGGGCTCATGGCGGGTCGCGGCGAGCCCGACCCGGCGAGCCTTCGACAGACGCTGTGGGGCCGAGACTTTCCCAACCCGGTCGGCATCGCCGCCGGCTTCGACAAGGACGCCGAGGCGCCCGACGCACTGTTGCGGCTCGGCTTCGGCTTTGCCGAGACCGGAACGGTGACGCCGCGGCCGCAGGCCGGCAACCCCAAGCCGCGCCTGTTCCGGCTCTACGAGGACCGCGCGGTGATCAACCGCTTGGGGTTCAACAGCCGCGGCCTGGAACCGACCCTCGCCCGGCTGCGGGCGCGGCGGCGCCTGGGCCCATGGGTCGGCATCGTCGGCGTCAATCTCGGCAAGAATCGCGACAGCGAAGACGCCGCCGCCGATTATCTCGATGGCGTGCGACGGGTCGGGCGGCTCGCCGATTATTTCGTCATCAATGTGTCGTCGCCCAACACGCCGGGGCTGCGCGGCCTGCAGCGCCGCGACATCCTCGACGATTTGCTGCGCCGGCTGGTCGCCGCGCGCGACGACGCGGCGCCGGGCACACCGCTGCTGGTCAAGATCGCGCCCGATCTCGACGATGCCGAACGCGCCGACATCGCTGCATTGGCCGCGCCGAGCGGCATCGACGGCATCGTCATCGCCAACACTACCGTGGCGCGGCCGGCGAGCCTGCGCAGCGCGGCGGCCCGCGAGACGGGCGGGCTCAGCGGCGCGCCGCTCTTCGCGCCGTCGACTGTGCTGGTCGGCGACATCTACCGGCTGACCGGGGGCAGGCTGCCGCTGGTCGGCGTCGGCGGCATCGCCAGCGCCGCCGACGCCTATGCCAAGATCCGCGCCGGCGCGTCGCTGGTGCAGCTCTACACCGCGCTGATGTTCGACGGGCCGGCGCTGCTCGGCCGCATCAAACGCGGCCTCGCCGACCTCTTGCACCGCGACGGGTTTTCCTCAGTCGCCGAGGCGGTCGGCGCCGACCACCGGCGCTAGCGGATCATCGCTCCGCCGCGCCCGCGGTGTGGGCCGCGCGGCCCGCGCTCATATCCGAGTGACCCAGGTTCGGCTTGCCGTGCGTGCTGGCCGCGGCCGCGGCGCGGTCGATATTCGGCACCCAGTCGCGCAGCGGGGTGATCGACTGCGCCAAGGCCGGCGCGGCGGACATCGCGATCGCCACCGCGGCGGCGAAGGCCAGTGTCGATTTCATCGCGTCAAATCCCGTGTTGTTCAGACCATCCTTCTGTCGGGCGAACGCCGGCGCACAGCGTTCCGTTCAGACGCGCGGTGTCGCAAATCCGTGGTAGGATGGCCGATCGTTTCCTTCCCAGATGCGACCCATCGATGACGCTTCGCGAGATTGCCGGCGTGCGCGAGATCGCCGCCGATTACGACGGCTTCGTGCTCGATTTATGGGGCGTCGTCCATGACGGGGTGAGCCCCTATCCCGGCGTCGCCGAGTGCCTGCGGGCGCTGCTCGATGCCGGCAAGCGCATCGCGCTGTTGTCGAACGCGCCGCGCCGCGCCTATGACGTCGTCAATCGCATCACCGCGATCGGCGTGCCGCAGGGCCTCTATCACGCGGTGATGTCGTCGGGCGAGGAGGCGTGGCAATACCTCAAGGAGCGCAGCGACCCGTTCTATGCCGGGCTCGGGCGCAAATGCCTGCATATCTGCTCCGACCGCGATCTCGAAATCCGCGTCGGGCTCGACCTCGACTATGTCGAAAGCGCGACGGCGGCCGAGTTCATCCTCAATACCGGCCCGGCCGGCTGGGACGACACGATCGCGGATTACGCGCCGATCCTCAAAGCGGCGCGCGAGCGCGGGCTCAAGATGGTCTGCGCCAACCCCGACCTGATGGTGAACCACGGCGAAAAACTGGCGCTGTGCGCCGGGGCGCTGGCGGTGCATTACGAGGAGATCGGCGGGGAGGTGCGCTGGCACGGCAAGCCGTACCCGTCGGTCTACGAGTCGACGCTGCGCCTTCTCGGCATTGCCGACCAGCGCCGCGTGCTGGCGGTCGGCGACAGCCTGCGGACCGACATCGCCGGGGCCAACGGCGCCGGCATCGACAGCCTCCTAATCGCCGGCCAGGGCATCCATCTCGACGAGTTCGCCCCCACCGGCACCCCCGACATCGCGCGCATCGAGGCCGCCGCCGCGGTGGCCGGGGTCAAGCCGACGATGACCGCCGCGCGGTTCGTGTGGTGAGCGCTGCCCAATCGTCATTCCGGGATGCCGCTAGGCCGCAGGCCCGGAACCTATGAACACGGGCATTCCCTGAAGATATTCGGGCGCCGCCGCATAACGGCGACTGTCCGCGTTCCTGGGTTCCGGGCTCGCTGCCGTGCAGCGACCCGGAATGACGAGCTATCGGTTGACGAGTTATCGGTTAATGCGTGGCGCGGTGCAGGATCGCGTCCTTGAGGCCGGTGTGGTAATCGCGCCCGGCGGCGAGCAGCGTCGCCGATTGGGGGAATTGCGTCGCGACGAGCCCCTTGCGTTCGAGCGCCGTCCAAACTGCTTGGTTGCGCAAGCCAGTCGCGTCCCGCGCGGCAACGACCGCGTCGCCGAGGTGGAAATGGTCGCCATGCGGATCGGGCAGGCTGGTCAAGAGCACGCTGCCCTCGGCCTCGCCCGGCTTGGCGTCGGGCAAAGCGGCGAGCGCCTGCAGCAAGGTCAGGGTCTTGAGCTGCAGCGGGTTCAGATTGAGCGGGTTGTGTTTCGGCGGCATGCAGCCTGATTAGCTCGCCCTTCAGGGCATTGCAATCGGGGGCGGCGGCGAAACCCCGCTATAGTCGTTCCCGTCATTGCAACGGAATGCAGCGCGATGGCGATCGTCGAGCGGGAATGGGAATGGCGTTTCGCGGCGGCACCCGAGGCATGGTGGCCGCTCATTGCTGTCCGAGACGATGGCCGGCGAGCCGGGCGTCGCCGAGCGCATCGGCCCGCTCAACGCCACGGCGGAGACAGTGCGGGCCAAAGGCTTTGCCGACCCGGTCGCCTTGCGCCGCATCCCGGCGGCGCAAGGCGAACGGGACTAAACACCTAGCCGCGAACCGCGACCAGCACCGCGCCGCCGGCAATCGCCGCGACCCCCAGCCAATTGATCGCTGACAGCCGCTCGCCGAGAAAGCCGGCGCCGAAAATCGCGACCAGCACGACGCTGAGCTTGTCGATCGGCGCGACCCGCGCCGCGTCGCCAAGCTGCAGCGCGCGGAAATAGCACAGCCACGACGCGCCGGTGCCGAGACCCGACAACAATAGAAACAGGTAAGTTCGGGCGGCGATGGTCGCGGGCGGCTGCCATTCGCCGGCGGCGGTCAGAATGCCCGCGAGAACCACGACGACGACAATCGTGCGGATGAACGTCGCCAAGTCGGAATTGACGTTCTCCACCCCGATTTTGGCGAAAATCGCGGTCAGGGCGGCGAACATGGCGGACAGCACCGCCCAAAGCTGCCAGGAGCCGAGCAACGGCTTCATGTGGTTCTCCTCCGCCCGGCTGCGACCGCTTGCCGGTTGGCCGGACTCGTGCGAGGGATCATCTATAGCGGCGGACGAAGGGAGAATGCGAATGCTCAAGGGCAAGACCGCCATCGTCACCGGCTCGACCAGCGGCATCGGGCTCGGCATCGCCACGGCGCTCGCCGCCGAGGGCTGCGACATATTGCTGAACGGGTTCGGCGACCGCGACGCCATCGCCGCCATCGCCAAGCGGCTCGGCGACGAGCACGGCGTGCGCGTCGCCTATTCGCCGGCCGACATGGCGAAGCCGGCCGACATCCGCGCCATGGTGCAGATGGCGGCGGAGCGGCT
>DASZLY010000135.1:0-13750 GCA_035552135.1 Allostellaceae bacterium | reverse complement strand
GTGACCTTTGATACCGGCGGCATCTCGATCAAGCCGGCGGCCGGCATGGGCGAGATGAAATGGGACATGGCCGGCGCCGGTGTGGTGATCGGGCTGATGCGGCTGCTCGCGGCGCGCGCGGCCAAGGTCAACGCGGTCGGCGTCGTCGGCCTGGTCGAGAACATGCCGTCCGGCTCGGCGATGCGCCCGGGCGACATCGTGACCTCGATGTCGGGCCAGACGATCGAGGTGCTCAACACCGACGCCGAGGGCCGGCTCGTGCTGGCCGATGCGCTGTGGTACTGCCAGGACCGCTTCAAGCCGGCGCTGATGGTCGATCTCGCGACGCTGACCGGCGCGATCATCGTCGCGCTCGGCCACGATCATGCCGGGCTTTTTGCCAACGACGACGCGCTCGCCGAGCGGCTCGCCGCGGCGGGAAAGGCGGTCGGTGAGAAACTCTGGCGGCTGCCGCTCGACGATGCCTACAACAAGGCGATCGACAGCGACGCCGCCGACGTCAAGAACATCGCCGGCGACCGCGCCGCCGGCAGCATCATCGGCGCGCAGTTCGTCGAGCGCTTTGTCAACAAGGTGCCGTGGGCGCATCTCGACATCGCCGGCGTCGCCTGGTCGAAGAAGGACGCGCCGACCGTGCCGAAAGGCGCGACCGCGTTCGGGGTGCGCCTGCTCGACCGCTTCGTCGCCGACAATTACGAGAAGAATTGAGCGCGCCGGTGGCGGAGATCGGCTTTTACCACCTGCTGTCGACGCCGCTCGAACGGGCGCTGCCGCGGCTGTTGGAGCGCGCGGTGGGGCAGGGGCATCGCATCGTCGTCCAGGCCGGTTCGCCCGAGCGCGTCGAGCACCTCAACGCGCTGCTGTGGACCTATGACGAGGCCGGTTTCCTGCCGCACGGCGCGGCGCGCGACGGCAACCCGGCGATGCAGCCGATCTGGCTGACGCACCAACCCGAGAACCCGAACGGCGCTTCGATTCTGTTTCTCGTCGACGGCGTCGCGGCGGACGACCTGGCCGCCTTTGCGCGCTGCATCGACATGTTCGACGGCAACGACCCGGATGCGGTGCAGGCGGCCCGCGACCGCTGGCGTGCCGCGAACGCCGCCGGACACACGCTCACCTACTGGCAGCAGACCGAAAAAGGCTGGGAGAAGAAGGCTTAGCGACCACGCGGATTTTGCCGCTTTATCCCCTTTCCCGAATCAAACGCGGGGGAGGCGCAATGGTGGGCGGCAGGACGGTAGGGGCGAGGCATCGGCCGGCGTAGACGATGTTGCCGCCATTGCTGAATTGCGGGCCGGACGGGGTCGGTGGGCCGGGGACGAACCGGCGGGTATCGACGACATAGCCGTCACCGCACATGTCATGCGCCTTCAGGGCCGCGACGAGCCAACCCTGGCGGATGCGTTCGGCGGCACCGTCGTCGTTCTCGGTCATTACCGTGCTGGTATGCGCGCTGTAGAGGAACGCGCTCGGCCCGGTCGAGGTGAAGCCTTCGTGCCGGTCGGTGCCGACGCATCCGCCCAGCGGCAGCAGGCACGGGGTGAGGCAAAGCAAGGCAAGCGCGCGCATCGTCCGGGTCTCCGCAACTGGAACGCTTTCTAATCCTCCATTCCGCGGCGCGGGGCAAGCGGCGGCGATGGCAGCGCGGCGGCGCCGGCGCTATAACGCCGCGCGCACAACCGGAACCGGATGATCGCATGACGGCTAGCGAATGGCGTCGCCGCGTCCTCGGCCTTGCTTTCTGTGCGGTTCTCGCACTACCCGCGGTCGCGGCCCTGGCCGACGACGATTCGTCGCGTCCGCCCGAGCGCGCGCCGTCGGCCACGGTGGAATTGCCGGCGCATGTCGAGACCAAACACTCGATCCAGCTGGGGCAGCGCAGCCTCGATTACCGCGCGGTCGCCGAGACCATCGCGCTCGATAACGACAAGGGCGACAAGACCGCGTCGATCTTCACGATTTCGTACCTTGTCGATCCGAAGCCGGGGCAGATGCGGCCGGTCGCGTTCCTGTTCAACGGCGGGCCGGGCGCGGCGGCGGTGTTCCTCCAGCTCGGCGCGGTGGGGCCGCGCATCATGGAGCCGGTGGCGAGCGGCGCGGTGCCGAACCCGCCGCCGCATATCGTCGACAACCAATCGACCTGGCTCGACTTCACCGACCTCGTTTTTGTCGATCCGGTCGGCACCGGGTTCAGCCGCGGCGCGGGCAAGGAAGACAACCCGAACAAGCCGTTCTGGAATGTCAAAGGCGATATCCATTCGCTCGATTCGGTGGTTCGCCTGTGGCTGACCAAGCATGAGCGCTGGTCGAGCCCGGTCTATCTCGTCGGCGAAAGTTATGGCGGGTTCCGCGTCGGCGTGATGGCCAAGAGTCTTGAGCGCGACGAGGGCATCACCCCGACCGGCATCGTGATGATCTCGCCGGCACTCGATTGGAGCATGCTCAATCCCGATGTTGGCGCGTTGATCGCCGGGGCGGTGGATTTGCCGAGCTATGCCGGCGCGGCAGCGTTCTTTGCCGGCAAGGCGCCATTCGACCCGGCGCCGGTCGAGCAATTCGCGTTGGGCGACTACCTCACCGGCCTCGCCGCGCTGAAGGGGGTCCCGCCGCCGGGCGACCCATTCATCGCCAAGGTCGCGGCGATGATCGGGCTGCCCGAGGATATCGTGCGCCGCGAGCGCGGCTGGGTGGGCAGGGACATCTTCTCCCGCGAGCTGCGCCGCAAGGAAGATCAGGTGCTCAGCCTCTACGATGCGACGATCACCCGCGCCTCGCCTGCCAATCCCGAGGACAAGACCGCCGGCGACCCGGTGCTCGACAACTCGATCGCCGCCTATACCGCCGCGTTCAACGCCTATGCCCCGGCCGAGCTCGGCTACCGCACCGAGCTGCAGTACCGGGTGCTGCCGCATATCTACCAGCAATGGAATTTCGACGGCGCCCGCGAGGGCCATGACGGGCTCGGGATGTGCCTTTCCGGGTTGCAGACCGCGCTGCTCGATCATCCGGCGACCAAGGTGCTGGTGGCCAACGGCCGTTACGATCTGGTGACGCCGTATTTCGCCTCGCGCTGGCTGATCGACCAACTGGCGGTGCCGGACGCGGTGCGCGCGGCGATCCGCGTCAAGGTCTATGACGGCGGCCACATGATGTACATGCGGCCGGCCTCGCGCGCCGCGCTGGCCGCCGACGTGGCCGCGCTGTTCGCCGCGAAATAGCCCGACTGGACCGCGGCCGTTCGGGCCGCTATCGCCGTACAGGCCGGCGGCGGGAACGGCGACGTCCCGGTCTCGGCCGGGTTGCCGCCGCAAGCATCGCGTCAAGCGCCGCGCCCAACGAATCGGCGGCTGCGGGGCCGGCTTCGAGATGGCGCAGCGCCAGCGCCGTTGCCTCGACCGTCGACAGCGCCTCGCGCCGCGGCTCGCGCCGCAGCCGGCCGAGCTGCGCCGGGCGCGGCGGGTCGAGCACGATGCGGTGCAGCCGCAAGAGCCACGGATTGCGCCACCACAGCGTCTTCGCCTGGCTCCAGGTGCCGTCGAGCACGACGATGCCCTTGAGCCCGGCGAGAACCGTGTTGGGCTTGGCCAGTAGTTCGCCGCGCCCGTCGACCAGCATCAACTCGCGCCGCTCTTCGGCTGCTTGCGGCCGCGCCGCGCCGAGATGCAGGACGCCCCATTCTTGAGGCTCGGCCGCCGCGCCGAGCGCGCGCGCCAGGCTCGGCCAGGAGAGGCCGATCGCCACCTTCGCCCGCGTCAGCGTCGTGGCGACGAGCGGCGCGGTCGACAGCGCTTCGCGCCGCTCCTGCGGGTGCTGCAGGATCAGCACGAAAACCCGGTTGTCGATAAGCCCCGTCATGCGTTCTCACTATAGCTGCGATTGGCGCGATAACCTTTCGCACAGTGCCGAGCGGGCCTATCTTGCGTGCAGCAATGCGTCCCGGCACCCGTCAACTGCTCATTTCGCTGATCGTCGCCTGCGCGATGTTCATGCAGAGCATGGATTCGACGGTGATCGCGACCGCGCTCCCGGTGATCGCCCGCTCGATGGGCGAGAGCCCATTGCGCCTCAATGTCGCGATCACCTGCTACCTCCTGAGCCTCGCCGTCTTCGTGCCCATCAGCGGCTGGACCGCCGACCGGCTCGGCGCGCGCCGCGTGTTCAGCGCGGCGATCGTCGTCTTCGCGCTGGGCTCGATCGGCTGCGGCCTGTCGAATTCGCTGTGGATGCTGGTCGTCTCGCGCATCGTCCAGGGCATGGGCGGCGCGATGATGGTGCCGGTCGGCCGGCTGGTGCTGCTGAAGACGGTGCCGCGTTCCGAGCTGGTGCGGGCGATGTCGTATGTCAGCCTGCCGGCGATGCTCGGGCCGGTGACCGGGCCGCCGCTCGGCGGGTTCATCGCGACCTACGGCTCGTGGCGCTGGATCTTCTTCATCAACATCCCGATCGGGATCATCGGCCTCGTCCTCATCAACCTGTTCATCGAGGATTTCCGCGAGACCGGCAGTCGGCCGTTCGATTTCCGCGGCTTCGTGCTGACTGGGATCGGGTTGGCGAGCCTCGCCTTCGGCTTCGAGACGATCGGCCGCGGCGCGGTTCCCGCGGCAGTGACGCTGGCGCTGTTGATGGCCGGGGCGATCTGCATGGTGTTCTACGTGCGCCATGCCAACCGCGCCGAGCACCCGGTGATCGACCTTGCGCTGATGAAGATCCCGACCTACGCGGCGGCGACGATCGGCGGGTTTCTCTTCCGCATGGGGATGGGCGCGCTGCCCTTCCTCTTGCCGCTGATGCTGCAGATCGGCTTTGGCCTGTCGGCGCTCAATTCCGGCCTCTTGACCTTCGCCAGCGCGGCCGGCGCGATGACGATGAAGTTCGGCGTCAACACGATCATCCGCACCTTCGGGTTTCGCACGGTGATGTGCGGCAACGCGGTCGTCAGTGCCGGTTTCCTCTTCGCCTATGCGT
Organism: Allostellaceae bacterium; assembly: GCA_035552135.1. Classification (GTDB taxonomy): domain Bacteria; phylum Pseudomonadota; class Alphaproteobacteria; order ATCC43930; family CGMCC-115725; genus DATARH01. The sequence goes on along the minus strand of DASZLY010000135.1, from coordinate 8,782 downwards.
TCTTCCGGCCATGGACGCCGCATGCGGTCATCTTCCTGGCGCTGCTCGCCGGCGGGTTCTTCCGCTCGCTGCAGATGACCAGCATCAATTCGCTCAGCTACGCCGATGTGCCGGGGCCGATGCTGAGCCGCGCCACCAGCCTTACCAGCATGTGCCAGCAATTGTCGCAGGCGGTCGGGGTCGCCACCGGGGCGATGCTGCTCTACCTCTTTCTCGCGCTGCGCGGCGAGCACCAGCCGACGCCGCTCGACTTCTCGCTCGCTTTTGCCGTGGTCGGCTGCATCGGGATGCTGTCGGTGCCGTTTTTCCTCAAGATGTCGCCCGATGCCGGGGCCACCGTCAGCGGCCGCGGCAAGCTCGCCAGCCCGTGAATCGGACCGCTTCCGTCCCGGCCGCTCCTTTCGCGCGTCGACGCGGACGGGACGCCCGCGGTCCAATTTGACGAGGGCGCGCCGATCGTCTCCCGCGACGAGCGGCTGTGCTTCCTCAGCTATGACGACGAGCACCAGCGGCTGGCGCTGGGCCGGGGTGCGAGATTCGGAATCGACCGGGATCGACCATGTCGCTTATAGCTATAACGCCCTCGGCGACCTCTTATCGATGTATCGCCGGCTCAAGGCGGCGGAGATATTGCCGCATTGGCCGACCTCCGTCGTCGACGGGCCTGCGCTCGATCGTGATGAGCGCCAAGGCGGTCGCCCTCAGGCAGGCCAAGCTCGTGCTCCTATCGCCGAGCGAGAATATCGAGCTGGTCCTGACCACGACCGGCATCGCTACGCTCGTCCCGGTCTGCCGCGACCTCGACGCCGCGCTGGCGGCGATCGCCGGCTAGCTTAACCGGGCCTAGTCGAGCACCTCGTCGGCGCGCGCAAGGATCGATTGAGGAATGGTGAGACCGATCGCGTCGGCAGTCTTCTGGTTGACCAGAAGATCGAACTTCGTCGGCTCTTCGAGCGGCAGGTCGGCGGGCTTGGCGCCCTTGAGGATGCGGTCGGCGAGGCCGGCGGCGCGGTCGAGCACTTCGGCGCCGTTCGGCCCGTAGGACATCAGCCCGCCATCGCGCACCAGGAAATCGTATTCATAAATCGCCGGCAGCTTGTGCACGGCGGCATAATCGAAAACCCGCTTGTGGTTGAGGTTGGTCAGGGCGTCGGTGACCATCAGCAGGCCGTCTGGCGGCTCCTTGTCCATCGCAGTAAACGCGGTGCCGAAATCGTCGGGGGCACGCACGCCGAGCGACTGTACCGTAAGATCGAGCTGTTTTGCCGCCTTGTCCGCCGCTTCGTAGCGCAAGGTCATCCCCAGATCGTCGGCGTTCCACAGCATCGCCACCTTGCGGATGCTCGGGACGGTTTCCTTCAAGAGCTGCAAGCGCTTGCCCGAAAGCTCGGCGGCGATCTCGGAGACGCCGGTGATGTTGCCGCCGGGGCGCGCGAGGCTTGCGACCAGATGCGTGGCAATCGGATCGCCCGAGCTTGTCACGACCACCGGCGCCTTGGAGCGTTCCTTCGCCACCGCGGCGGGTGGGTAGCCGAGCGTGATGAGCACATCGATATCGGCAGCGTTGAGCTCGTCGACCAGTTGCGGCAAAAGCTCGATCTTGCCCTGCGCGGCGCGGCCCTCGAAGACGAGGTTGGTGCCGACCGCGTAGCCGCGCTTCGTGAATGCCTTGGTAAGGCCGACGACCATCGGGTTCTTGTCGGTAAATGGAAACGTCGGGCTCAAAAGCCCGATGCGATAGATTTTGCCTGACTGCGCGACCGCGCTGAGCGGCACCGCGGCTGCGGCGGTCATCCCGAGAAGAATTGAGCGCCGTCCGATCATTCATCACTCCGCACCAGATTACGCCGGCAAACTAGCGCATCGCCGGGAGCGCTGCCTATCAACTAACCGTAAAGCCGCGCGGCGCGCCGTGCCTTGACACCGGCAGGGCCGCCGTCATGCTAGCGCTACGCTTCGCTTCCCTCCGAAGGCCCTCCGCCCATGTTGACGATCGATCTCAGCGGCAAGACCGCGCTTGTCACCGGCGCCGCCTCGGGCATCGGGCTGGCTGCCGTCGAAATCTTCGCCAAGGCCGGCGCCACCGTCGCACTCAACCATCTGCCCGACGATGCGCGCGGCGCCGAGCAGGTCGAGCGCCTCAAATCGCTAGGCCACAAGATCGTCGCCGCGCCGGGCAATGTCGCGACGCCGGTCGAGGCCGAGACGATGGTCGGCCGCGCGATCGATGCGCTCGGGCGGCTCGACTACCTCTTCAACAATGCCGGCACGCCAGCGACCCCGACGCCGATCCCGTTTACCGAGCTTGACCGGCTGACCGAAGGGTTCTGGCAGACGATCCTCAACACCAACCTGATTGGCCCGTTCCGCTGCGCCCATGCCGCGGTGCCGGCGCTGCGTCAGGCGAAGGGCGCGATCTGCAGCACCGCCTCGATCGCCGGCGTGCAGGGCAGCGGCAGCAGCATCCCTTACGCTGCGAGCAAGGCCGGCGTCATCAACCTGACGCGCAGCTTGGCGCGCGCGCTCGCCCCCGATATCCGCGTCAATGCGGTCGCCCCGGGTTTTGTCGACAGCCCGTGGAACAAGGACTGGCCAGCCGACCGCAAGGTCGCCTCGGTCGAACGCACGCCGCTGAAGCGGGCCTGCACGCCGCAGGACATCGCCGAGACGGTGTTCTTCCTGTGCGCAGGCAACTCAATGATCACGGGGCAGACCGTCATCGTGGATGGCGGGCTCACGCTCTGAACAAACCGACGCTTCGAACAAATAGACGGGAGGAAAGAATGGCCGAGACCCTCAACGGCTATGAGTGGCTGGCGCGCGCCCTCGCCAGCACCGGAATGACGCATGTGTTCTTTGTCGAGTCGACGATGCGGCGGACGCTGCTCGCGCTCGGCGACCTCGGCGTCAAGCCGATCCTCGCGCATTCCGAGAAGGCGGCCGCCTACATGGCTGACGGTTACGCCCGCGTCGCGATGCGGCCGGGCGTCTGCATGGCGCAATCGGTCGGCGCCGCCAACCTCGCCTCGGGTTTGCAGGATTCCTATCTCGGGCACAGTCCGGTGATCGCGATGACCGGGCGCAAGGAGCCCTCGTTCCAGCACCGCAATTCCTACCAGGAGATCGCCCACGCGCCGCTCTTCTCGGCGGTGACCAAGTTTTCGACGCCGGTCGACACGACGGACGAGCTGCCGCGCCTGCTGCGTCACGCATGGCGGGCGGCGATGGCCGATCCCGTCCGCCCGACGCATCTCGATTTCAACGGGCTGCAGGGCGACGTCATCGAGCTCGGCCAGACCGACGCCGATGTCGAGATCGACCCCGACAAGCGGCCGATCCCGGTGCATCGCCCCGTTGCGGACGATCGCGACATCGAGCGTGCGGCCAAGCTGCTGCTCGGCGCGCGGCGGCTGGTGATCGTCGCCGGTGACGGCGCGGCGGCCTCGGGGGCGGGGCCGGAAATCCTCGCGCTGGCTGAAGCGTTGGCCGCGCCGATCGCGACGACATTAGGCGCACGCGCCCTCATCCCGACGCGGCATCGCCTGTCGGCCGGGGTCGCCGGTAGTTATTCGGCGCCGCCCGCCAACCGCATCGTCCATAGCGCCGAGATGGTGCTGTTCATCGGCTGCGATACCGGCGACCAGGTGACGCTCAACTGGGTGATCCCGCCGCTGGCAACGCCGGCGGTGCAGATCGATGCCGACCCGACCGAGCTCGGCCGCTCCTATCCCAACACGACCGGTCTGGTCGGCGACCCGAAGGCGACGGTCGCGCGGCTCAACCAGATCATCGGCCGGCCGGCCCGCGATGCGGGTTTTGCCGACGAGGCGGCGCGGATCGTCGCCGATTGGCGTGCCGGCATGGTCCCGCTTGCCGAACGCGACAGCGGGCCAATCACCGTCGAGCGCCTGTGCGCCGAGATCACACGCGCCCTGCCGGCCGATGGCGTACTGGTTGCCGACACCGGCTATTCGGGCATCTGGACCGGCACGATGATCGATCTCAACGGTGCCGGGCAAACCTATCTGCGCGCCGCCGGCTCGCTCGGCTGGGCGTTTCCGGCGTCGCTCGGCGCACAGTGCGCCGCTGGCGCGCGCAAGGTGGTGTGCTTCACCGGCGATGGCGGGTTCTACTACCACCTCGCCGAGTTGGAATCGGCGCGGCGCTACCAGATCCCCAGCGTTACGGTCATCAACAACAATTCCGGATTTGGCCAGAACCTGACCGGGGTACGGCGCATTTCCGGCAACCGGCCGGGCCGCGGCGAGGAACTGATCCGCTTCGGGCCGACCGACTTCACCAAGGTGGCGGCGAGCTTCGGCGTCCGCGGCATCCGGGTCGAGCGGCCGGGCGACGTCGCGCCCGCCCTCGCCGAGGCACTCGCAGCGAACGAACCGGTCCTTGTCGATGTCGTGACCGATCTCGAACCGCGCGCGCCGGAGCCTTGGTCGCCGCCGCGCTGAGCGCGATCAGTCGCCACTTGCGACGCTCGGGTCGATCCATCGCGCGACGGCACGCCGCAAGCGAAGCTGCGGCTGGGCGGCCGGCTTGCTGTTGGCGGCGAGATAGACCATGCGGTTGCTCTCGACCGTGTAACGGGACGGCTCCCGGCGCACCGCATATTGCCGGCGCGCGGCAATCCGCTCGGCCAGTTCGAGGTGATTGCCGATGTCGAAGAATTCGATCGTCTGCGGGTGGTAGCGGGCGAAGCCGAGAAACGCATGGGTCCGCGAAGCGATGACCCGGCAACCGAGCTCGACTGCCTGGGAAATTGGCCCTGATGCCGACTGTCCGACCTCGAGATAAGGCATCACGACGACATCGGAGATCGCCATGCCGGCGAGAAAATCGGCATCTTCAAGCGCGCCCATGAAATGCAGCCGCTTCGACAGATCGCGTGGATGTTTTCCGAATAGATCGGCGAGATGCGTCTCAATATCGAGATTCAGCCCGGTATTGACGCCGTTACCCTGCATCTGATCGTAGAGCGTTTGATCCGCCCGAGCGTCGTGAAGCAGTGATCCGATATAAGAAGGGACCGGCGTATTGGCCGGGATTTCATTGGGATGCAATCCGCCGAATATCAAGAGATGATAGTTTTCCGGTAGTTGATGCAATGCCCGAATGACAGTCCCAAACCCTTTATAATCGTTCAGGAATCCGAAAACGCCGATGAGTTTGGTTTCGACAGGCAGCGGGTCGAGTTGAGGAAAGCGGCGGCGGGCGGCCTGGGTCTTGATGGCGTCGATCTCGTCAGGGAGCAGGAAGCTCAACGGGTGATCGAAGACCTTGTCGAAACCATGCAGATGACTGGCATCGGCAAGGTCGCGGCGGTTGTGGACGATGACGCTGACCGGTTTGCGCCGCTGTGCCTGCCGCAGACACCGCGCGATCCCCAGCGACAATTTGCTGTCGCGGGCGAAGGTCGCCTTGAGCCGGATCGCGCTCGGCCAGCGGAACCTGACAATGGTGCCAAGAAATTCGCTGAGCGGGAAGATCGGCGGCCGCTTCAGCGTATGGAATGTCACGGAGAGGCGCGATGCGGCGCTCGTCAACCAGCGAAAGCGGCGGTGAATATCTTTTGTCGCGCGGCCGAGCGTGCCGTGTTCGAGCTGCAGGTTCACCGCGTCGAAACCGGCGATGTCGCGGCAGATTTCCTTGATGTGCTTGTCGCCGAGCGCGCGCACCCGCGGGTGGATGCCGCGCAGCAAGTCCTGATCGAGGTCGAAGACGGTGATATCGAACAGATCCGCCAATTGGCGTTCCAGCGCCTGGGTGTAGGTGGCGATGCCGCACAATTTGTTGCGGGTCGAGACGATCGCCAGCCGTTCCCGTCGCGGCGCCAGCACCGCGAGGCGGCCGCTACCCGGTTCGGATGGCGGCGGCTCGGCACGAAGATCGAAGGTCGCCATCGTTCGCCCTAAAAATGCTCGCGGATTGTCTGCACCGCGAGGCCGCCGATCGCCCATACCGCGAAGGCGATCAACGCCACCGTCGCCAGAGACCGCCAGCGATGCGGGTAGAGCGCGCTCTGCGGTAGGCTGGGCGGCACAAAGCTCTCGATATAGATATGCTGGCGATCGGCATTGTCGCGCGCGCGATCCAGCCCTTCGAGCGCGTGCTGGTACGCGGTCTCGGCGAATTTGCGTTCGGCGTCGAGCGCTTCGTAGGAGCCGAGCTCGCGCGACAGCGTCGGCGCGGCGAGAGGGGCTGACGGGGCTTGCGGCGGTGCGGTCAACTCCTGCGCCAGCCCGCGCTGCTGCGTTTCGAGCGAGCGGACGCGCGCCCTCAGCACACGGATCGGCGGCGCATCGTCGCGCATATAGGCCTTGAGGGTCGCGAGCTCGGAGTTGGACTTGAGCAGATCGTCGCGCAATTTGGTGGCCAGAATCGTGTTGGCGTCGGCCGCCTTGCCGGGATCGATCAGCCCTTCCTTGTCGCGAAACGTGCGGATCGCCGCGAGCGCCGCCGTGAGCCGCGCCTCGGCGGCGCCGACATCGCCCTCCGCGTAGGAAAGCGTGTCGCGCCGCGCACGCGCCGACAAATCGTTGATCAAATGTTCCGACGCCGCGACGATCGCCTGCGCGAGGCGCAACGCGTCGTCTGCCGCGAATGCGCGCACGCGCACGACAATCGTCCCGGTCGAGGTGTCGTAGAACGGGTCGACCTGGCCATGCCAGTAGCGAACCAGGCGCTCAATGAGCGCCGGCTGCCACAGTCGCGCCAGCCAATCCGCGCCCGGCGGGGAGAACAGCCGGCGCAAATCGAGCTCCGGGTCGAGCTCGTCGACGATCGCGCGGCTGGCGATGAACTGGGTGACGATCTGCGACTCCGTCGCCGCCACGCCGCGCGGCGCATCGCTGCCGAACAGGGTCAGCGGCGCAATCGGCGGCGGGTCGACCGAGCGCAGGCTCATGCGGAACTCGGCGACGTACTGGTCGGCAGCGATCGCGAAATAATAGATCGCCGCCACCACGACCGGCAGCAGCACGACGATGATGAAGGACACCGCGCTGCGCGACAGAAGCGGCCGCACCGCCGGCGGCGACGCCGGGCGCGCCTGTCGCGGCAGAAACAGCGGCGTGACCGACGCGCTGGTTACGCCGGCGGGAAGCTGCGGCGCGGGCGCCTCTTGCGGCGCGGAGCGGGCGAGGGGCGAGCGCAGCATCATTGGAGCATTGCGCCCTGGCGCCGGTAATCGTCGAGCGCGCTGGAAACATCCTCGTAAAGCTGGAGCGCGCCGCCGGCGAGGATCGCCGCGCGATCGCAGTACTGGCGGATCGTGCGCGCATTGTGGGTGACGAGGATGATGTCGGCGCTGCGCATTCGCTCGCGGAAGGCGAGGGCGCATTTGCGGCGAAACGGCTCGTCGCCGATTTCGGTCACCTCATCGATCAGATACGCGTCGAAATCGATCGCCAGGCTTGTGCCGAAGGCGAGCCGCGCCCGCATCCCGGCGGAATAGCTGTTGACCGGCATATCGAAATAGCCGCCGAGCGCGGCGAAATCCGCGGCGTAGTCGACGACCCGGCGCAGGTCGGCGCCATAGACCCGCGCGATGAATTTGACGTTCTCGCGCCCCGACAGCGCGCCGTGAAACGTCCCGCCATAGCCGAGCGGGAACGAGACGCGGCCGGTGCGGCGGATGCGGCCGTGATCAGGCAGCTCGGAGCCGGCAAGCAGGCGGATCAGCGTCGATTTGCCGGCGCCGTTGATCCCCAGCACGCCGACATTATGCCCGTCGGGGAAGACCCCGCTGACGCGGTCGAGCACGACCTGCCGGCCGCCTTGCCGCGTCCGGTAGGTCTTGGAGACGGCGTCGAGCGCGATCATGCCGGTTCCGCCATGCGGCGGCGCAGGCCGCGCTCCAGCGCCAGCCCGGTTAGCACCGCCAGCAGCGCCGCCAAGGCCAAATAGCCGCGATCGAGCCAATGCGGGTCATAGCCGGCGAAAAACCCGGCGCGAAACCAGTCGATCGCCTGGAGCAGCGGGTTCCAGGCGAGCAGGTCGCGCGCCCAGTCGGGCATCATCCCCGGCACGTAGAAAATCCCGGAGAAGAAGTAGAGGAGCCGCGTCGCGTTGTTCCACAACTTGTCCCATGAGCGGAACAGCGGCTGCACGACGCCATTGACGAAACCGACGCCGCAGCCGAGCAACGCGGTGACCGCAAGCGCCGCCGCGGCACTTGCCGGATTATCGGGGAGTGCCGGGATGCCGATCGCCGCGAAACCGGCGAGCAGCAGCGCGGCGACCACAAGGTCGGTTGCGAATTCGAGCAGGCCGCGCGCCAAGATCACGTCGAACGGCCTGACCGGCGGCAGTTGCAGCAGCGCGCCGTTGCCGGTGACGCCGTGCATCATGCTGGTGCTGGTGTGCACGAAGACGTGAAACGGAATCAGGCCGGTATAATAGAAGACAAAAAAATGCGCACCAATCGGCGGCTTTCCGCGCATCAGCAGCGCGAACACCGCCGACAGCAACAGAATGTGCAGCATGGGCTCGAGCAGCGCCCAGCCGTAGCCGAGGCGCGAGTCGCCAAACCGGGTGCGCGTCTCGCGCAGCATCAGCGCATGGATGACGCGCGCCTGCGTTTTGAGCCGATCGGTAAAGTCCGGAGCTGGGTGCGGCGGATGCGGCGGCCGCCGGTTGCGCTCGCCGAGCACGACATAGTCGCCGTCGATCGTGTCGAGCCGGCGGTTGAGCACGCGAAGCACGGCCTCGGCCGAGGCATTGTCGTCGGGAAAGGCCCGCAGCAGCTCGCCGCCTGCCGCAGTCGCGGCGG
>DASZLY010000134.1:0-6975 GCA_035552135.1 Allostellaceae bacterium | reverse complement strand
GGTCGGCCTCGGCATGCTGGCCGGCAACCGCGACGGGCTGGCGCCGCTCACCGGCTTTGCCGGGCGGGCGCAGCGCGCGCACTGGAACATGCTCGAAAGCCTGCCCTTGTTCATCGCGCTGGTGCTGATCGCGCAGATCGCCGGCAAGGCCGATGGCAGCACGCTCACCGGCTGCGAATTGTTCTTCTGGGGCCGGCTCGCGCACTGGCTCATCTATCTCATCGGCATCCCCTGGCTGCGGACGATCGCCTGGGTGGTGTCGGTGATCGGGATGATCATGATCTTCGGCCAGCTGGTTTGACCCTCACCCGATCATCGCTGCGCGATGGCCGCCCTCTCCCGCAAGCGGGAGAGGGGATAAAGCATCGGTGCTCGAAACCCCTCTCCCGCTCACGGGCTCGCGGGAGAGGGAGGAGACCAGCCCGCAGGGCTGGGAGGGTGAGGGTTACCCCGTCACCGCGACCCCGATGAGGCGGCCGACGCCGTAGGTGATTGCCGCGGCGGCGAGGCCGCCCGCGAGCTGCCGCGTCGCGGAAAACGCGAAAGAACGGCCGGTGAACAGCGACGTGCCGGCGCCAATCGCCGTCAGCGCGAGGGCGCTCAGCACGATGCTGGCGGCGACCGCGCGCAGGCCGTCGAGCCAGAAGAACGGCGCCACCGGGAAGATCGCGCCGGTCGCGAACAGCATGAACGACGAGCCCGCCGCCGCCCAGGGCGAGCCGCCGAGCTCGGCCGGGTCGATGCCGAGCTCCTCGCGCGCCAGCGTGTCGAGCGCGGTGTCCTTGTTGGCCATCAGGCTGTCGGCGAGGGCGCGCGCCTGCGCTTCGTCGAGCCCCTTCGCCTGGTAGATCAGCACGAGCTCTTCTTTTTCCTCTTCGGGCGCGTGGGCCAGCTCGTCGGCTTCGATGTCGATCTGGCTCTGGTTCAATTCGCGCGAGCTGTTGACCGAGAGCCACTCGCCGATCGCCATCGAGCAGGCGCCGGCGATGAGGCCGGCCAAGCCGGTGAGGAGGATCGCCGAGCCCCGGATCTCGGCACCGGCGACGCCCATCACCAGGCTGAAATTGGAGACGAGCCCGTCATTGGCGCCCAGCACCGCGGCGCGCAGCGCGTTGCCGCCGGCGCGGTGGCGGCCCTCGACCTTGGCCAGCGTGCCGCCGCTCGCGCCGCCGGGAAACGACGCGGCGAGCGCCTGGACGATGCGGTTGTGCGAGCGCTCGGCGGCCGGCAGCCCGCCGGCGACCGCCTCGGGCTGGGCGTCGTAGCTGCCGACGTCGCGCTGCTCCAAGGTCGAAAGCGTCGGCAGCACGAATTGCGGGCCGAAGCGGCGCGCCAGCCAGCCGAGGGCGCGGGTGCGCCAATCGGGGGCGAGCACGCCAGCTTTGGCGCCGATCTTCGCGAGCTGGCCGCGCCAGTACTCGGCATGTGCCGCCTCCACCGCGGAGAGCCGGCGATAGACCTCGCTGATCTTGGGGTCGCTCTCGGCCTCGGCCATCGCGCGGTAGAGCCCGGCGCCGTCGACCTCGCCTTGCAGGTTGGCGCGGTAGCGGGCGGCGGAATGTCGATCCGGCGCGGCCGGATCGGTCACGCCGGCTACTCCGCCGCGGCGGGCTGGCGCACCAGCTCGTCGGGCGTGCGATAGGCGGCGACCGCGGGCAGCCGCCCCGGCTGATGGTCGATGCCGCTGCGCCCGCCCTGGTTCTCGTAGATGTGGATTTCGCGCACCACGGGGCGCTGCTGCTTCTCGGCGTCGAGCCACAGGCGCAGCATCAGCCGCTTCTGCTCCGTCTCGTCCCAGTCCTCGAATTCGGAGCGGGCATGCATCACCGTGTAGTTGTTGAGGAAGGTCGCCTCGCCGGCTTCGAGCCGGGTCTCGAACTGCAGCCGCTCCCCGGTGGCGCGGAAAGTGTCGATCGCGTCGATTTCCTGCGGTGTGAAGGCGCGCTTCAATTCGCGGAACGCGGCATTGACGATCTCGCGCACCATGAAGACGCTCATCGCCCCGTTCTTCACCGAGAAGACCGGGATGTCATAGGGCGTGATGCACGGCGTGCCGGGCGCTTCCTCGCCGCGCCGATGATAGGGGAAGCCGCGATAGAGCAGGGGCAGCAGGTCGGGCCGCGTCGCGGCGATCTCGTTATGGATCGCGAGGCCCGCGGCGTACTGGCTCTTGCCGCCGGCGCGCGCCTGGCGCACGCACATCAGCCCGACGACCTGCGCCAGATCGACATGCAGCGACAATTCGCGCCGGCTGGTATAGCCGCGCGCGCTCTCGGACTCACCGGGCGGGGTCTCGTCGCGCACCAGACCCAGCACGTCGCCGAGCGCGCTCTGCGACACGCCGCGGCCGAAATGCGCCCCCAGCGCCCAGAACATGCGGCTCACTTCGTCGACCGAATGCCCCGCGACCGGAATGCCGCGCACGATGACGATGCCGCGCCCGTCCTGGATTGCGTCGAAGACCTGTTCGAGATCGGCGTCGAGCGCGGGGTGGCGGCAATCGGCCGGCATGATCCCGGCGGTCGCGCTCTTGGCGGTACGCGCCAGCACGTCGCGCAGCGCCGCCTGGTGCCGCGCGGTGAGGTCGAAGGCGATGTCGTCCTTGGTAAAGTCGCCGCCGCGCCAGATCATCTTGTCGCTCGCGGGCACCTGATGGATCGCGGTCATTGCAGCCTCCGCTTAGTCGCCGAGACTCTAGGCCGGCGGTGCCGCAACGGCAACCGAGAGCACCGACGGCCCGCAACCCGAGCGCAAGTCCGCGCGGCTTCGCCTGGCGCGCCGAACCGGACGTCCGCTGCAAATGCAGCGGTTTTGCAGCGGTGGCCTCTCGGAAAGCGGCGGAATCCTTGGCGGCATAGGGTCACGAGCGCCGATGACGAATGACTGCTTCGGAGCATGAAGACCCGTCCCCATCGCCCGAACCGAACGGCTGCTATCGGTTCGGTCAAGGAACCTTCGCGGAAGCGGCGGCGAGGGAGCACCGCAAGCGGCCAACCATGGTCTCCCGAGCACCGACCAGGCTCGACCTGAGCCGCCACTCCCGGCCGCGGGCCATCGACCGGTAAGACGCGTGAATTGCACTCCGATGCTCCGGACATGCACCGTTCGCCTCGCGACGATCGCGGCGTGCTAGGGTTTGGCTCCGGTCGGGGAGAACAAGATGCAGCGGCGCAGCTTCATCACCCTGCTAGCGGGCGCGGCCAGCTGGCCGTCCGCGGCCCGCGCGCAGCAGAAGGCGATGCCGGTGATCGGCTACCTCAACAGCAACTCGCTTGCGACGACGGCGCCGCTGGTCGCTGCTTTCCGCAAGGGGCTGGCCGACCTCGGCTACACGGAAGGACAGAACCTGGCGATCGAATTCCGCTGGGCCGAAGGCCATTACGATCGGCTGCCCGAATTGGCTGCCGATCTTGCGGCCCGCAAGGTCGATGTGATCGTTGCTACCACGGGGGTTCCTTCGGTACGCGCGGCTAAAGCGGCGACGGCATCGATCCCGATCGTCTTCGACGCCGGCGCCGACCCCGTCGCGTTGGGCCTGGTCGCCAGCCTCGCTCGACCGGGCGGCAATGTCACCGGCATCGCGTTCATGACCGCCGGACTGACGCCAAAACGGCTTGAGCTGTTGTCGGAGCTGGTGCCTCGGGCGAAGGTGATCGGGCTGCTGGTGAACCCGAAAAATCCGCAGACCGAGGGCATCGTCAGAGACGCGCAGGAAGCAGCGCGCGCAATCGGGGTAGAGCTGCAAATCCTCAACGCCGGCACCGAGGCAGAGATCGATTCCGCCTTTGCTGCCCTCACCCAATCGCATGCCGGCGGGCTGATCGCCGGCGCCGATCCGTTTTTCAACGCCCGGCGGGAACGCCTGATCGCCTTGGCGGCGCGCGGCGGCGTACCGACAATTTACCAGTATCGCGAATTCGCCACCGAGGGCGGCCTGATCAGCTATGGACCGAACATCGCGGCGGTTTACCGACGAGTCGGGAGCTATGCCGGGCGTATCCTCAAGGGCGAGAAACCGGCCGATTTGCCGGTGCAGCGACCGGCCACCTTCGAGCTGGTGATCAACCTGAAGACCGCCAAGGCCCTTGGCCTGACCGTGCCGCAAGTGCTGCTGGCCCGGGCCGACGAGGTCATCGAGTGAGGCGGCGCACATTTCTCTACCTCGCGGGCAGCGCCCTGTTCGCGCGATCGTCTGCGAGGGCACAGCAACCGCAAATGCCCGTCGTCGGCTTTTTGAACAGTCAGTCGCCCGCGACGTTCGGCAATCTCGCCGCGGCATTCCGCCAGGGACTCCGGGAGCAGGGATTTATCGAAGGACAAAATTTCTCGGTCGAGTACCGCTGGGCCGAAGGCCACAGCGACCGGTTGCCCGAACTTGCGGCCGATCTTGTCCGGCATCGCGTGGCTGCGATCGCCGCGACCGGCGGACCGGCGCCGGCGCTGGCCGCCAAGGGCGCGACGACTGCCATCCCAATCGTGTTCGATGTCGGCGGCGATCCGGTGAAACTCGGGCTCGTAGCCAGCTTTAACCGGCCCGGCGGAAACGTGACCGGAATCGGCATTTTGACCTCGGAACTCGACGGCAAACGGCTGGGCTTGCTGCACCAGGTCGATCCCCGCGCCGGACGCATTGCGGTGCTCATCAATCCAAAAAATCCGAATGCCGAATCGCAGAAGAAAGACGTGACCGAGGCCAGCCAAGACCTCGGGGAGCAGATCACGATCCTGAATGCCTCGACCGGCAGCGAGATCGATGGCGCGTTGTCGCCTTCAGGCATCGGCGACGCCGCGTCGGTGCTGGTCGGCGCCGACCCATTCTTCGACAGCCGCCGGACGCAGATCGTCGAACGCATCGCCACACTCAAGATCCCGGCGATATACGAGCTGCGCGATTTTGTCGATGCCGGCGGCTTGATCAGCTACGGCATCAGCATCGCCGATGCCTACCGCCAGGTCGGCGTCTACATCGGCCGTATCCTGAGAGGCGCAAAGCCGGCCGACCTGCCGGTCGTGCAGTCGAGTCGGTTCGAACTGGCGATTAACCTGAAGACTGCCAAGGGACTTGGACTCAGCGTGCCGCAACTGCTGCTGGCGCAGGCCGACGAGGTCATCGAATGAGGCGGCGGGACCTCCTGTCGTTGATCGGCGCCGCGGCAGCCTCGGCACCGCTCGTCGGTCGCGCAGGCAAAAGCGATAACCTGGCGGCCCTAAGACGCTGGGAATCAAAGTACCCGCTGTGCTGCAAGCTGGCGCCGACGAGATGATCGAGTGAACGGCGGTCGAATGACCGGTTCTGGCGGCAAATTCGCATTTAAGAAAGACACTCGGCGCGAAGCGACTTTTGGCTCGACTCACTTACCCTCGGCGCACGCACAGCGCCGCAGCGTGCGGCGCTGTGCGAACCGCGGCGAGCAGCCCGACGTCAGCTACTGCACGAGCGCCCAATACCCTTGATATTCCGGATGGCTGTGGCCGGCATAGTGGTACTGCCACTCGTAATGCGGCGGCTCAATAGCTTCGGCCTGCACCATCGGCGGCTGGGTAGCTTCGGTCGGCGCCATCGACGGTAGCGCGGAAGCGGGCTGGGCTGAGGCAGCGCCGGCGGCGCCGAGCAGGGCAGTTGCCGATAACACTGCGGCATAGAGCATCTTGGCCATCTCATTCTCCGTTTTTGACAGCGCCGTCCGGTGATGCCCGGCCGGGTTCTGTCGCTACGTCAGTGATATGGCGAGGGCTCGTGGCCCGAGCTTCGCCCTGGGATGAAATCTGGTTTACCCAGCTGCAGGCGAGGTGGCGCTGCGACCGCCGCCCTTATTCCGCCGGTACTTGGTGGTGGAGTGCCGAACCGCCGGCAACGGCTTCAGCGCGCGGCTGAATGGTGCGCTTGGCGGCATCGGTCACCCAGAACCAACGGTACAGCACGCCCGCGCAGGCCGCGCCGACCAGCTGGGCGGCCAGATAGACGGCGACCCCGTCATAGATACCGGTCGCGACCGCCGGGCCGATCGTGCGCGCCGGATTGACGCTGCCGCCGGTTAGCGCGCCGAAGCCGAGAATGCACATTGTCACGGTCATGCCGACCGCCACGGGCGCGAGCCGGTTCGCGCGCTGTCGCACTGCGGTATGCAGCACCGTATTGACCAGAAAGAAGGTCCCGAGCGCTTCGAGTGCAAATGCGCCGGCATAGGTGATGCGCTGCGTATCGATCAGCGTCGCACCGAGATTGTTTACCGGACCCCCGAACACATAAAGCAGGGTGTATCCGGCGGCGATGGCGCCAAGCATCTGAACCAGAATGTACGGCACGACGCGGCGTGCTGGAAATTCGCCGGCCGCGGCCAAGCCGATGGTGACGGCGGGATTGATGTGACAGCCGCTAATGTCGCCAAAGGCCGCGGCGAACACCATGATGGCGAGCCCGTGGGCGAACGCGACGGGAGGATCGCGGTTGACACCGAGCGCCGTCGCCGCGCCCGCGCCGATAAAGATCAGCGAGAAGGTGCCGATGAACTCGGCGGTCAAGGCGCGCGCCAAGCCGCTCCGGTTGGATCGGAGGTTTTTGATTGGGACACTGACATTGAGGGGCGGGCTGTCGATGACGGCGTGACGGCTTACGATGAAGTCGGATTGTATGTCCATGAAACACTCTCCCATATGCACCTGGTTCGGATGTGACTTTCGTGGAACGTCCGAGCGGGCAGGCTTCAGCTTCAATATGACGATGAGCCCGTGAGCCGAGCGTCACCGCGGGATGAAATCTGGTTTAACGAAGGGCAGGGTTGGCAGCTCGCGCGAGCCGTGGCGAGCGTGCGTGCTGACATCGGCGCCGGTTGCGGTGTTAGACGGGTGAACCCCAAGACCCGCCGGCGCGCAACGCGTGAACCAAGCTGCGACGTCGGTTCGGTTTTCTTTACGCCTCTTTAGCCGCTGCCGATCGCCACGCCGGCGGCAAAAACCAGAAGGCCGCCGCCAACA
>DASZLY010000133.1:0-10418 GCA_035552135.1 Allostellaceae bacterium | reverse complement strand
CGGTGTTCGGGCATGTTTGTCTCCAAATTTACAACAATCACCTTGGCCGGACTTGATCCGGCCATCCACGTCTTTTGCACGAGGGTCGGCGGATAAAGTCGTGGACCCCCGGGGCAAGCCCGGGGGAGGCGACGAGGGGTTTCCTCGATCGCCGCACCTAGCGCCGCAATTCGAGGATGTCGAGGCCGATATTGCGGTCGGCGAGATAGATGAGGCCGCCATCGTCGATCTCGACATCGTTCGATTGCGGGCTCGGCCGGCCGCCGCACGGCTCGGGGATGAACGATCCGACCTCGCGCGGTGCGCTCGGGTCGGCGACGTCGACGACGCGCAACCCGCCGCTGAACCAGGCGCAATAGACCAGGCTGTCATGCATCCGCTCGGCGAACTGATGTGCGCCGAAGCGGCCGCCGGGGGTGCGGGCAAACGGCGAATCCACTTCGCTGACCTCGAACATCGCCAGCGGCTGCACCCGCTCCCAGTCGCTGACGTCGAAGGTCCACAGCGCCGCGTGCGGCCGGCCGCGCCGCGCCTCCGCTTCGGCGGCGCCGTAGAACTGGTCTTCCTCGTCGATCGCCAGGCAGATGCGTCGCCCGCCCGGGCGGAACGGCAGCGGCATCACCGTGTGCGTCGGCTCCGGGAAGGGCGGGTGGTAGTTGTAGGAAGCGAGCGTGCGCGGCCGGGTGATGTCGGAAACATCGATGACCCGCAAGCCGCCATGCCAGCAGCCCGCCCACATCTCGCCGCCAAAGCGCAGCGCGTGATGCAGCCGGTGCTGGCGGCCGGGCCAGCTCGGCGTCTCGCCGCCGGCGATGTGTTGGCCCGGCATCCACCAGCGCGACACTTCCTCGACATGCGCCGGGTCGCGAATGTCGTAGATGACGAGGATGTTGCCGACATAGCCCGCCATCTCGGTCGAGATGTAGGCGTAGTCCGCGTCCATATCGAAGCGGTGCACGCCGATGCCGCCGGTGTGGTGGAACGCCAGCAGTTCCGGCCGCGCCTTGTTCGAGATGTCGTAAAGCTTGAACCCGCCATTGGCGTAGGGATGCTTCTCGGCCTCTTCGAGCAGCGGGATGTCGCCCGGCTCGACGCCGAGCTTCTCGGCAAGCTCGGCATGGCTCGGCGGCCGGCCGAGCAGCCCGGTCAGATGCGCGCGAGTGCCGGGCAGCGCCTCGGCCTTGCGGCCGATGCTCGAATTGTTGCGCTCGGAATTGACGATCAGCAGATCGCCGGCGACCCGCGCCTTGTGGCTGTGCGAGCCGGCATCGTCGAGCATGATGGTTGAGGCGATGCGCGGGTTCGCCGGGTCGGACACGTCGAGGATCGTCGTGCCGAGCCCCTCCTTGTTGGTGATATGGCCGACATAGGCGTAATTGCCGGCGACAGTTACCTGCCCGGCGCCCATCAGGTCGAGATGCGCGATGCGCCGGACATTGCGGGCGATCGCGTCGCCCTGGCGGTCGGTGATCATTATCGCTCGCCTTCAATCGCGGCGAAGCCGCATTGCTAACAATGAGACGGTGAGGCAGTGAGGGTCCCGAGCGATGGCAACTCTCACTGCCTCATCGTCTCTGTGGTGAAATTACTGGCGCTACGCGCCGAGCGTAGCCAGCGCCGGGCGCTTGTCGGTCCAGCGCGCTTCCTGCTCGTAGGCATAGCCGGCGCGCAGTACGGTCGCCTCGTCGAAATGGCGGCCGACGAGCTGCGCCGACAGCGGCAGGCCGTTCGCGCTGAAGCCGCAAGGCTGCGCCATCGCCGGATGGCCGGTGACGTTGAACACCGAGGCCAGCGGCTGCTGGCGCCGCCACGGCCCGTCATCGGTCTCTTCGAGGACCGGCGCCGCGCCGGGGACGATCGCGGTCAGCAGCAGGTCGACGCTCTCGAACAGCGCATCGACCTTGCGGGTCAGGATGCGCCGCAGGCGCTGCGCCTGGACGTATTGCGCCGCGGTGAGGAAGCCGCCGAGCATCAGCCGCTCGCGGGTGACGCGGGCGTAAAGCTCGGGCCGGGTGCGCAAATCTTGCGCGTGGATCGCGAAGCTCTCGCTGTGCGAGATGGTGCGCGCGCAGGCCTGGAACTGCGCGTTGGGCGGGATCGTCACCTCGACCACCTCAGCGCCCAGCCTGGCAAGCGTCTGTGCCGTGCGGTCGAGTGCCGCGATCTGCTCGGCGCCGACCTCGCCATCGCGGTTGAAGGCGGCGCAATAGCCGACCCGCAGCCCTTTGACGCCGTCGCGCAAATGGGCGCGGTAATCGGGCACCGGTACATCGGCCGAGCCCGGGTCGCGCGGGTCGTATCCGGCGAGCACCTGCAGCGCCAGCGCCGCGTCCTCGACCGTCCAGGTCAGCGGTCCCGTCGTATCGAGGCTGTAGCACAACGGCGCGACGCCGCGCCGGCTGACCCGGCCATAGGTCGGCTTGAGCCCGACTATGCCGCAATAGGCAGCCGGCAGGCGGATCGACCCGCCGGTGTCCGAGCCCATCGCCAGCGAAACGATCCCCGCCGCCACCGCGGCGCCCGAGCCGGAGCTCGACCCGCCGGTGAAATGCGCGGTGTTCCACGGGTTGCGCGCCGGCGGAAACGGCAGGTCGAAGGCCGGGCCGCCGGTCGCGAACTCATGCGTCGCCAGCTTGCCGACGAGGATCATCCCCGCCGCTTCGAGCCGCGCCGTGGTCTCGGCATCGGCGGCCGCGACATTGTCGAGCAGCAGCCGCGAATGCGCCGTGGTGCGCAGCCCGGCTGCGTCATAGATGTCCTTGAGCCCGTAGGGGATGCCGTGCAGCGGCCCGCGCCGGCGGCCGCCGGCGATCTCGCGCTCTGCGCGGCGCGCCGCGGCGCGGGCGCGCTCGGCGGTGATCTCGATGAAGGCGTCGAGCTGGGGGTTGAGCGCCTCGGCGCGCGCCAGCGCGGCCTCGGTCAACGCCACCGGCGACAGCTCGCCCGCGGCGATCGCCTGGCCGGCCTCGGCGAGCGTCGGCAGCGGCTGCCCGCTCATGGCTTTGCCCCGTCGTAACGCGGCAGCACGGCCGGCTCGTCCTCGTAGGCCCGCGGGTCGTCGAGCACCGCGAGCAGTGCCTGCATGCTGAAATACGCCTCGCGCATCGGCGCCCAGCGCTCGGGCGGGATCGCGACCCCGGCGCGGCGCACCACGGCGGCGAACTCGGTGTCGCGATCGTCGGACAAAGCGGGGGGCATGGCGGGGGTCCCTGTCGTTTGCGCGGCAGAGCGCGTATCGTGCGCCTTCCGTGCCAGCAGCTCAAGCGCGCCCGGGCCACCTTGAACTATAACGCGTCACGTTATATGTGACGGCATGATCCGGTCGTTCCGATCGAAGGATACCGAGGCGCTCTTCAACGGGGGCTCAGTTCCAAGGTTTCAGAATTTACGGGCGGTCGCGCTACGGAAACTCGATATGCTGGACTCGGCCGAGAAGCTTGCCGATCTGAGGGCACCGCCGGCAAACCGGCTGGAGGCCCTTACCGGAGATCGAAGAGGACAGCACAGCATCCGGATCAACGATCAGTTTCGCCTTTGCTTTGTGTGGACCGATGCCGGCCCCGAAGCCGTGGAAATCGTCGACTACCACCGTTAGGGAAATTGCATGACTGCTCGCATTCGCACTCACCCCGGGGAAATTCTTCGCGAGGAATTCATGGCGCCGCTGAAACTGTCCGCCAATGCGCTGGCCCTGGCTTTGCGCGTTCCGGCGACGCGGATCGGCGACATCATCCGCACCGAGAAGCCGCGCGCGATCAGCGCCGACACTGCTATTCGGCTCGGCCGTTATTTCGGCACGACACCGCAATTCTGGATGAACTTGCAAGCCGCTTTCGATCTTTCGGTCGTCGAAGCCGAGAGCGGTCCCCAAATCGAACTAGACGTCCATCCCCGCGCCGCCGCCTAACCCGCGTCGAAGATTGCCGATGACCCACTCCCTCGCCGATATCGCCCGGCTCGTCACCCGTGACGGCTTTGCCTTTGTGCGTGCCGGCGAGATGCGCGCGGTGCTGGAGGGCGCGGGCCTCGGCGACTGGCAGGCGTTTGCCCGCAGCTGGGACGATCTCGGCGTCGACACCTACATGGCGGATGGCGGGCGCTACCGGCGGCGGCGTTTTGCGGTATTCCGCGCGACCCCGGAGGGCATCACCCGCAAGCCGCACCAGCCGCACTATCAGAGCCGCGACTACAACCCGCTCAACGGCGACATCGAGCGCTGGTTCGAGCCGGTCAAGCCGGAGATCGCCGAGCACCAGGCGCTGCGCGCCATCCTCGACGCCTGCTTCCGGCTGTTTCACGGGCTGACCCCGGCGGCGACACGGCCGCCCAGCTGGCATGTCGAGATCCACCAGTTCCGCATCGAGGCCAGCGCCGCCGAGACCGGCCAGCCGACGCCCGAGGGCCTGCACCGCGACGGTGTCGACTGGGTGCTGGTGCTGCTGGTCGATCGGGTCGCCGTCGATAGCGGCGAGACGACGATCGCCGACCAGCGCCGCCGCCCGCTCGGCAGCTTCACGCTGACCGATCCGCTCGACGCGGCGGTGACCGACGACAACCGCGTCTATCACGGCGTGACGCCGGTGACGCCGCTCGACCCGGCGCGGCCGGGCCACCGCGACGTGCTGGTGGTGACGTACAGGCGGGAGTAAGCCGGCGCTGTCTCTGGCGCCCATTCTTGAGGCGCTCCGCGGATCATGCGGGCCGGTCGTCCTCGCGCCGGTTGCCCACCACTGCAGCCACCGGCAGGTTTCGGCGCATCACCGCCATTTGCACGCGCGTGAAGCGACGACGGCATTCGACCCGGAGCCGACATTCAAGGCGGCTTTAGCCTTGGTGGCAGGCTTGAAGAAATGATCTTATTCCCTATTTGTTCTCGATGATGACAACAGCTCTCAGGATGTGCCGTCAGCGCGTTGTCAGAGCGGGTGGAAACAGCAGAGGGGCGCCTCCTGTTATTACCCTGATAACAACAGGAGAACAGAAGGTGGCCTTCTGATAATTTCGCGATGCGCGCCAGCGTCGGGCCCTCTTGCGCCGGGGCGGAAATTGCGCCGAAATCGCCGCTTGCGAAAGGGCAGCGACAATGACCACCCCGGCCGAGAACGAGTTCCTCACCCGCATCGGTCCCGGCACGCCCATGGGCGCGCTGTTGCGGCAATATTGGGTGCCGGCCTGCCTGTCGTCGGAGCTGGTGGCCGACGGCGACCCGTTGCGGCTGATGCTGCTCGGCGAGAAGCTCGTCGCGTTCCGCGACAGCACCGGGCGGATCGGTATCTTCGACCATCGCTGCCCGCATCGCTGCGCCTCGCTGTTCTTCGGCCGCAACGAGGAAGGCGGGCTGCGCTGCGCCTATCACGGCTGGAAGTTCGACACGCAGGGCAATTGCCTCGACATGCCCAACGTGCCGCCGCCGCTCGATCTGCGCGGCCAGGTCAAGGCGCGCGCCTACCGGGCCGCCGAGCGCAACGGGCTCGTCTATGTCTACATGGGCGAGCGCGCGACGGCGCCGCCGCTGCCGGCGCTGGAGGCGCTGCTGTCGCCCCCGGACGAAACCGCACTCTTCTGCCGGCAGCGCGAATGCAACTGGCTGCAGGCGCTGGAAGGCGATGTCGACACGGCGCATTTCACCTTCCTGCATGCCGGCAAGGTCGAGCCGCATGAGGTCGACCCCGACCATATGGAGCGCTTTCAGCTGATGGAGCGCGCGGCGCAGTATCAGGTGACGAGCGCCGATTGGGGCACGATGTACGCCGCCTGCCGCGCGGCGCAGCCGGGGCAGACCTACTATCGCTACGCGCATTTCGTGATGCCGTTCTGGACGCTGTTCCCTAACGGGCCGATCGCCGGCAACATCCTGGCGCAAGGGTGGGTCCCGATGGACGACAGCCACACGATGGTCTTCACGCTGATGTGGAAAGGCGCAACGCCGCCGCTGCTCAACAAACTCGACGGCTCGCAAATCCCGCATCTTTTCCGCGAAAGCCCGATGCGGCCCAACACCACCGACTGGTTCGGCCGCTGGCGCACCGTGGCGAGCGCCGAGAACGACTACCTGATCGACCGCGAGATGCAGCGCACGGTCAGCTATTCGGGGATCAGCGGGCTCTTCCCGCAGGATTCGGCGATGACCGAAAGCGGCGACACGATCGCCGACCGCACGCTCGAACATCTGGTGCCGAGCGACCGGATGATCGTGATGACCCGCCGGCGGCTCTACGAAGCCGCCTGGGCGCTGCGGGGACACGGCACTGTGCCGCCGCTGGTCGACGACCCGGAAACCGCGGCGCGGGTTCGCTCGGGCGAGATCGTCGCCCCGGCCGACCGCGACTGGCTCGAGCTCTACGAAGAGGCGCTCGCCGGCGTGCGCCGCCCGCCGCTGCCGCGCGCGGCGGAATAGCCGGGCGCGCGCAGCCCCTCACACAAATTTCCGGCTTCTGGTAGATTTACCGGCGCGCTGTTGACGTGGGGGTGTCGAGCGGTGCCGCGGCGATATCTCATTCATTGCGTCACCCGCTCGGACCGGCTCAATCACGACCGGCGTATCCGCGGCATTGGCGGCGTCAACCTCGACGGCGCACACTGGCGGATTCGCGAGGCCGAAGCGATCGCGGCGATCGAGGACGGGCGCTGGAGCTTCTTCGTGATCGCCGGCGGCCGCGAACGTCCGGTCGTCGTCGCGGTCAGCAAATACGGCAGCAAATACCTCAAGGGCGCGGATGACGGGCGGCAGCCCGACAGCCTGCTGGCGCTGCCGGATTGCCGCTGATGCCGCGCCCTCGTTTTCTGAGGCTACTCCGCTGCCGTCGCCTCGCCGAGCGCACCGCGCGCCGCCGGGTTCGGGATCTCCAGGAACAGCGCGCAGACGACCGCCGAGATCAGGCACAGGAAGGCGAGGCCGTAGATGCCGCCGGTGTAAGAGCCGGTCCAATCCTTGACGACGCCGACATACCACGGCCCGAAAAATCCGCCGAGATTGCCGATCGAGTTGATCCAGGCGATCGAGGCGGCAGCGGCGGTGCCGGTCATGAACATCGGCGGCATCGACCAGAACGGCCCCTTCGAGCCGTAGAACCCGAAGGTCGCGATGCACAGCCCGAACAGCGACCACCACGACCCGGCCGTCGCGGCGGCGACGATGAGCCCGATCGTCGATACCACGCAGGCGCCGAGCAGGTTCCACCGGCGCTCGTTCATGCGGTCGGAGATGAGGCCCCAGCCGACCAGCCCGAGGCCGCCGCTGATGTAGGGAATCATCGTCAGCCAGCCGACCGTCATGTTGTCCTTGACGCCGATGTCCTTGATGATCTGCGGCACGAAAAACAGGATGCCGAGGCTGGCGACGACGATGCCGAAATAATTGAGCGCCAGCAGCAGCACCTTCGGATTGTAGAACGATTCGAGGAAGCTGAATTTGCGCACCGCCTCCTTGGCCGTGCGTTCGGATGCGAGCTTGGCGGTGAGCCAGGCTTTTTCCGCGTCGGTGAGGAATTTCGCCTGCGCCGGCCTGTCCGTCAGCACGAAAAGGGTGACGAGCCCGATGATCACGGTCGGGACACCCTCGGCGATATACATGATCTGCCAGCCGGCAAGGCCGAACAGCCCGTTCAACCCCAGCAGCGCCGTGGAAACCGGCGCGCCGGCCGCGACGGCGATCGGCAACCCGACCAGAAAGCCGGAGACGATGCGGGCATGATGGTAGGTCGGAAACCAGTAGGTGAAGTAGAGCACGATGCCGGGGAAAAAACCGGCCTCGGCGGCGCCGAGGAGGAAGCGAACAACTCCAAACGAGGTCGCGTTCGACACGCCGGCCCATGACGCAAAGGTCGCGACCATGCCGGTCAACCCGGCAAGGATGCCCCAGCTGATCATGATGCGGGCGATCCACAGCCGGGCGCCGACTTTTTCGAGCACCACATTGCTCGGCACCTCGAAGAGGAAATAGCCCCAGTAGAACGTGCCGACGGCGAAGCCGTATGCTGTGGCTGTCAAGCCGAGGTCGCCGCGCATCGTCAGCGCCGCGAAGCTGGCGTTGATGCGGTCGATATAGGCGAGCAGATAGCTCAACAGCGCGAACGGCAGCAGGCGCAGGTAAATCTTGCGCATCGCCGATTTTTCGATGGCGTCATCCACAGGTGCTGTTCCTTCCCGCGTCCCGGCGACATGCCGGGTTGTGACGCGCTCATATCATAAATTTATCGTATAGCAGGGAGTCTAAGCCCCGCGCTGAGTGCAAGGCGCGATGCGGCAGCCGTATGGGAGGGTGCCGGAGATGCGCCGAAGCGGCGGCCTAGCGGCGTCTCACCTGTCGAACCACGGCCACTCGGCGCCGCCGGCATGGGTTACCGCGCCCTTGTTGGCCTGGCCGACCTGCGCGGCATATTTGGCGAGCAGGCCGGCCTTGTGCCGCGGCGGCGCGGGTTTCCATTGGGCGCGCCGGCGCGCCAACTCGTCTTCCGGGACCAGCAGCTCCATGCGGCGCGCGGTGCAGTCGATGCGGATCCTGTCGCCGTCGCGCACCAGCGCGAGCGGCCCGCCGATCGCCGCCTCCGGCGCGACATAGCCGACGCAGATGCCACGCGTCGCACCGGAGAACCGGCCGTCGGTGACGAGCGCCACCGCCTCGCCCATCTTCTGGCCGTAAATCAGCGCGGTGACGCCGAGCATCTCCTGCATGCCGGGCCCGCCGACCGGACCTTCATTGCGGATAACCAGCACATCGCCGGCGCGGTAGTCGCGCGCCTCGACCGCGCGGGCGCAGTCCTGCTCGCTCTCAAAGACCCGCGCCGGGCCTTCGTGTACCAGCGTCTTGAGGCCGGCGATCTTGATGAGCGCGCCGTCGGGGCAGAGATTGCCCTTCAGTACCGCGACCCCGCCATCGGGGGCGATCGGCGCGTCTTTGGCACGCACCACAGCGCCGTCGGGCGACGCCGCGCCGCCATAGACCTGCGCCAGCGTCTCGCCGCTCACCGTGAGGCAGGCGCCGTCGATCGCGCCGAGCTCGATGAGCGCGCGGATAATGACCGCGGTGCCGCCGATCTCGTGCACGTCCTTGGCGGTGAAGCGGCCGCCGGGCCGCAGGTCGGCGATCAGCGGGGTGCGCGCGAAGACGGCGGCGACATCGTCCATGTCGAAGGCGATTCCGGCCTCGTGCGCGATCGCCGGGATGTGCAGCGCCGCGTTGGTCGAGCCGCCGGTCGCGGCGACGATCGCGCAGGCATTTTCCAGCGCGCGCCGGGTGACGATGTCGCGCGGGCGCGGCCCGTCGCCAAGCACCGCGCGCATGACGATCGCGCCGGCGCGGCGCGCATGGCCGGCGCGCTCGCTGTAGATTCCGGGGATCATCGACACGTTGGGCATCGAGAGCCCCAGCGCCTCCGACACCATGCCCATCGTGTTGGCGGTGAACTGGCCGGCGCAGGCGCCGACGCTCGGCAGGCAGGCGCGTTCGAGCTTCGCCAGCTCGGCTTCGTCCATCTCGCCGGTCAGTACTGCGCCGATTGCCTCGTAGGAATCGAGGATCGTCACGTCCCGATCTTGAAAGCGGCCAGGCAGCGCCGCCCCGCCATAAATGAATACCGACGGCACGTTGCAGCGCACCATGCCCATCATCACGCCGGGCAGCGTCTTGTCGCAGCCGCCAAAGCCGATGAGCCCGTCATAGGCGAGGCCGTGCACCACCGCCTCGATCGAATCGGCGATCAGCTCGCGCGAGACGAGGGAGAACTTCATTCCCTCGTGGTTCATACTGATCCCGTCGGAGACCGAGATCGTGGTGAACTCGCGCGGCGTGCCGCCGGCCCCGGCGATACCCTCCTTGGCAGCGTCGACCTGGAAGCCGTGCGTCATGTTGCACGGCGTCTGCTCGCCCTTCATCGAGACGACGCCGATCATCGCCTTTGCGATCGCCGCGTCGTCGAGCCCCATCGCGCGCATGAAGGCGCGGTGCGGCGTGCGGTGCAGCCCCGCGCGGGTGATGTCGGAGCGAAGTTTTTTCATTCCGCGGTCGCCGCTCAGCCCTTGCGGGTACGCTTTTCTTCGATCCCCGAAATACCCGCGCGGCGGACGAGTTCGGCGGCGACGGCGTCCGGGGTGAGCCCGGCGGCGGCCCACAGCACCAGGAGGTGGTAGAGTAGATCGGCGCTTTCGCGGGTGAGCGCCGCGCCGTCACCCTTCACCGCCTCGATGATCGCTTCGAGCGATTCCTCGCCGAGCTTGCGCGCGACCCCGGCCGGGCCGGCGGCGAGCAATTTCGCGGTGTAGGAGGTGTCCGGACTGGTGCCGCGCCGCGCCTCGATCGTCGCCCACAGCGAGGCGAGCGCTTCGCCGAGGGAATCCGGCATCGCCTATAGCCGCACCGGCACGCCGGCGGCGGCGAGGTGCGCCTTGACCTCGCCGATGCGGAACGTGCCGAAATGGAA
>DASZLY010000132.1:0-1755 GCA_035552135.1 Allostellaceae bacterium | reverse complement strand
GAAGGCGCGCCAGCTCGGCATCGCCAACGTCCGGTTCAATGCTGCCGGCTGTCTCGACCGCTGCGAGTTCGGCCCCAATTTGGTGATCTACCCGGAAGGCGTCTGGTATAAATTCGAATCTCAGTCGGACATCGACGAAATCCTCGAGACGCATTTGAAGAACGGCGGCCGGGTCGAGCGGCTGATGCTGCAGCCGGACCTGCTGCCGCCGAAGCACTGAGCGCCCCGCTCCTACCCGACACGATCTTCGCCCCGGCGACCGCGCCGGGGCGCGCTGCCATCGCGGTTATCCGCGTCAGCGGTCCGCTCGCCGGCCCGGCGTTGCAAGCCCTTGCCGGCGCCGCGCCCCCGCCACGCCGTGCGCGTCGGGTGCGGCTTCGCGATCCCGTCGGCGGCGAGGCGATCGACGACGCGCTGGCGCTGTGGTTTCCCGCCCCGCACAGCGCGACCGGCGAAGATGTCGCCGAGTTCCAGGTCCATGGCAGCCGCGCGGTGGTCGCCGCGCTGACCGAGGCGCTGCGCGGGCTGGGGCTGCGCCTCGCCGAGCCCGGCGAGTTCACCCGCCGCGCCTTTCTCGCCGGCAAGCTCGACCTGACCCAGGCCGAGGCGATTGCCGACCTCGTCGCGGCCGAGACGGAGGCGCAGCGGCGCCAGGCGCTGCGCCAGTTGGACGGTGCGCTCGGTGCGCTCTACCGCAATTGGTCTGCGCGGTTGCTGCGGGTGCTGGCGCATCTCGAAGCGGCGATCGACTTCCCCGACGAGGATTTGCCGCCGGCGATCGAGGCTGAAGTCGCCGCGGAGACCGCGCGGCTCGCCGCCGAGATCGACGGCCACCTTGTCGACAACCGGCGCGGCGAGCGCCTGCGCGACGGCATCGTAATCACCATCGTCGGCCCGCCCAATGCGGGAAAATCGAGTATTCTCAATCTATTAGCTCAGCGCGAGGCGGCGATCACCTCGCCGATCGCCGGCACCACGCGCGATGTCATTGAGGTGGCGATCGACCTCGGCGGCTATCCGGTCGTGCTCGCCGACACCGCCGGGCTGCGCGACAGCGCCGATGCGATCGAGCAGGAGGGGCTGCGCCGCGCCCTCGCCCGCGCCGAGGCCGCCGACCTGCGGCTTTTCGTGTTCGACGCCGCCCGCCCGCAGGATGCCGCCGGTGCCGCCGCCTGGCCCGGCCGCGACACCCTGCTCGTCGCCAACAAGATCGATCTGGCGCCGCATGCCGCGCTCCCCGCCGGCGCGCTCGCGGTGTCGGCGCTGACCGGCGCCGGCATCGCTGCACTGACCGCGGCGCTGGCGCAGCGCGTCGCCGCCGATTACGACAGCGCCGCGCCCGCCCTCACCCGTACGCGGCACCGCGAGGCGCTGGAAACGGCGCTCGCCGCGCTGCGCCGGGCTGTCGCCGCGCCCTTCCCCGAGCTGCGCGCCGAAGACCTCCGTCTCGTGTGGCGTAGCCTCGGCCGCATCACCGGCCAGGTCGATGTCGAGTATCTGCTCGATGTGATCTTCGCCGATTTCTGCATCGGCAAGTGATGTTTCACGTGAAACCTCGACAGCCTGCACGGCGCTCCCTAGATTGCCCGCGATGAGTGAAACCGAGGCGAAATACGACGTCGTCGTGGTCGGCGGCGGCCATGCCGGCTGTGAGGCGGCGGCCGCTTCGGCGCGGCTCGGCGCGCGCACCGCGCTCGTCACCCATCGCCGCGACACGATCGGCGAGATGTCGTGCAACCCGGCGATCGGCGGGCT
>DASZLY010000131.1:0-6555 GCA_035552135.1 Allostellaceae bacterium | reverse complement strand
CTCACCTATTCCGCCCGCGCTCGTCCTGCCACAGGAAATCGGGGCCGAGCTGGTCGAGGCTCGGGCAGCCGATCTGGCCCATCACCAGGTCGATCTCGTTGACGAAAATGTCGATCGCCTTCTTCACGCCGGGCAGGCCATAGGCCGCGGCGCCGTAGAGCGTCGGCCGGCCCATGAAGCAGAAATCGGCGCCGAGCGCGAGCGCGATCAGGATGTCGGCGCCGCGCCGCACGCCGCTGTCGAGCAGCAAGGTCAGCTTGTCGCCGACCGCGGCGCGGATCGCCGGCAGCACGTCAAGCGAGCCCGGCGCCTGGTCGAGCTGGCGGCCGCCATGGTTCGATACGAGGATGCCGTCGCAGCCGATATCGATCGCGCGCAGCGCGTCGTCCGGGCTCATGATGCCCTTGATGACCAGCCCCTTCGGGCAGAGCTTGCGGTACTGCTCCACATCCTTCCAGGTCTGCGCGTTGAACGGCCGCACCGACGAGGCGAATTTGTAGACGCCCTCGGCGTCCGACCCGGCCGGGGCGTAAGGTTGCCAGTTGCCGAGCATCGGCGTGCCGCCGCCGCGGCGGAAATATTCGACGATCCAGCCGGGATGCTCCAACGCCTCGACGAGGATCGCCGGCTTCAAGGACAGCGCCTGGAACAGGCCGCCGCGGATATTGGCGAAGCCGTTGCGGATGTTGCGCTCGCGTTTCGAGCCGGCCGGCGTGTCGACGGTCAGCACCAGCGCGCCGAGCCCCTGGTCCGCGGCGCGGCGGATCATGTCGGCATTGATCGCCGGGTCGCGCGCCGCATAGAGCTGATACCAGTGGTTTTTCGGGGCGATCTTGGCGGCGGCCTCGATCGTGTCGTTGCTCGCGCCCGACATGATGTAGGGGATGTTGGCGTCGCGCGCCGCCTCGGCCAGCATCAGGTCGGCGTGGTAGCGGAACAGCCCCGCCCCGCCGGTCGGCGAGATGCCGAACGGCGAATTGAAGGTCTGGCCGAAGATCGTGCGGGTCTGGTCGCGCTTCGACACGTCGACCAGATAGCGCGGCAGCAGCCGGTGCTTGTGAAAGGCCGAGGTATTGGTCGCGAGCCCGCGCTCGTCTTCCAGCCCGCCCTCGATAAAATCGAACGCGATCTTCGGCAGCCGCCGCTTCGCCTGCCGGTGCAGGTCCTCGATGTTGACGACTTCGTCGAGCCTCATGGCCGCCCTCCCCGATCAATTGCGGGAAGCATCGCGCATCGCGCGACGGCGCGGCAATGCTTTCTGCGCCGGTCAGGCTCCGGCGACCGCAAGACCCAGCATGCGGGCGGCGGTTGCCATCCGGCGGTCGAACGTAACGAGGGTCGCGCCCAGGCGCTGGGCGATCGCGATGTGGATCGCATCGGGACCTCTTAACGTCAGGCTGAAGGCGCGCACATGAGTCTCGGCACGGACGATGTCGTCCGGTTCAATCTGCGCCCGCCTTGCACGACGGTCGCGCCATAGGTCAAACACCTCAAGGACCTTCGTTCCGTCCTCGCCACTCAGCTCGCGGGTGCGAACCCGCCGTCCGACGACTGACGAAAATTCGACGCCAGCATAGTCGCTAACGATCAAGACATCCCTGGCCGTGGCTCGAAACTGTTCAGCGCGCCCGACGAGCGCATCCGGAAGGATCAACGGGATAATGACGCTCGTATCCAGGTAGAGGCTCACTCTTCGTCTTCGTCTCGCATCGCTCGAACGGCGGCGACGGCAGCATCTTTGATGTGCTGTGGAATGTCGTGCAGCATCCTAAGGAATTCGTCTTCCGCTTCCACCGGCGATTGCACCGCCGTCAGGCTAGCTGCTCCACGAGGCACCGGCTTTAGTTCGGCAACCGGCTCTCCGTCACGCGTAATGACAAGTCCCTCGCCGTCCATGACACGGTCGAGCAACTCGGACAGATTGCTATCACCTTCGGCAACGGTATGGCTTGTCATGCGACATGATATAGCGATGCGATAGCTGCATTGTCGAGGTCGAGCCGGTGCGCTGGCCTCATGTTAGCGGGAGTTTCATTTCATGCACTACACCACGCTCGGCCGGACCGGGCTCAAGGTCAGCGTTGCCGGGCTCGGCTGCGGCGGGTTCAGCCGGCTGGGGCTTGGCACCGGCGGCGACGAGGCGGGGGCGATCGCGATCGTCCATCAGGCGATCGAGCACGGGGTCAACCTGTTCGACACCGCGGCGTCCTACGGTACGGAAAATGTGCTCGGCAAGGCGGTGAAGTCCGTGCCGCGCGACCGGGTCGTCATCTGCAGCAAGGCGCCCTTTCGCTGGAGCACCGGCCGCGCCACGCCCGAGGGCATCGTCGCGGCGCTCGACAATTCACTGAAGGCGCTCGATACCGACCATATCGACGTCTACCAGCTGCACGGCGTGCCTCCGGCGAACTACCGGCACACGCTCGACGAGCTGGCGCCGGTGCTGCTGCGCGAGCGCGACAAGGGCAAGTTCCGCTTTCTCGGCATCACCGAGACCGCGCCGCACGATTTGGCGCACGAGACGCTGCACCGGGCCGCGCAGGACGGCGTGTGGGATGTCTGCATGGTCGGCTTTTCGATGATGCACCAGAACGCGCGCGAGCGCGTCTTCCCGCAAACGCGGGCGCACGGGATCGGCACGCTGCTGATGTTCGCGGTGCGCAACATCTTCTCCCAGCCCGGCCGGCTTCAGGTCGAGCTGCGGCAGCTCGCGGCGCAAGGCCAGGTCCCGGCGTCGCTCGCCGAGAAGGACGACCCGCTCGGCTTTCTCGTGCATGCGGGCGGCGCGAGCAGCGTCGTCGACGCCTGCTACCGCTATGTCCGGCACGAGCCCGGGGTCGATGTCGTGCTGTTCGGTACCGGCAGCCCGGCGCACCTCAAGACCAATATCGACTCGCTGCTGAAGCCGCCGCTGCCCGCGGCAGATCACCGCAAGCTCGGCGAGCTGTTCGGCCACCTCGTCGGGGTCGGGCTCGACGCGCCACATTTGGCGAACGCGCCGCGCGGCTAGGCTGTATAAAGGCCCATGGTGATCGATGTCGGCGAGTGGCTCCGCGGCCTGGGGCTTGAGCAGTACGCCCCGGCCTTTCGCGACAACGACATCGACGGCGAGGTCCTCCCCGAGCTGACCGGCGAGGATTTGACCGGCATCGGCGTCGCGTCGATCGGCCATCGCCGCAAGCTGCTGGCGGCGATCGCCGCGTTGCGCGAGCCGCCGGCACGCAGCGAGGCGGCACCGGCGCCAGTAGCGCCGCGGCCAGCGGATGTCCCGGGCGCCGAGCGGCGTCTGCTGACGATCATGTTCTGCGACCTGGTCGGCTCGACCGAGCTGGCGACGCGGCTCGACCCCGAGGATCTGCGCGAGGTGATCGGCGCCTATCACCGCTGCGCCGCCGCGGTGCTGGCGCGCTTCGGCGGGTTTGTCGCGAAATATATGGGCGATGGCGTCCTTGCCTATTTCGGCTATCCGCAGGCGCATGAGGAAGACGCCGAGCAGGCCGTGCGCGCCGGGCTGGCGATCGTCGACGCGGTCGCCGGGCTGGGCACCGGACAGCGTCTCGAATTGCGGCTCGGCATTGCCACCGGGTCGGTCGTGGTCGGTGACCTGCTCGGCGCCGGCGCCGCCCAGGAGCAATCGGTGATCGGCGAGACGCCGAACCTTGCGGCGCGGCTGCAGAGCCTCGCCAGCGCCAACCAGATCGTCATCGCCGACGCGACGCGGCGGCAGATCGGCAGCCTGTTCGAGGTGCGCGACCTGGGGCCACAGGAGCTGAAAGGCTTCGCCGGCGGAACGCGAGCCTGGCAGGTCATCGGCGAAAGCGGCGTCGCCAGCCGCTTCGAGGCGCTGCGCTCGCGCGAGACGCCGCTGGTCGGCCGCGAGGAGGAGCTCGACCTGCTGCTGCGCCGCTGGCGCCAGGCGCGCGACGGCGACGGGCGCGTCGTGCTGATCTCGGCCGAGCCGGGGATCGGCAAATCGCGCCTCACCGAAGCGCTCGCCGAGCGGCTCGGCGAGCCGCATCTGCGGCTGCGCTATTTCTGTTCGCCGCATCACCGGGACAGCGCGCTGTTCCCGGTCATCGGCCAGATCGAGCACGCCGCCGGCTTCGTGCGCGACGACACGCCGGCGCAGAAGACCGCGAAGCTGACGGCGCTGCTCGGCTCCGCTGAGGCGAGCGCCGAGCTGGCGCTGTTCGCCGACCTGCTGTCGCTGCCCGACGCAGCGGCCGCGGTCGCGGCGCTGACACCGCAGCAGAAGAAGGAAAAGACCTTCGACGCGTTGCTCGCGCAGATGGAGCGCCTCGCGCGGCGCCAACCGGTGTTGATGGTGTTCGAGGATTTGCACTGGATCGACCCGACCTCGCTCGAGCTGCTCGACCGCATCATCGACCGCGCCGAGCATCTGCCGGTGCTGGTGATCGCGACCTTCCGCCCGGAATTCCAGCCGCGCTGGGTTGGCCAGGCGCAGGTGACGGTGCTGGCGCTGTCGCGGCTCGGGCGGCGCGACGGCGCGGCGCTGGTGCAGCGCCTGGCGGGCAATCTCACCGGCCTTGCCGACGACATCGTCAACGAGATCATCGAACGCACCGACGGCGTGCCGCTGTTCCTCGAAGAGGTGACGAAAGCGATCCTCGAAACCGCGGAAGCGGCGAATACGAGTGCGGCGCGCGGTGCGGTCGCCGCGATCCCGGGCGCCCGCGCGGCGGTGCCGGCGACGCTGCAGGCATCGCTGATGGCACGGCTCGACCGGCTCGGCCCGGCGGCACGCGAGATAGCCCAGACCGGCGCCGCGATCGGCCGCGAATTCTCCTACGAACTGGCCGTCGCGGTCGCGCCGCGCGGCGAGCCCGAGACCCGCGCCGCGCTCGACCAGCTGGTCGCCGCCGGACTCGTCTTCCAGCGCGGCACGCCGCCCGCCGCCGAGTACCAGTTCAAGCACGCGCTGGTGCAGGATACCGCGTACGGCACGCTGCTGCGCGCGCCACGCCAAGCGCTGCATGCGCGGATCGCCGCCGAGATCGAACGGCGCCTGCCGGAGCGGGTCGAGCGCGAACCGGAAATTCTCGCGCATCACCTGACCGAGGCAGGCGAGCTCGATGGCGCGGCAACACGTTGGCTGGAGGCCGGGAGTCGTGCGGCGGGACGCTCGGCCAATATCGAGGCGGTCGCGCATTTGACACGGGGCATTGCGGCATTGAGCGGCCTGTCGGAAACGCCGGAGCGCGATCGGCGAGAGATGAATATGCAATTACTGCGCGGCCCCGCACTGATGTCGAACCGGGGATTTGGCGTCCCCGAAGTCAAGGACGCGTATCGGCGCGCCAACGAACTGGCGGGGCGGCTCGGCGACGATCGCGCGCGTTTCGCCGCGACATGGGGCTTGTGGATCACCGCCCAGGGCAGCAGCGTGGAAGACGAAAATCGCTTGCGGTTCCTTGGCGAGATGGTCGAGATCGCCGAGCGCATTGCCGATCCCGAATTGACCCTGCAGGCGCATCATTCGGCATGGGCCACGCGCGTCTGGCGCGGCGAATTCGTTCGCAGCCAGGAACACGTCCGCCAGGGCCTCGCCCTCTACGATCCCGCCAAGCATGGCCATCACGCCCTCATGTATGGCGGCCATGACCCGGGGGTTTGCGGCAAGGGGCAGGGGGCGATGTCGCTGTGGGTGCTGGGCTATCCGGACCAGGCGGCGCAATACGCCGACGACGCGATCGCCCTCGGCGAAAAACTGGCTCACATTCCCAGTACGCTGCATGCGCTATGGTTCGCCGGGACGCTTCGCCTGCTCCGGCGGGAGGGTGCCATGGCGCGCGATTGCGGCGAGCGCTTGCTGGCTCTCGGCGGGGCACATGGGTTGAAGCAATACCAAGCGCTGGGCGGCATCATCCATGGTTGGGCGCTGATCCAGCTGGGCCGGCCGGACGAAGGTCGGCGGGAATTCGTTGTTTCAATCGACCAATATGGCGCAACCGCCAGGCTGATGCTGGACGTGTTCCAGACCGGGCTGGCCGAGGCGGAGACTCAAGCAGGCAATTTCGACGAGGCCGGCGCGGCGCTGGCCGAGGCCGAGGCCGCCGGCAGGGGATGGTGGCAGGCCGAGTTCCTACGCGTGCGCGGGGAGGGTGAGCGCTCTTTCCACGATCCGCGTACCGCCGAGCAATCATATCGCGAGGCGATCGCCGTCGCCCAGGACCAGAGCGCGAAATCACTCGAATTGCGCGCCGCGACGAGCCTGGCTCGGTTGTGGCTCCAGCAAAACCGGACGGCCGAGACACGCGCACTGCTGGCGCCGCTCTACGACTGGTTCACCGAAGGGCTCGATACGGCCGATCTCAGGGATGCGAAGGCCCTGCTCGACGAGCTTGCTTAAGCCGTCGCCTTCTGGCCGATCACCCGGCGCCTGGCGTTGATCGCGCGGAGATATTCGATGCCCTCGGCGGCGATCGCGTCGCCGACCATCGCGTCGCCTTCCGCCTGCAGGCCCTCGACATCGACCCAGGCGGCGTAGATGTGGATCGTGCGGTCGGTGACGATGCCGGCCTTCAACAGCGTCTT
>DASZLY010000130.1:0-8496 GCA_035552135.1 Allostellaceae bacterium | reverse complement strand
GCAGCAATGGGCGATCATGCACCGGCGCGGGGCGGCCTGAGCGCCGCCCCGGCCGACGTCTATCCGCCGCGCGAGATCGGCGCCGACGAGGTCGAGGCCGGCCGCCTGCTGTTCGCCAAGGAATGCCGCTTTGTCGCCGGCGCCGGCTCGCCGGGCGCATTGCCGCGCGAGGGGTTGCCCGAGATCGCGTTCATCGGCCGCTCGAATGTGGGCAAGTCGAGCCTCGTCAACGCGCTGACCGGCCGGCGGATGCTGGCGCGCACCTCGCGCACGCCGGGGCGCACGCAGCAGATCAATTTCTTCGATCTCGGCGGCCGGCTGATGCTGGTCGACCTGCCCGGCTACGGCTATGCCGCGGCATCGAAAGGCGCGGTCAGCGCCTGGACCGCACTTGTCGAGCATTACCTCGCGAGCCGCGCCACGCTGCGCCGCGCCTGCCTGTTGATCGATGCGCGCCGCGGCGTCACCGAGACCGACCGCCCGGCGCTGGCGCTGTGCGACGAGGCGGCGTTGTCGTATCAGCTGGTGCTCACCAAGACCGACGCGCTCAAACCGGCCGAGCTCGCCGCGACCGCCGCCGCCGTGCTGGCCGAGGCAACGCGCCGCCGCGCGGCGGCGCCCGAAATCCACCTGACCAGCGCCGAACAGCGCCGCGGCATCGCCGCGCTGCGCGCCAGCCTCGCGGCATTCGCGATATAGAGGGAGACGCGATAGATCGCAATCCGGGCCCCTCGGCCATCGCGGTGACGCAAAAATTGCCGTAATTCGCCCGTACATTCCCCGCCAGATGATCCTTGCGGCAAAATGCACTCCGGCGGCACGCAAACCGCACCTGTTGCTCCGCCTGATTAGCCCACCTGTTACGGCCAGCTGTTCCGAAATCGAAATGAAGCGAAATCAGCAACTTGCTCCTGATCTTTTTTACGCGTCGCAGCCGGTGGCGAACCCGCCCTTCGCACGATAGAGTGCGCGCGCCATGAGTGAGCCGAAGACCGTACCGCAGGCCGCCGCCGAACCCAGCGTGATCGCCTCGGTGCTTGCCGGGGCGGCACCCTACCTCGCGCGATATGCCGGCAAGACCGTTGTCGTGAAATATGGCGGGCACGCGATGGGCGCCGGCGGCGAGACCTTCGCGCAGGACGTCGCGCTGCTGCGCCAGCTCGGCATGTCCCCTGTCGTCATCCATGGCGGCGGGCCGCAGATCAACCGCATGCTCGACCGGCTCGGCATCAAGAGCCGCTTCGTCAACGGCCTGCGCGTCACCGATGCCGAGACGATGGAAGTGGTCGAGATGGTGCTCGCCGGCACCATCAACAAGCAGCTCGTCGTCGCGATCAACGCCGCCGGCGGCGTGGCGATCGGGCTGTGCGGCAAGGACGGCAATCTGATCCGCGCCCGCCAGGAAACCCGCAACGGCGATATCGGCTTTGTCGGCGAGCCGACCCGCATCGAGCAGAGCGTGCTCGCCCGGTTCACGACGGCCGGGATGATCCCGGTCATCGCGCCGATCGGCGTCGGCGAAGCGGGCGAGAGCTACAACATCAATTCCGACACGGTCGCCGGGGCGGTCGCCGCCGCAGCCAAGGCGACGCGCTTTCTGCTGCTGACCGACGTGCCGGGCGTGCTCGACGCCTCGAAGGCGCTGATCCCCGAGCTTTCCGCCGCCGAGGCGCGGCGGCTGATCGCCGACGGCACGATCTCGGGCGGCATGATCCCCAAGGTCGAAACCTGCCTCGACGCGGTCGAGCACGGGGTCGAGGCGGCGGTAATCCTCGACGGCCGCGTGCCGCACGCGATCCTCCTCGAACTGTTCACCGCCGGCGCCGGCACGCTGATCCGCGGAGGTTGAGAGGCAATGCGCTTGGTTTCTTACTCCCCCTGGCCGGACTTGATCCGGCCATCCACGTCGTTTGCATCGACAGGTGCAAACCAAGACGTGGGCCCCCGGGTCAAGCCCGGGGGAGGCGCATTCTAAGGCGCGCCCCGGTGGCTTATACCGTCCGCCGCGAAGGTTGCCCGCTCGGCTCGATCGAAACCTGGGTGTTCGACCTCGACAACACGCTCTACCCGGCGTCGAGCGGCCTGTTTCCGCAGGTTCAGGCGCGGATGAACGACTATATCTGCCGCCTTCTCGGCGTCCCGATGGACGAGGCGAAGGAGCTGCGCGCCCGGATGTTCCGCGAGCACGGCACGACGATGCACGGGCTGATGGCGGTGCATCGCGTCGACCCGCATGAATTCATGGCCTTTGTGCACGATGTCGATCTGAGCTGCGTGCCGGCCAATCCCGCGCTCGTCGCGGCGCTGGCGGGGCTCTCCGGTCGCAAGCTCGTCTATACCAACGGCTCGGTGCCGCATGCTGAGAATCTGCTCAAGCATCTCGGCATAAGCCATTATTTTAACGATATTTTCGATATCGTCGCGTCGGAATTCGCGCCCAAGCCGGCGATGGCGCCGCTGCGCGTCTTCGTCGAGCGCTTCGGCGTGCGCCCCGCGGGTGCCCTGATGGTCGAGGACATGGCGAAGAACCTCGCGCCGGCGGCGGAGATCGGCATGACCACCGCCTGGGTCAAGACCAATGTCGATTGGGCGGCGATCGCCTCCGACGCCGACCACATCAACTATGTGATCGATGATCTCGCCGGGTTTCTTGCCGCCGCGGCGGCGCTGGAGCGCGGGCCGCGGCGATGAGTGTCGCCGACACGATCGCGCAAAAGCTCACCGCGCGCTTCGCGCCGACCCGGCTCGATGTGACCGACGATTCGGCGCGTCATGCGGGGCATGTCGGGCATCCGGGCGGCGCCGGGCAGGGCGGCGGGACGCATTTCATCGTCACCGTGGTTGCGGCGTCCTTTGCCGGGCTCGGCCGCGTCGCGCGCCAGCGACTGGTCTACGAAACCCTCGCCGACGAGCTGAAGGGCGGCGTCCATGCCTTGGCGCTGACGACCCTCGCGCCGGACGAGGATCGCGGCGGTTGAGCCATACCATTATATGTAATGAAAATTATGAAACACGCTAATGTTGCATTCACGCCACGGCCGGCCCACAGTGGCGGCATGGCAGCATTATCGTCGCGGCGGCCGCCGCGCTCGCGTGAAACCCACCCCTCGGCGTTGAGAATCCGCAATGTCGTCGTCGCCGGCCATCGCACCAGCGTGCGGCTAGAGCCGCTGATGTGGGATGCGTTGCGCGAAATCGCCGGCGCGCGCGGCGTGCTGCTCAACGACCTCGTCACCGAGATCGATCAGGGACGCGAGGCGCTGAGCCTTACCGCGGCGATCCGCGTCTTTATCGTCGAGTTTTACCGCCGCGGCTGGGGAACCGCTGTCCGCCCGGCAGCGGCACCGGTGCCAGCCTAGAGGCCGGACTACGCCGCGGTCGCCAGAAACTCCCGCAGATCCTCGGACTTGGCGTCGCGCGCGACATAGGCCTCGCCGATCCGCCGCGGCAGGATCAGCGTGATCCGGCCGTCGCGCACCTTCTTGTCCTTGCCCATATGGGCAAGCAGCGCGTCCGCTTTGCCGGCGAGCCCGACCGCGCCCAACTCGCTCGGCAGCCCCATGCGCGCGATATGGCGGCGCACCCGGGTCGCGTCCTGGCCGGTGCAGGCCCCCTGGCGCACCGCGAAATCGAAGGCCAGTACCATGCCGAGTGCCACCGCCTCGCCGTGCAGCAGCGCGTCGCCGAACCCGGTCTCGGCTTCGAGCGCATGCCCGAACGTATGGCCGAAATTGAGCAGAGCCCGCGCATCGCCGGTCTCGCGCTCGTCCTCGGCAACGATCTCGGCCTTCATCCGGCAGCTGGCGATGACCGCGCGGTTGAGCGCCGCGGGATCGAGCTCGCAGACCTTGTCAGCGTCAGCATCGAGCCAGTCGAAAAAGCCGGCATCGGCGATGAGCCCGTATTTTACGGTCTCGGCATACCCGGCGAGCAGCTCGCGCCGCGGCAGCGTCGCCAGCGCGCCGCTATCGGCCAGCACCAGCCGCGGCTGGTAGAACGCGCCGAGGAGGTTCTTGCCGGCGGCGGTATTGATCGCGGTCTTGCCGCCGACCGAGCTGTCGACCTGGGCCAGGAGCGTCGTCGGGATCTGCACGAAATCGATGCCGCGCAGCAGCGTCGCCGCGGCGAAGCCGCAAATGTCGCCGACCACCCCGCCGCCCAGCGCCACCAGCATCGTGCCGCGTTCGATCCCGCACGCCAGCACGTCGTCGACCAGCCGGCCGAAATGCGCGAGGTCCTTGGTGCCCTCGCCCGGCGGCAGCACGATCGAGCGATGCGCGATCCCCGCCGCGTCGAGGCTGTCGAGCAGCGGCGTCAGATGCGCCTTGGCGACGGTCTCGTCGGTGACGACGATCGCCTGCTTGCGCCGCATCAGCGGCAGGATATAGGTGCCGGCGGTCGCGATGAGGCCCGGCCCGACCAGGATGTCGTAACCGCGCTCGTCGAGTTCGACGCGCAGTTTTTCGACCGTGCCGTTTGCTGCACTCATTCGCCGCAAGCCTCCTCCGGCGGCAGCCGGGTCCGCGCGCAGCGGTCGAGAGCGGCGATCGTCCGGCTTGCCGTCGCGTCGGGCGGGCCTTCGCCGCTGTCGATCGTCACGTCGGCCTCCGCATAGATCGGGTAGCGCCGCTCGATCAGCTCGGCGAGCACCGCCTTGGGGTCGGGCGTCTTCAACAACGGCCGGTTGGTGCGCCGCGACACGCGGGCGAACAGCACGTCGAGATCGGCGCGCAGCCACACCGAAACGCCGCGCGCCGCGATGATCCGCCGCGTCGCCGGGTCCATGAAGGCGCCGCCGCCGGTCGCCAGCACATGCACCGGGCCGGCGAGCAGCCGGGCGATGACGCGGCGCTCGCCGTCGCGAAACGCCGCCTCGCCGCGATTGGTGAAAATCTCCTCGATCGTCTCGCCCGCCGCGGTTTCGATCTCGTCATCCGAATCGAAGAACGGCAGGCACAGCCGGGCCGCGAGTCGGCGGCCGATCTTGCTCTTGCCGGCGCCCATCAGCCCGACGAGGACGATTGCCCGGCTCGGGCGTAAACCGCTAGGGATCGCGCGTCGCACCGGCGCTGTCTCGGTCTGGACGTCCATGCTCTCGTCGCAGCCTCTCGTCACGGCTGTTTCTCGCCGCGCCGACACAAGGTACTAAACCATTTTCCGCCTCTGCGGAATCGGTTCGGGCAGAGGCGGGGGCCGGGATTGCGAGTCGAAACATGACAAAGGTGACGCTAGTCCTGGTGTTGGTGGTCTTGCTGGCGGTGGCGGGCGGCGCTTTGTTCCTCGCCTATTGGCATTTCGATGTGCCGCGCGTTGCGGTCGAGAAAGTGCTGCCCGATGCGCGCTTTCCGAAGTGAGAAAACGGCCGCGGTCGCACTGTCGCCGCGGCTCGAGGCGTTTCTCGAAATGCTCGCGGCCGAGCGCGGCGCGGCGCGGCTGACGCTCGCCGCCTATCGCAACGACCTGATCGACCTGTCGGGCTTTCTCGCGGCACGCGGCATCGTATTGGACGCCGCCGATGCCGGCATGCTGCACGATTATCTCGGCGCCGCCGCGACGCGCCGGCTGGCGCCGCGCACCCTGGCGCGGCGGCTGTCGGCGATCCGCCAGTTCTACCGTTTCCTGCTGACCGACGGCGCGCGGGCCGACGATCCGACGAGCGATCTCGACACGCCGCGCCTCGGCCGCCCGTTGCCCAAGCTTTTATCCGAGGACGAAGTGGCGCGGCTCATCGCCACGGCTGGGGCCTGGCCGGATGAAGAGGGCGTGCGGCTGCGCTGCGTGCTGGAACTGCTCTACGCGACCGGCTTGCGGATTTCCGAGCTGGTGACGCTGCCGCTCGCGGCGGCGCAGCGCGACCCGCGCTTCATGCTGGTGCGCGGCAAGGGCGGCAAGGAGCGCATCGTGCCGCTGAGCGCGCCGTCGCGCCAGGCGCTTGCCGAGTATCTCGTGTGCCGCAAGGGGTTCCTGCCGGAGGGCGCGGCCTCGCGGTTCCTCTTTCCCTCGCGCGGCCGCGACGGGCATTTGACCCGCCAGCGCTGCGGCCAGCTGCTGAAGGAGCTGGCGCTCGGCGCCAATATCGATCCCGCGCGGCTGTCGCCGCATGTGTTGCGCCACGCCTTCGCCACCCACCTGCTCGATCACGGCGCCGATCTGCGCAGCGTGCAGCAGATGCTCGGGCACGCCGACATCGCGACAACGCAAATCTATACCCATGTTCAGAGCGAGCGGCTGCGCCGGCTGGTCGAGACCGTGCACCCGCTGGCGCGGCGCAAATAAGCCGCCGAGCCGACTGAAAGCCCCGCCCGAGCCCTGGTTGATGCGCCATTTCCTCGATTTCGAACGCCCGATCGCCGAGCTCGAAGGCAAGATCGAGGAGTTGCGCCATCTCTCGGCCGAGAACGGGCTCAACATCGCCGAGGAGGTCGGCCGCCTCGCCGGTCAGGCCGACCGGCTGTTGCGGCAGACCTATTCGCGGCTGACGCCGTGGCAGAAAGTGCTGGTGGCGCGGCATCCCGAGCGGCCGCATTGCCGCGACTTCGTCGCCGGGCTGGTCGAGGACTTCACCCCGCTCGCCGGCGACCGCACCTTCGCCGAGGACCAGGCGGTAATTGGCGGGCTGGCGCGGTTTCGCGGCCGCAGCGTCGTCGTGCTCGGCACCGAGAAGGGCGCCGACACCGAGGCGCGGGTCAAACACAATTTCGGCATGGCGCGGCCGGAGGGCTACCGCAAGGCGAAGCGGCTGATGCGCCTCGCCGAGCATTTCCAATTACCATTGCTGACCTTTGTCGATACCGCCGGCGCCTATCCCGGCATCGACGCCGAGGCGCGGGGGCAGAGCGAGGCGATCGCCCGGGCGATCGAAACCTCTCTCGACATCCGCGTGCCGGTCGTGGCGACGGTGATCGGCGAGGGCGGCTCGGGCGGGGCGATCGCGCTTGCCACCGGCAATTCGGTGCTGATGCTGGAGCATGCGATCTACTCGGTGATCTCGCCCGAGGGCTGCGCCTCGATCCTGTGGCGCAACGGCGAGAACGCGCAAGACGCCGCCGATGCGCTCAAGCTGACCGCGCAGGAAATGCTGCACCTCGGCGTTATCGAGCAGGTGGTCGCCGAGCCGCTCGGCGGGGCACACCGTGCGCCGCAGGAGGCCGTGCGGCGCCTCGGCGACGCGATCGACGAGACTTTGCGGCCCTATCTCGGGCTCGACGGCGAGACACTGCGCCGCCAGCGTCGGCAAAAATTCCTCGCGATGGGTTCCATTATCCATCAATAGCCGGGCAATAGCCGGGCAATAGCCGCACGATTGCCGCGGATATTCGCCGCGACGTTCAACCAACATTAGCAATTGGCGCCGTATCACCCGTCTCGGCTTGAGCAGAGTGCGGTGATGAGACAGGCGCGCAACGCGGTAATGGCGTTTCTTCGCTCGCCCGAGGGCAATGGATGGATCGGCATCCTGCTGTTCTCGGCGGCGCTGGCGTTTGTCGCGGCCTACAGCTTCTACCAGGTCAGCGTGCGCTCGTTCGTCGCCAACAAGACCGACGAGAAGGCAACGGCGATGCAGCTCGTCGACGCCTTCGTCACCAACTACTCCACCGTGCGCAAGGAACTCGGCGGCAGCGGCCCGGTGCCGGCGACATACCGGGCGCATTCGATCGAGCTGTTCAACAAGTCGCGCGGCGACGAAGCCTCGCTGCGCATGATCCTGGTCGGCCGCCAGGGGAAGGAAATCGTCACCCCGCCGGCCGATCCGGAAATGGCGCGGATCGTCGAATCCTTTGTCGGCCAGGCTGAGCCGGAGCCGGTCCCGCAATTATTGGTCCTTAACGGCGAGCCGGTGTTCCGCACCGTCTATCCCTCGCTCGCCAACGACCAGAGCTGCGCCGATTGTCACAACAAGGTCCAGCCCGGCGCCAACTGGAAGGTCGGCGACGTCATGGGCGCCTTCGCGGTCGATGTGCCTGCCGGGGCGTTCTTCGCGACGCTCAAATGGGAATGCACCGGCATCGCGATCGCGGTGTTCGGGCTGATCGGCGGCGTCGGGCTGTGGATGTCGGTCGAGTATTACCGCGGCATCCGCGAGCGTGAGGTGGCAAAGGAGCTGGCCGAGGCCGCCAACCGCGCCAAGTCCGAGTTCCTCGCCAATATGAGCCACGAGCTGCGCACGCCATTGAATGCGATCATCGGCTTCTCCGAGATGATGCGTCAGGAGGTGCTGGGCGCGGTCGGCAACGAGCAGTACCGCTCCTATGTCGGTGACATCCACGCCAGCGGCACGCATCTCCTGCAGATCATCAACGACATCCTCGACCTGTCCAAGGCCGAGGCCGGCAAGCTCACGCTCGACGAAGGCATTTTCGACGTGCGCGACGCGGTGCGCTCGGTCGCTCAATTGACCAGCGTGCGCGCCCAGGAGGGCGGGATCACCGAGACGATCGACATTCCGCCCGACGTGCCGCTGCTGCGGGGCGACGAGCGCAAGACGATGCAGATCGT
>DASZLY010000129.1:0-2643 GCA_035552135.1 Allostellaceae bacterium | reverse complement strand
GCGAAGCCGACGGCGCTGATCGGCGTCTCCGGCCAATCGGGCGCATTCGACGAGCCAGTGGTTCGCGCTATGGCGGCGCAGCACGCGCGGCCGATCATCTTCCCGCTGTCCAATCCTGTGTCCTGCGCCGAGGCGACCCCGGCCGACATCGACCGCTGGAGCGAAGGCCGCGCGGTGATCGGCGCCGGCAGCCCCTTCCCGCCGCTGATGCGCCGCGGCGCGCCGTTCAGCGTCGACCAGACCAACAACTCCTACATCTTCCCCGGCGTCGGCCTCGGCGCCATCGCCACGCAGGCGCGGCGGATCACCGATACGATGTTCATGGCGGCCGCGCGCGCGCTCGCCGAGCTGTCGCCGGCGCGGCACGATCCGCAAGCCAATCTCCTGCCGAGCGTCACCGCGCTCCGCGACGTGGCCATCGCAGTGGCGATCGCCGTCGGCAAGCAGGCTCATGCCGAAGGCCTGACCAGGGGCGTCACTGCCGACACCATCGAGACCGCCGTGCACGCCAGGATGTGGACGCCACGCTACGCGACCTATTGCGTCGGCGGCGCCGGTTAAATCCGCAAACGAAAACGGCGCCATCAATCATGGCGCCGCTTCAATTCGAAAAACCGGAAGCGTTGGCTCTAAATTCTCGCCCCACCGGCGGAGTAGCGGATCGCAGCGATGCGATCGAGCTCGGCCTGCTCGCGGGCGCTGGCCTCTGCCTTTTCACGCGCCTGGTCGCGCTCGTCGAGCATCTCGACCTTCTTCAACTCCTCGAACGCCTCGCCGAGCATGGCCTGCGCCTCATCGAGCTGGCCCTTGAGCTCGGCGGTGGAGCGTCTCAGATTCTCACGGCGGGTGATCGCCGCCTTGGCATAGGTCGGATAGGCGAAATGCCCTGGGTCGTGGATGCCGGCGCGGTCCTGCTCGATCTTGATTTCGCGGTCGAGCTCGGTCGCGATGCGGTCGAACTCCGCGATCATCGCTTCGATCTGCGCAACCTTGCGCCGCTTCTCGTCGACCTGAAACTTCTTCAGGCGGATGAGCGTCTCGCGTGACTTCATCGACTGGATACTCCCCAGAAGCCCCGAATTATCGCCTCACGCGGTCGAAATAGTGCGTGCCCCGCGCGGGCGGTTCGGACGTATCGGGGCGACTGTGGGCCAATAACGTTAGTTTTCGGTTTCCGCGCCGGCCAGAATCGCCTGCAAACGCCGGTACCCCTCCCCGAGGGAGGTCGATTCCTCCTTGGCCTGGCCCAAAAAGTGCTCCAACGGCTTGTGCAGGCCGATGGCCTCGTCGACCTCCGGGCTTGAGCCCTGCCGGTAGGCGCCCAGCCGGATCAGCTCTTCCATGTCGGAATAGGTCGCCATCACCTGGCGGGCTCGGGCGATCACCGGCACGAAATCGGGATCGGCCGCACGCGGCATGGTGCGCGAGATGGACTTGAGAATATTGATCGCGGGGTAGCGGCCGCGCTCGGCGATTGCGCGCTCCATGACGATGTGCCCGTCGAGGATGCCGCGCACGGCGTCGGCGACCGGTTCGT
Organism: Allostellaceae bacterium; assembly: GCA_035552135.1. GTDB lineage: Bacteria > Pseudomonadota > Alphaproteobacteria > ATCC43930 > CGMCC-115725 > DATARH01. Next base: position 1,106 of record DASZLY010000129.1, on the reverse strand, counting down.
TATGATCGTCGCCGTCCACCAGTACGGTGAAGATGCCGGTGATGGTGCCCTCATCGGTGCCGGGCCCGGCGCGCTCCAGAAGCCGCGGCAGCTCGGTGAACACCGTCGGCGTGTAGCCCTTGGCGGTCGGCGGCTCGCCGGCCGAGAGACCTATCTCACGCTGGGCCATGGCGAAGCGGGTGACCGAATCCATCAACACCAAGACGTCCTGGTGCAGATCGCGAAAGAACTCGGCGATGGCGAGCGTGAGGTAAGCCGCCTGCCGGCGCATTAGCGCCGGCTCGTCCGAGGTCGAGACGACGACGACGGATCGCGCCAGACCCGCCGGCCCGAGATCGTCCTGCAAGAACTCCTGCACCTCGCGCCCGCGTTCGCCCACCAGGCCAATGACCGACACATCGGCGGCCACGTTGCGCGCCATCATCGACAGCAGCACCGATTTGCCGACGCCGGAGCCGGCGAAGATGCCCATGCGCTGACCGCGGCAGCAGGTGGTGAAAGTATTGAGCGCGCGCACGCCGAGATCGAGCGGCGCACCGACCCGGCGGCGCGCATGTGCCGGCGGCGGCGACGAGCGAAACGAGTAAGGCGCCGGCCCCGGCGGCAGCGGCCCCAACCCGTCGATCGGCTCGCCCAGCGCATTGACCACGCGTCCGAGCCACGCCTCCGACGGCCGCACCGCGCCCGCGGCGGTCGAAACCACCGCGCGGCAGCCGCGCCGCACCCCGTCGAGCGCGGCGAACGGCATTGCCAGCGCATTGCCATCTGAAAACCCAACCACCTCGCAGGGGATGACGCGGCCGGGGCCGGTCTCGATGGTCAGCCGGGCGCCGACCGACATGGCGTGGATCGGGCCGGCGATCTCCAGCATGAGCCCGCGCACGCCGATGACGCGGCCGTAGATCTCTACGCCGTCGAGGTCGCCGATCTGCTCGGCCAGAGCTTTCATCCTGCGCGTGCCTCCGTATCCCGTGCTGGCGGCGAACTCACCGGCCTTTGCCGTAAACTCGCCCTTAGGCTTACCGCCTCTGTTCCGCCTTTAACCGATTGTTTACCCGCGTCGTTAATCATTGCGTCATCGTCTCGGGACAGACGGGCCGGATTCG
>DASZLY010000128.1:0-4516 GCA_035552135.1 Allostellaceae bacterium | reverse complement strand
CGGAACGTGCCGAAATGGAAGATCGAGGCCGCGAGGACCGCGGTCGCGCGACCCTCGCGGATGCCGTCGACCATGTGATCGAGCGAGCCGACCCCGCCCGAGGCGATCACCGGCACCCTGACCGCGTCGGCGATGGCGCGGGTGAGGGCGATGTCGAAGCCCGATTTCGTGCCGTCGCGGTCCATCGAGGTGACGAGCAGTTCGCCGGCACCGTAATCGGTAAGCCGGCAGGCCCATTCGATCGCGTCGAGCCCGGTCGAGTTGCGTCCGCCATGAGTAAAGACGCCCCATTTGCCCGGGCCGGTCTGTTTCGCGTCGATCGCGCAGACGATGCACTGGCTGCCGAATTTCTCGGCGGCCTCGCGCACGAAAGCGGGGCGGGCAACCGCGGCGGTGTTGATCGATACCTTGTCGGTGCCGGACAGCAGCAGCTTTCTGATGTCGTCGATCGTGCGCACCCCGCCGCCGACGGTCAGCGGCATGAAGCATTGCTCGGCGGTGCGGCGGACGACGTCGTAGATCGTGTCGCGGTTCTCGTGGCTCGCGGTGATGTCGAGAAAGCACAATTCGTCGGCGCCCTCGCGGTCGTAGAGCCGCGCCTGCTCGACCGGGTCACCGGCATCGGTGAGGTCGATGAAGTTGACGCCCTTGACAACGCGGCCGTCCTTGACATCGAGGCAGGGGATGACGCGCATCTTCAGCATGCCGAGGTCCCCTGCGCCACCCGCAAGGCCTCGGCCGGGTCGATGCGGCCATCATAGAGCGCGCGGCCGATAATCGCGCCGGCGATGCCGTCTTTTTCGCGCGCCTCGAGCGCGGCGATGTCGGCGAGCGAGGAGACGCCGCCCGAGGCGACGACCGGGATGCCGATCTCGCGCGCGAAATCGCCGATCGCGCCGGCGTCGATGCCCTGCATCGCGCCGTCGCGCGAGATGTCGGTGGCGACGATCGCCGCGACCCCGGCATCGGCGAAGCGCTTTGCGAGCTCGACGACGCCGATCTCGCTCTGCTCGGCCCAGCCTTCGACCGCGACCTTGCCGTCGCGCCCGTCAATGCCGACGACGATGCGGCCGGGGTAATCCTTGGCCGCGTGACGCACGAGCTCGGGGGCGCGCAAGGCGACGGTGCCGAGCACGACGCGCTCGATGCCGAGGTCGAGCCAGGCGTCGATCGCGTGCCGGTCGCGGATGCCGCCGCCCAGTTCGATCCGCATGTCGACGGCGCGGCGGATCGCCCGCACCGCCGTGCCGTTGACCGCGGCGCCGGCAAAGGCGCCGTCGAGATCGACGACATGCAGCCAAGTAAAGCCGAGCGCCGCGAAGTCGCGCGCCTGCGCCGCAGGGTCGGTGTTGAACACGGTCGCGCTCGCCATCTCGCCGCGCACCAGGCGGACACAGGCACCTTCCTTGAGGTCGATGGCGGGAAAGAGGATCACGGCAGCGCGGCCATCATCCCCGGCCGTCGAGACGCTTGTAGTAATAGTGGCCGGGGACCTGCTGGCCGTCGACCCAGGCGTAATCGGGGTGGGAGCCCCAGCGGCGGTAGTTGAGCCCCTCGTAGAGGCTGATCGCCGCGCGCTGGGTGGCGCGCAAATCGAGGTTGAGGACGACGAGGCCCAATTCCTCGCGCGCCAGGCGCTCGATCTCGATGACGATGCCGCGCGCGAGGCCGTGGCCGCGCGCCCACGGGGCGACAAAGGCGCCGGTCAGCGTGCCGGCAAAGCGCTGCGCCTCGTTGTTGCGCGGCGCCTTCGAGAGCTGCGCCGAACCGGCGATGATCCCGTCGAGCCGGCCGACGACGAGCCGCCGGTCGGGGATCAGCAGCACGCCCTTCCAGTAATTTTCGAGAATGTGGCGGGGCGGCGGCTTGAGCCAGCCGAATCCGCCGCCCTCGACGATCGCCGTCTCGGTCGCCTCGCAGAGGTCGTCAAGATCGGTGCCGGAAAACTGGGTCAGGCGCTCGATCGCTACCTTGGCTTTGGCTCTCACATCGCTCATGTCACGTCCCTTAGGGGCGCCATTTGAGGAAATTGGCGATGAGGCGCAGCCCCGCCGCCTGGCTTTTCTCGGGGTGAAACTGGGTGCCGACCATGTTGTCGCGGCCGATCGCAGCAGTCAGCGCCTGCGCGTAATCGGCGGTCGCGATGAGGTCTGCTCTGTCGGTCACGGCGAAATGGAAGCTGTGGACGAAATAGCTGTGGGTCCCCTCTGCGATCCCGTCGAACACAGGATGCGAACGTTCGAGCGCCAGTTGGTTCCAGCCCATATGCGGGATCTTGAACGACGGATCGGCCGGCTCAATCGGCACGATTTCGCCGCCAACCCAGCCGAGCCCTTCGACCGTCTCGAATTCGCGGCCGCGCTCGGCCATCAGCTGCATCCCGACGCAAATCCCGAAAAACGGCCGGCCTCGCCCGATGACCGCGTCAGCGATCGCGTCCTCCAGCCCCGGTACGGCGGCAAGGCCGCGGCGGCAGTCGGCGAAGGCGCCCTGGCCGGGCAGCACGATGCGGTCGGCATGCGCGGCCTCGTCGGCGTCGCTGGTGACGATGACCCGCTCGCCGCCGTCGAGCTCGCCCGCGGCGCGCTCGAAGGCCTTTGCCGCGGAGCGCAGATTGCCCGAGCCGTAGTCGATAATGGCGGTCAGCATGGCGTCAACATTTGAGACTGCCGCTCAGGGTCCCCTTGGTCGACGGCACCGCGCCGGCGCGGCGCGGATCGACCTCGACCGCCTGACGCAAGGCGCGCGCCAACCCCTTGAAGCACGATTCGACGATATGGTGATTGTTCTCGCCGTAGAGGTTCTCGACATGGAGGGTGACGCCAGCCGACTGCGCGAAAGCCTGGAACCACTCCTTGAACAATTCGGTGTCCATCTCGCCCAATTTCGGCCGTGAGAAATTGACCTTCCAGATCAGATAGGGCCGGTTCGAGCAGTCGAGGCTGACGCGGGTCAGCGTCTCGTCCATCGGGATCATCGCGCTGCCGTAGCGCTGGATGCCGGCGCGGTCGCCCAACGCCTTGGCGACCGCCTCGCCGATCACATAGCCGGTATCCTCGGTGGTGTGGTGGAAGTCGATGTGCAGGTCGCCCTTCGCCTTGAGGTCGATGTCCATCAGACCGTGGCGCGAAAGCTGTTCGAGCATGTGGTCGAGAAAGCCGATCCCGGTCGCGATGTCGCTTGCGCCGGTGCCGTCGAGATCGACGCGGCCCTTGATCCGAGTCTCCTTGGTGTTGCGTTCGACCGTCGCGACGCGCACCGCACTTCTCCCGATACCGATGTCTCTAACATCTGATGCCGCAGGCCGCGCGATCCAATCCCGCCGTTTCCGGCCGGCTCCCCCAGAGCATCGCACGCCCCTGCGGGCGCTCTTTTAATACGAAGCGTCCGCGCGTACCACTATCGCCGCGATTGGTGAAGACCGGGTGTATGTCCCCGCGACGGTCAGCCGGCGATGAAGCGCGCGATCAGCCGGTTCACCTCGGCCGATTTTTCCATGTGCGGCAGGTGCCCGGCGCCGTCGAGGAGGTGCACCGGCAGTCTGCCGGCGAGCGCCTCGCCCTGCGCGGGCGGGACGATCCTGTCGTCGCGGCCCCAGACGATCTGTACGGGAATCAACAAACCAGCGGGATCGATCGCCTGGCTCTGCCGGCCGCCGGGGAACCAGGCGGCGGCGAGCGCCTCGAGCGCCGCGGCGACGCCGTCGAGCCGCTTATAGCGCAGCACCTCCTCGACCATCGTGCGGCTGACGAGCGCGGGGTCATGCACCAACAGGCGCAGCACCTCCTGCGCGTCGCGCCGGCGCTCCATGCGGACAAAGCCGGCGATGAACTCGTCACTGATCTCCGCGCCGAGCCCAGCCGGGGCGATCAGCGTCAGGCTCGCGGCGCGGCCGGGATGCGCAGCGGCGAAGGCGGCCGCGATCGCACCGCCCATCGAGTGGCCGACGAGATGCGCGCGCTTGATGCCGAGCGCATCGAGCGCGGCGGCGATCTCGGCCGCCAGCCCCGCGGCGTCGATCGCCGCGCCGAGGGTCTTCGCCGAGCCGCCATGGGCGGGCAGGTCGAGCGCGATGCTGCGATGCCGCTCGGCAAGCGTCGGCTGGTTGAACATCCAGGTGTTGAGGTCGGCGCCAAAGCCATGGACGAAGACGAGCGGCGGCCCGTCGCCGGCGCCGAGCTCGAGATAGCGCAGCCGCCTGCCCGCGATCTCGACCTCGCGCGTCGCCGGGCCGGCGGCATCGGCGCTGCCGTCGTCGGCGATTTCCGGCGCGACAAAGCCGGCGACAAACGCCTCGATCTCGGATTCCGCCACTTCGCCCGCCGCCACCACGGCGAGCAGCCCGCCGATCGGCAGCACCGAGCCCTCGGCCGCCGCGATGCGGCGCAGCACGCCGCTCTCGCCGGCCTCCATGACGTTGGTGATCTTGCTGGTCTCGATCTCCAACAGCTCGTCGCTCGCCGCGACCTCGTCGCCCTCGTGCTTCAGCCAGCCGAGGACTTTGCCCTCGGTCATG
>DASZLY010000127.1:0-21741 GCA_035552135.1 Allostellaceae bacterium | reverse complement strand
CAGGTCTTCTTCGCCGGGCGTTGGCCGGCACCGCGCACAGCCCGGCCGCCCACAGCCGAGCAGCAGCTCGAAGAATTCGCCGCAGTTTTCCAGCGACCGCAGCACCCGGTCGCCGGGCGCGAGGCGGCGCGCCCTGAGCCCCCGGCGATGCGCGGCGCGCGCTCGGCGAGCTCGCGGTAGCTCCAGGCATTGCGCCCGTCATCGACCGCCGGCCGGTGGGGCAGCCGGCGCGCGACATCGAGGAACAGCGCGGCGAGGGTCATCGCCTGCTCACCCATCGCTCCCCTTGGCCGGGCTTGACCCGGCAGTCCACGTCGTCTTGCGCCGACATCCGGGAATGGAGACGTGAGCCCCCCGGGTCAAGCCCGGGGAAAGGCGAAGCTAAAGATGTCGGGGTTATCCACGCTCAGTACCCCGCGTCCCAGTCGATGACGTTCCTGAGCGGCTTGCCGTCGAGATAGGCGCGCAAATTCTCGCAGAACAGATCGATCGCGCCGTGACGGTCGCTGTCGCCCATGCTGGAGGTATGCGGGGTGATGAGGACGCGCGGGTCGGACCACAGCCGGGCCGGCGGCGGGCGCTCGAACTCGCCGGTATAGACGTCGAGCGCCGCGCCGCGCAGCTGGCCGGAGGCGAGCGCGTCGGCGAGCGCGTCCTCGTCGACGACCTCGCCGCGCGCGACATTGACGACGATGCCGCCGGGCTTCATCGCCGCGAAACGCGCGGCATCGAACAGCCGCGTCGTCTCCGGCGTCCACTGGCAGCAGATCGCGACGATGTCGGCTTGCGGCAGCAGGCGGTCGAGATCGCCCGGCACCCCCAGCTCGCTGAACCCCTGCGGCAGCGCGCCCTCCGGCTGGCGGCGCGTGCCGACGACGCGCATCCCCAGCGCCGCGCACAGCCGGCCGACCTCGCGGCCGATACCGCCGGCGCCGACGACGCAGGCGGTCTTGCCGTCGAGCAGGACGGGACGATAGCCGCGATGGTCCAAGGTCTCGGCCGCACGGTCGAGCGCGGCCTGGCCGAAGCCCTTGGCAAAATAGAGCATCGCGGCCACCGCGTACTCGGCGATCGGCAGCGGGTTGGCGAGGCCGCGCGAGGTGGTGGCGATGACATCGCTGCCCCACAGATCGCCGACCAGCAGGTTGCTCGCCCCGGCGGGGCGCTGATGAAACCATTTGAGGCGCGGCGCGCGGGCGCGCAAATCGAGCGGGAACGGAAACCCGGCAATGAGGATTTCGGCCTCGGCGAGCAGCCGGTCGCGCTCCTCGCGCGTTCCCATGCCCTGCGCGTTGCGGCCGAGATAGCGCTGCGCGGTGAAAGCCGGCCAGGTCTCGCGGATCTCGCCGTCGAACCAGCCGGCGGCATCGACGAGGCGCACCGCCGGGTCGACCGCCGCGATGCGCGCGCGGTCGGCCTCGCCGAGGCGCAGGATGCTGACGATATTGACCATGCGGGCCTAGCGCCGGCTCGCGCCGATATGGGCGACCGCCTCGATCTCGACATTGATCGACGGGTCGGCGAGCGCGGCGACCTGCACCAGCGTCGATGCCGGGAAATTGCCGGTGAAGACTTCCTGCCGCGCCTTCCACACTTTCTCGCGGTTTTTGATGTCGGTGACGAAGATCGTCACCTTGACGATGTCGGCCATCGTGCCGCCGGCTGCCGTCACCAGATGGCGGAGCTTGGCGAAGATCGCCTGCGCCTGGGCGTATTCGTCGCCGGCGCCGCGCGCGGTCATCCCGGCGAGATAGGCGACGCCGTCGACGACGAGGCAGTTCGACCAGGTGCCGGGCTGCGGCTCGGGCACTTCGGTGCTGATCGCGCGGACAATGCTCATCTCATTCCCTCAAGTCTGGAGCCCAGGTGGAGAACCACGTCAGGAAATCGTCACGCCGCTATCGACCGGCAGCACCTGGCCGGTGACCATGCGGCTTTCGTTGCCGGCGAGGTAGAGCGCCATGCCGGCGATGTCTTCGGGCTCGATCAGGCCCAAGAGGTGCGAGTCGGCGAGCTTGGTCAGCGCCGCATTGCCGGCGACGAGGCGGCGCACCCGCTCGGTCATCGTCGCCGAGGGGGCGATGGCGTTGACCCGCACCTTTTGCGGCGCATAGGCGACCGCCAGCGAGCGGGTGATCGCGGCGATGCCGCCTTTGGCGGCGGTGTAGCAGTCGCGGCCGGGCACGCCCATCAGCGCGACGTTCGAGCTCATGTTGATGACCGAGCCGCCGCCCGCCTTGACGAGCTCGGGAATGCCGAGGCGGCAGCCGAGAAACGTGCCGAAGAGGTCGAGCTTGATCGCCCGCCAGAATTCGTCGAGCGGCGCCTCGACCGCGGTATTGTCGGCGGCGGTCGAGCCGCCGGCATTGTTGTGCAGCACGTCGAGCCGGCCGAACTTATCGACCGTCGCGCGGATCGCCGCCGCGAGGCTTTGCTCGTCGGTGACGTCGGTGCGGATCGCGATCGCCCGGTCGCCGGCGAGATGCGCGGTCTCCTCGCCCGCCGCGCCGTCGATATCGGCGATGGCGACGCGGGCGCCCTCGCGCGCGAAGAGGATGGCGGTGGCGCGGCCGATCCCGGTGCCGGCGCCGGTGATGAACGCGACCTTGTCGTCGAGGCGTGGCATCGCGCTTCCCTTCCTCGCATTCCTCTCGCACGATAACCCCGTCCGCAGCGGAGCAACACCATGACCGACGTAGCTTTGTTCGATCCCGCGCTCTTCGCCGATGCGGCGATCGACCCCGAGACGGCGCAGCTCAACGCGCAGATGATCGAACTGCTGACCGGGCAGCCCGAATGGTGGGTCACCGGGCCGGCGGCGTTTCGCGCGATGCGGCGGCGCGGCGAGGGACCGTTCCCGGCGCCGGTGATGTCGCCGCGCGCCCGCACCATCGCGATTCAAGGCAAGGACGGCAACGCGATCGCGCTCCGCGTCATCGCCCCGGCAGGCGCGCCGCGCGGGGTCTATCTGCACCTGCACGGCGGCGGCTGGGTGCTCGGCGGCGCCGACATGCAGGACCCGATGCTGGAGCGCATCGCCGACAATACCGGCCAGGCCGTGGTCGCGCCCGAATACCGGCTGGCTCCGGAACATCCATACCCTGCCGGGCCGGACGATTGCGAGAGCGCGGCGGTGTGGCTGCTCAACAACGCGAAGAGCGAGTTCGGCACCGAGGCGCTGACCATCGGCGGCGAGTCGGCGGGCGGCCACCTGACCGCGGCGACGATCCTGCGGCTGCGCGACCGCCACGGCTATACCGGCTGGCGCGGCGCCAATATCGTCTACGGCGCGTTCGATTTGAGCCTGACGCCGAGCCAGCGCCAGTTCGGCGATACGCGGCTGGTGCTGCGCACGATCGACATGCAGCAATTCTACAACGCCTTCCTGCCGACCGTGACCGACCGGCGCGACCCCGACATCTCGCCGCTCTATGCCGACCTCAGGGGCCTCTGCCCGGCGCTGTTCACGGCCGGGACGCGCGACGCGCTGCTCGACGACACGCTCTTCATGCACGCGCGCTGGGTGGTGGCGGGCAACCCGGCCGAGCTGGCGATCTATCCCGGCGGGGCGCACGGCTTCACCCTCTTCCCCAACGCGCTCTCCAGGAGCGCGACGGCGCGGATGGATGCCTTCCTCAACCGCGTGCTCGAGCCCAATTCGTGAAAGGAACCGCCATGCAACCGCAAGCCGCCGCACTGAAACAGCTGCTCGACGAGCCCCGGCTCCAGGTGATGCCGGGCTGCGGCGACGGCATCGGCGCGCATCTGATCGGCGAGGCCGGGTTCAAGACCGGCTTTGTCTCGGGGTCGAGCATCTCGGCGATGCGCCTCGCCATGCCCGACATGGACCTTGTCGGCTTTGCCGAGATGGCCGACACGGTCGAGGCCTGCATCGCCGCCGCGCCCGGCGTATTGTGGCTGGCCGACGGCGACACCGGGCACGGCAATGCGCTCGCGGTGCAGAAGACGATCCGCGCCTATGCCAGGCGCGGCGCCGCCGCGGTGCTGATCGAGGACAAGATCTGGCCGCGCCCGTTGGGCCGCAGCGGCGCCAAGCTGGTGGTCGAGCGCGACGCCGCGATCCTGCGCTGCCGCGCCGCGGTCGAGGCCTGCCGCGAGGAAGGCATTCTCCTCCTCGCGCGCAGCGACGCGCGCATTTCGCGCGGCTTTGACGAGGCGCTGGCGCGGATCAAGGCGTTCGCCGCCGAGGGCGCCGACATCCTCTTCCTCGATTCGCCGCAATCCGAGGACGAGATGCGCGCCGGGATCGACGCCGCCGCGGGCAAGCCCGCTCTGGCGGTGACCTCGCCCGCCGGCAAGCACTTCATGCCGGGAGATGCCGAACTGGAACGAATCGGGATTAAGATTGCCGTCTACCCGCAGGACATATTGGCGGCGAGCGTCCATGCGGTGCGCGCCGCTCTCGCCGGCCTCAAGGGCGGCGCCAAGCCGCCGATGGCCTCCCCCGCCGAGCTCGCGACCGCGATCCGCAGCGCCCACTACCTCGCGCATGACGCGCGCTGGCCCGACCCGAAATAGGCGGGGCGGGATGAGGATTTACCGCTACTGCACCACCCCGGCGCAGGCCGGGGCCCATGTTTCTACCGCACGAGAGGCGGATGAATGGGTCCCGGCCTTCGCCGTGATGGAGGAAGCGTGATGGTCCCGATCTCCATCCTCGACCTGTCGCCGATCGTCGAAGGCGGCAATCCCGGGCAGTCGCTGCGGAATTCGCTCGACCTCGCGCGGCATTGCGAGGCGCTCGGCTATCGCCGGTTCTGGATGGCCGAGCACCACAATCTGCCGGGCATCGCCAGTGCTGCGACCGCGGTGGCGCTGGCGCATGTCGCCGCCGGCACCGAAAAGATCACGGTGGGCGCCGGCGGGATCATGCTGCCCAACCACGCGCCGCTGATGGTGGCCGAGCAGTTCGGCACGCTTGCCGCGCTGCATCCCGGCCGGGTCGAACTGGGACTCGGCCGCGCGCCGGGCTCCGACCAGCTGACGATGCGCGCGATGCGCCGCAACCTCCTCGCCGGCGCGGAGCAATTCCCGCAGGACGTAGTCGAGCTGATGAATTATTTCGCGCCCGCGCAACCCGGCCAGCGGCTGCAGGCGGTGCCGGGCGCCGGGCTCGACGTGCCGATCTGGATCTTGGGGTCGAGCCTCTTCGGTGCGCAGCTTGCGGCGATTCTGGGGCTGCCGTTCGCCTTCGCCTCGCATTTCGCGCCGGCGGCGCTGGCCGAGGCGGTCGCGATCTATCGCGAGCGCTTCAAGCCGTCGGAGCGGCTGGCGCGGCCGCGCGTGATGCTCGGCGTCACCTGCGTCGCCGCCGAGAGCGACGACGAGGCGCGCTTCCTCTTCTCGTCACTGCAGCAGGGGACGCTCAACAACCGCATCGGCACGCCGAGCCGCGTGCCGCCGCCGGTCGCGGATTTTGCCGCGAGCCTCGACCCCTACCGCCGCGCGGTGGTCGAAGATGCGCTCGGCGCCGCGGTGGTCGGCGGCCCGGAGACGGTGCGGCGCGGGCTCGAAGACTTCGCCGCCCGCAGCGGCGCCGACGAGCTGATGGTGACCGCCAACATCTACGACCACGAAAAGCGCAAGCGCTCCTTCGCGATCGTCGCCGAAATCTGCGGCGTGCGCCCGGCGTGAGCTTCCGGGGCCGACGCCTCAGGCGCGCGAGGTGTCCTGCGGCGGAACAAGAGGGCCGAGCCGCCCCAGGCGAGCGCGAAGATCGCGATCACCGCCGCGCCGAGACTGCTCATATTGTCGTTGAGGCTGGCGACGGCCGACCAGAAGCTTCCGTCGAGCGCGAAGCGGTCGGCGAGGAGGCCCAATGCCTCGACCCCGCCGATCAGCAGCGCCACCGCGACCGAGGCGCCGGTGATCGCCAGATTGTAGCGCAGCTTGCGCAGCGGCTCGACAAAGGCCCAGCCATAGGCGCCGACCATCAGCACGCTGTCGCTGGTGTCGACGAGCGCCATTCCCGCGGTGAACAGCGCCGGAAACACCATGGTCTGCCACGCCGAGAGGCCCTGCGCCGATTGCGTCGCGGCGATGCCGAGCAGGCCGATCTCGGTCGCGGTATCGAAGCCGAGGCCGAACAGGAACCCCAGCGGATAGAGGTGCCAGCTGCGCCGCACCGCGCGGAACAGCGGGCGGAACAGCCGGTTCAGCAGGCCCCTGCCGGCGAGCATGCGGTCGAGCGCCACCGCATCGAGCGGGCCGCCGGCGGCAACCCGGCGATAGCCGCGCCACCCCTCGCGCAGGATCACCAAATTGACCAGCCCCAGCACCAGCAAAAACCCCGCCGAGACGGCGGTGCCGATCGTCTCGCCCGCCGGCTTCAGCTGCTCCAGCCAGGGGTGCAGCGCGCCGGCCGTCGCGGCGATCGCCGCGGCGGCGAGCACGACGACGGTCGAATGCCCGAGCGAAAAGAAGAACCCGACCGACAGCGCCGGCTTTCGCTCCTGCAGCAGCTTGCGCACGCTGTTGTCGATTGCCGCGATATGGTCGGCATCGACCGCGTGGCGCAATCCGAACACCCAGGCGAGGAATGCCGTGCCAATGAGCGCCGGCCGCCCGGCGAAGAGCGCCCAGGCCCACACCCAGGCGCCGAGATTGGAGACGCCGAGCAGAAGATAGAGCCCGGCCAGCGGCCCGGCGCGGCGAGCGAATGAAGACAGCACGGAAAGAGCGCCCCGAAGAAACCGGCAGAGCTTAACGCGATCCGCCGCGGCCGACCCAGTCCGAAAAGCCGCAACCTCCTCAACCGGCGGAGCTAATGCCGCGCGTGCCGCTCAATCGCCGCGCGGCGCGGAACGACGCAAGGCGGCGCTTGTTCGCCCATTGGCATGAGTCTCGGGAACATCCCCAGTACGGAGGACGTTGCCATGCGCGCGAATCGCGACGCCGCCGAGGCCGCCGCTTGAGCCGCGACCAGATCCTCACCTTCGCCATTCTGCTTGTCCTGGTCGTCCTCTTCCTGTGGGACCGGCTGCGCTACGATTTGGTCGCGCTGATCGCGTTGCTGGCGGCGATCGCCGCGGGGATCGTCCCTGCCGACAAGGCGTTCAACGGCTTTTCCAACCCCGTCCTGCCGCTGATCGGCGCGGCGCTGATCGTCAGCGCCGGCATTGGCCAATCGGGCGCGATCGAGGTGCTATTGCGCTGGCTCACGCCGGTGCTGCGCTCGCAGAACCTGCAGATCGGCGTGCTCGTCGCCTGCGTCGCGGTGCTGTCGGCGTTCATGAAGAATATCGGCGCGCTGGCGATCTTCATCTCGGCGGCGCTGCAGGTCGCGCGGCGCAACAAGCGCTCGCCGTCGGAATTCCTGATGCCGCTGAGCTTCGCCTCGCTCCTCGGCGGCTCGATGACGCTGATCGGCACCTCGCCCAACCTGCTTGCCTCCGCGGTGCGCCAGGAGCTGACCGGCCAGCCGTTCCACATGTTCGACTTCACGCCGGTCGGCGCCGGGATCGCGCTGGTCGGCGTCATCTTCCTCAGCGTCGGCTGGCGGTTGCTGCCGCATCGCCGCGGCGCCGCGAGCGGCGCGAATTTCACGATCGAGGACTACACCAGCGAAGTGCGCTTGCCCGAAAAGTCGCCCTTTGTCGGCCGCACCGTCGGCGAGATCGAGAAGCTGGGCGGCGGGGAGATCGGCATCACCGCGCTGATCCGCGAGGGCGGCCGCCGACAGATTCCGACCAGGCGCTGGAAGCTCTATGCCGACGACGTGCTCGTCGTCGAAGCCGATCCCCAGTCGCTCGAGCAGTTCGCGCGCGACGGCAATCTCGAGCTGGTCGGCGTCGAGAAGCTGCCGGAAAAGGCGCCGAAAAAGGTGCTGCAGGCGGCCTCCGAGGAGGATCGGGTCGTCGAGCGCGCCCAGAGCGCGCCGGCCGAGCCGCCGCCCGAGCGCCCGGTGCCCGACGATCGCCGCCTCAGCACGGTCGAGGCGGTGATCGCCACCGGCTCCGACCTGATCGGCCGTTCCGCGGCATCGCTGCATTTGCGCGAGCGCTATGGCGTCAACGTGCTGGCGATCGGGCGGCGCGGGCGGCTGCGCAGCACCAGGCTGCGGCAGGCGCGCTTCAAGCTGGGCGACGCCATCGTGCTGCAGGGCCACACCTCGCGCCTCCCCGACATCCTCACCGCGCTGGGCTGCCTGCCGCTTGCCGAGCGGCCGCTCAGTCTCGGCCGGCGGCGCCGGATCATCCTGCCGCTGGTGATCATCGCGGCAGCCATCGGGTTGAGCGGGTTCGAGCTGGTGCCGGCGCAGATCGCCTTTGTCGGCGCCGCGGTGGCGCTGGTGCTGTGCGGGCTGGTGTCCTTGAAGGAGGCCTATGCCACGGTCGAATGGCCGATCCTCATTTTAATCGGCGCCCTCATTCCGATCGGCGAGGCGGTGCAGCAGAACGGCAGCGCCAAGCTGGTCGCGACGCTGCTCGCCGGCAATCTCGCGCATCTGCCGGTCTTCGCGGTGCTCGCCGCGATCCTCGCGGCGACGATGCTGGTGACGCCGATCCTGCACCACGCCGCCGCGGTGCTGGTGATGGGGCCGATAGCCGCGAGCCTCGCGCAGCAGCTCGGCTACAAGATCGACCCGTTCCTGATGGCGGTGGCGTTTGGCGCCGGGTCCGATTTCCTGTCGCCGATCGGCCACCAGTCGAACACGCTCGTCATGGGGCTGGGCGGCTATCGCTTCGGCGACTACTGGAAGCTCGGCCTGCCGCTTTCGATCATGGTGGTGGCGCTGGGCGTGCCGCTCATCATGCTGTTCTGGCCGCTGCACTGAGATGGCCGCCAGCCGCGCCGTGCCTCGCCACCGCCGCCGCGCCGCCGCCAAGCCGGCCCCGCCGCCGGCCTCGGCGCCGCAACGCCCGCGCCGGTTCGCCGCGATGGGGCTTTACGGCTATATCTGGCAGACCAGCGGCCGCGCGCAAAGTCTGCTGGCGCTGCTCTCGGTCTTCATCTTCCTGCTCGACCTCGTGCCGCTCGAACTGCAACGCCGCATCGTCAACGATGCGATCGGCAAGAAGCTCTTCACCGAGCTGATCTGGCTGTGCGCAATTTATGCGCTGACCGCGCTGGTGCAGGGGCTGGCGAAGCTCACCTGGAACGTCTACCGCAACTCGGTGGGCGAGGCGACGAGCCGCCGCCTGCGGCTCGAGACCTTCGGGGCGGCGCTGCGCCATCCCGAGCCCGACACCACCGCCAAGGAAGGCGTCGGCATCTCGATCATCATGAGCGAGGCCGACCCGGTCGGCCTCTTCGTCGCCACCAGCGTGTCGGAGCCGGTGCTGCATGGCGGCGTGCTGGTCAGCGTCTTCGCCTATCTGATCTACCTGCAGCCGTGGATGGCGCTGGTCGCGCTGGCGCTCTTCGTGCCGCAATGCCTGGTGGTGCCGATCGTGCAGAACGCGATCAACCGGCGCACCGAGGCCCGCATCCAGGTGATGCGGCGCTTGAGCGGCGATATCGTCGCCGAGACTGCCGAGGGCGTGCTGGAACGCGAAAGCCGCGGCTATCGCCAGCGCGTCGGCAATATCTACGCACTCAACATGCAGATCTACCGCCGCAAATACGCGATGAACTGCCTCATCAACCTGCTCTACCATCTTGGCACGGTAGGGATTCTGTTTGTCGGCGGCTGGTTCGTGATGCAAGGCAAGACCGAGGTCGGCACCGTGGTCGCCTTCATCTCGGGTCTCACCAAGGTCAACGACCCGTGGAACGACCTCGTCACCTTCTTTCGCGACATGACCAATGCGCGCGTCAAATACCAGCTGATCGCCAAGGTGCTCGACGACCAGGATCCCAGCGAGGCCGCCGAACCCCCCGCACGCTGAGGGAACCCGCGCGCCTGCAGCGGGTTAGCGGTCAGAGGTGCTGTAAGGGTTCGAGGACGATCATGCCGCGGGGCGACAAATCGAAATACACCGACAAGCAGGAGCGCAAGGCCGACCATATCGCCGAGGGCTACGAGAGCCGCGGCGTCTCCGAGAACGAGGCCGAGCGGCGCGCCTGGGCGACCGTCAACAAGGAAAGCGGCGGGGGCAAGAAGAGCGGCTCCGGCCGCGGCCACAAGGAAAGCCACGCCGCCTCGCGCAAGGGCGGGCGGATCGGCGGCCAGGCTTCCGCCTCACGCTCGGCGGCGGCGCGCTCGGCCTCGGCCAAGAAGGCCGCCGCGACGCGCAAGCGCAACGCGGCGCACGCGCATGGCTAAACGCGGCCGGCGGCAGCGATGCCGCTGACCATCGGCTGGCGCGAGATATCCGCGCGCCTCGCCTTGACCATCCTCGCCGGCGCGCTGATCGGCTGGAACCGCGGCGAAACCGGGCATCCGGCCGGGATGCGCACGACGATCCTCGTCTGCCTCGCCGCTTCGATCTCGATGATCGAGGCCAACCTGCTGCTCGACACGCGCGGCAAGACGCCCGACGCGTTCGCCGTGCTCGACTTGGCTCGCTTCCCGCTCGGCATCCTGTCGGGAATGGGCTTCATCGGCGCCGGCGCGATCCTGCATCGCGGCAGCCTGGTCGAAGGCGTCACCACCGCGGCGACCTTGTGGTTTGTGACGATGGTTGGGCTGTGTTTCGGCGGGGGGCTGCCGGGTATCGGGGTCGTCGCGACAACAATCGGCTTTTTTGTTCTGACCGTCCTCAAGCGGGCCGAAGACTACCTGCCGGTCGACCGGCGGGCGACGATCGACCTAACCGCCGAATGCGACAGCCCAGTCGCCGCGACGCTGCCTGCCGAGCTGGTACAGCAAGGCTACCGCGTCGTCGAGCGTGGCGCCGCAACGCAGGTGGCGGACGGGCGCAGGCACGTCCTCTACGAAGTCTATTGGCGTGCGCCGCCAGGCCAGCCGGGGCTCGGCGAATGCCTCGACAAGTTTGCCGCCGGACCCGGGATGATCGAGCTCGCCTGGCAGCTTGGTCCGCTGCCGGACAGAGATACGACGCGCCCTCCGATACCCTAGGCGGTGGGGTTTGTGCCAATGACGGTATGGTTACAGCGTCCGGAACAGCAGATGACCGACGGCCCGCCGTTCGAGTTGCGGCTGGCCGGCGAGATGGGCGAGCGGGTCCGCCAGACGGATTGGCGCGGGACCCCGCTTGGCGACATTGCCGAATGGTCCGACGCCCTGAAGCAGAGCGTCGGAATGATCCTCGCCTCGGGCTTTCCGATGGCGCTGCGTTGGGGCCCGGCCCTGGTGCAGATCTATAACGACGCCTACCGCGTCACCCTCGGCGACAAGCACCCGGCAGCCTTTGGCCGGCCGCTTGCCGAGGTCTGGCCGGAAATCTACGGCGAACTCGGCCCGCTTTGCGAGGGCATCATGCGCGGCGAGCGCCCGGGCTATTTTTCCCAGGATCAGTTGTGGCGCATCCGGCGGCACGGCGACCGGCTGGAAGACGCACGCTTCACGATCAGCTACAGCCCGATCCCCGACCCCAGCGCCCTTACCGGCATCGGCGGTGTGCTGGTGACGGCGATCGAGACCACCGACCAGTACCGCGCGCAGCAGCAGCTGCGCTCGCGCAACCGCTCGCTGTCGAGCGAGGTCGCCCAGCGCACGGTGGAACGCGACCGCATCTGGCAGATTTCCGAAGACCTGCTCGGCGTGTCGAATTTCGACGGCTATTTCACCAGTGTCAGCCCTGCCTGGACCGAACTCTTGGGCTGGAGCGAGGACGAGCTGCTGCGCATGCATGTCAGCGAGCTGCGCCATCCCGACGATGCGGCGGAATCCGAGGCCGGCCGGGCCGAACTCGCCGCCGGCGTGCCGAACGTGCATATGGAGAACCGCTTTCGCCGCAAGGACGGCGCGTGGCGCTGGCTCGCCTGGACGCTGTCGACCGACGAGACCGGGCTGATCTATCTCGTCGGCCGCGACATCACCGTGCAAAAGGCGGCGATCGAGGCGCTCAAGGAAAGCGAGCTGCATTTCCGCCTCCTGGTCGACGGCGTCATCGACTATGCGATCTATATGCTCGATCCCACCGGCATCGTCTCGAGCTGGAACAGCGGCGCGCAGCGCATCAAGGGCTACCGCGAGGACGAGGTCATCGGCCGCCATTTTTCGCAATTCTACACCGAGGAAGACCGCATCGCCGGGGTGCCGGAGCGGGCGCTGGCCCAGGCCGCCGGCGGCATGCCGTTCGAGGCCGAGGGCTGGCGCGTCCGCAAGGACGGCTCGCGCTTCTGGGCGAGCGTCACGCTGAGCGCGATCCGCGACCATGACGGGACGCTGGTCGGCTTCGCCAAGGTGACGCGCGACGTCACCGAGCGCCGCCAGTCGCAGGAAGGTCTGCGCCGCGCCCAGGAGCGCCTGGCGCAATCGCAAAAGCTCGAAACGCTGGGCCAGCTCACCGGCGCCATCGCGCATGATTTCAACAACCTGCTGATGGTCGTCGGCGCCAATACCCAATTGGTCAAGCGCCGGCTGGTCGATCCGCCCTCACTGCGCGCGGTCGAGGCGATCGAGCACGCCGCTTCGCGCGGCGAGACGCTGACGCGGCGGCTGCTCACCTTCTCGCGCCGGCAGAACCTCAACCCGATCGTCGTCGATCTGCGCGAGCGGCTCGCCGCCTCGCGCGATGTGCTCGCCACCTCGGCCGGCAAGGATGTCGAGCTGGTGTTCGAATTGCCCGACGCGGCGTGGCCGGTGATGGTCGATGTACCCGAGCTCGAGCTGGCGCTGGTCAACATCATGGTCAATGCGCGCGACGCGATGCCGGACGGCGGCACGATCCGCGTCGCCGGCAGCAATGTCCGGCTGGTTCCGGACGACGGGCTCGACGACCTTACCGGCGATTTCGTCGCGCTGCGGATTTCCGACACCGGCACCGGGATCGATCCCGATATCCTGCCACGCGTTTTCGAGCCGTTCTTCACCACCAAGGGGCCGGACAAGGGCACCGGCCTCGGCCTGTCGCAGGTCTATGGCTTTGCCCGCCAGTCGAACGGCACGGCGCGGGTGACGAGCGGCGCCGACAATGGCGAGCGCGGCACCACCGTGACGATCTATCTGCCGCGCGCGGCAGGCGCGGTCGCCGCGCCGGTCGACGCCGAGCAGGAAGACGAGCGCAAGGGCGGCGCCGAACACATTCTGCTGGTCGAGGACAATCAGGAAGTCCAGGAGGTTACCGCCGCCTTTCTCGAAGAGCTCGGCTATCAGGTGAGCCTTGCCGAGAACGCCGACGCGGCGCTCGAACGCCTCGCCGCCGACAAGGACATCCGCCTCGTCTTCAGCGACATCGTCATGCCAGGCGCGATGAACGGCATCACGCTGGCGCGGCGCGTGCGCAGCACCTACCCGCATATCGCAGTGCTGCTGACCACCGGCTACGCGCCGCAGCAGAATGTGATGGACGACACGCTCGCCGTGCTGCGCAAGCCCTACCGGCTGGCGACCTTGTCGACCGCGCTGCGCGACACGCTCGACCGTGCCCGGCACGCCAACCGCCCGCGCGGCTGATCGGGCTGCAGCAGCCGCTTACCGGCTTTCTTTTCGTCAATCCGGGGCTCACGCCCGCGTGCGCCCCGGAATGATGGGATTTTCCCAGAGCCTCTCGCGCAGCGCGCAAATTGCCGCCCGGCAGCGGATCGATCGGCGGCAAACCTCTGTTCGCTAGGGGAAACGTTCGGACAGGTGCGATGCCGGATCAAATCGTCAAAAACCCGACCGATGCCCGCTCGGCCTCGAAAGAGGGGGTGGGGCGCTATGTGCTGGTGATCTCCACCGCCCTCGTCATCGTTCTTTTTGCAATCGGCTGGGTCGTCGCGCGCTACGTGATCTGAACCGCTCGCCTCGCCATCCGCACCAGCACAAAGCCATAGTCGCCGTTACCGCCGCTCCGGCTCGCGACGCACGCGCACCGGCTGCGGCGCGGCCCGGCGCGCGCCGGCCGGCTTCGGCGCCGGCCGGCTGCGGGCAAACCCCGCGATCCAGTCGCCGAGGCGATCCATGTAGACATAGGTGACCGGGATCGTGAACAGCGTCAGCGTCTGCGACACGATGAGCCCGCCCACCACCGCGACGCCCAGCGGCTGGCGCAGCTCGGCGCCCGAGCCGATCGCCAACGCGATCGGCAAGGTGCCGAAGATCGCCGACATCGTCGTCATCATGATCGGCCGGAAGCGCAGCGTCGCGGCCTCGTAGATCGCGTCCTCCGCCGATTTGTTCTCGCTGCGGCGGCGCTGCAGCGCGAAGTCGATCATCATGATCGCGTTCTTCTTGACGATGCCGATCAGCATGATGAGCCCGATGATCGCGATCACCGAGAGATCGAAGCCGAACAGCATCAAGCACAACAGCGCGCCGACGCTGGCCGGCGGCAGACTGAGGAGGATCGTCACCGGGTGGATGAAGCTCTCGTAGAGCACGCCGAGCACGACATAGACCGCAAAGATCGCCGCCGCGATCAACAGCGGCTGGGTCGACAGTGAGCTTTGGAAGGCCTGCGCGGTGCCCTGGAACGAGGTCTCCACGGTCTTCGGCAGCCCCATCTGCGATGCGGCCTGGCGAATGCGGGTCACCGCCTGGCCGAGCGAGGTGCCCGGCGCCAGGTTGAACGAGATCGTCACCGCCGGGAACTGGCCCTGGTGGTTGACCGCGAGCGTCGTCGTCGCCGGCTTCAGTTTCGCGAAATCGCTGAACGGGATGAGCTGGCCGCCGCTGCCGTGCACATAGAGCCGCGTCAGCGCCGACACATCCTCCTGGTAGCGCGGCTGCACCTCGAGCACGACGTGGTAGGTGTTGAGCGGCGCGTAGATCTGCGTCACATAGCTCTGGCCGAACGCGGCGTTGAGCGTCGTCTCGATCGATTGCGGGGTGACACCGAGCCGCGAGGCGAGGTCGCGGTCGATGTCGATCGTCATCTGCGGGCTGGTGGATTCGAGGTCGCTCGCCACGTCCTGCAGACCGGGCACGCCTTTAAGCCCGTCCTCGACCTTGGGCGCCCACTGGTAGAGCTCGTCGATGTCGATGTCCTGCAGCGTGTATTGGTATTGCGTGCGGGTGAGACGGCCGCCGATGCGGATGCTGACCACCGGCTGGAGAAAGGTGGTGATGCCGGGCACCTTGGCGAGTTCGGGCCGCAGCCGCTGAATGACCTTGCCGATCGGGTCGCGCTGGCTTTCCGGCTTGAGGCTGATGAACATGCGCCCGGTATTGAGCCCGGAACTGCCGCCGCCGCCGATCGCCGCGCCGACCGTGGCGATCGCCGGGTCCTTCATCACCACCGCCGCGGCGCGCTGCTGCAGATCGGCCATCCCCATGAACGACACGTCGGGCGAGGCCTGGGTGAAGCCGTAGATCATTCCGGTATCCTCATCGGGGAAGAACCCCTTGGGGATCGTCACGATGAGAAAGGCGGTCAGCGCGATCAGCGCGAGGTTGACCAGCATCACCCAGAACCGCCGGCGCAGCGTCCATTTCAGCATCCGGCCGTAGCGCTCGTGGACGTAATCGAAGGCGCGCTCGCTCCATTGGTAGAGCCGGCCGTGCGTCACCGTGCGCGGGTCCTTGAGGAACAGCGCGGCCATGGTCGGCGACAGGGTCAGCGCGATCAGCGCCGAGAGGATGATCGCGGCGGTGACGGTGATCGCAAACTCGCGGAACAGGCGGCCGATGATCCCGCCCATGAAAAGAAGCGGAATGAACACCGCGACCAGCGAGACGGTGATCGAGACGATGGTGAAGCCGATCTCGGCCGAGCCTTTGAGCGCGGCGGTCAGCGCGTCGTCGCCCTCCTCCAGATAGCGGAAGATGTTTTCGAGCATGACGACCGCGTCGTCGACGACGAGGCCGACCGCCAGGGTCAGCGCCATCAGCGACAGATTGTCGAGGCTGTAGCCGCCGACATAGAGCACCGCGAAGGCGCCGACCAGCGACAGCGGCACGGTGATGCTGGGGATGACCGTCGCCCACAGGCTGCGCAGGAAGACGAAGATCACGATGATGACCAGCACGATGGTAAAGCCCAGCGTCTTCTTGACGTCGGCGAAGCTGGCGCTGATCGACAGCGAGCGGTCGCTGACCATGGTCAGCTTGACCGAGGGCGGGATGCCGGCCTGCAGCGTCGGCAGCATGTTCTTGATGCGGTTGACCAGCTGCAGCGTGTTCGAACCCGGCTGCCGCCAGATGCCGATCATCTCGCCGATATGGTTGTTGACCCAGTCGAGCTGCAGCGGCACGTCCGACCCGTCGACGACGCGGCCGATATCGCCGATGCGCACCGGATTGCCGTTCTTGTAGGCGACGATCACCCGGGCCAGCTGGCCGACTTGCAGGAGCTGGCTGTTGGCGCCGATCTGATAGGCCTGCTGCGGCCCTTGCAGCGTGCCGATCGGCAGCTCGACGGTGCTGTTGGCGATCGCGGTCGAGACATCGTCGAAGCCGAGCCCGCGCGCGGCCAGCGCCTGCGGGTTGACCTGCACCGTCGGTGCATATTTCTGCTCGCCGAAGATCACCACTTGGCCGACATCGGGCAGCATCGAGATGCGCTGGGCGATGTCGAGATCGGCGAACTGGTCGAGTTGGTGCAGCGTCATCACGTCGGAGGTGAGGCCGAGGATCAGCACCGGCTGGTCGGCCGGGTTGACCTTCTTGTAGGTCGGCGGATTCGGCAGCGTTTTCGGCAACTGGCCGCCCGCGGCGTTGATCGCGGACTGCACGTCCGACGCCGCGCCGTCGATGCTGCGCGACAGATCGAATTGCAGCGCGATGACGGTCGTGCCCTGCACGCTCGTCGAGGTGATCTGGTTGACCGCCGGCAGCGAGGCGAACTGCCGCTCAAGCGGCTGCGCCACCGACGAGGCCATGATCGCGGGGCTGGCGCCGGGCAGCGTCGCGGTGACTTGCAGCGTCGGGAAATCGACGGTCGGCAGCGCCGCGACCGGCAACAGGCTGTAGCCGATCGCCCCGCCGGCGAACAACGCCGCCATCAGCAGCGCAGTCGCGATCGGCCGCCGGATGAACGGGTCGGAGATGTTCATCGACGCGCCACGAAGCTCAAATTTCCCCTTGGCCGGGCTTGTCCCGGCCACCCACGTCTTGCGGCTGGGTCGTCGCCACACAAGACGTGGACCCCCGGGTCAAGCCCGGGGGAGGCGCATAAGTTTGCGATGCCGTGAGGATCATCGCGGGTTGATGCCCGCGCCGCCCGGCGCCGGGGTGTTGGCCCCGGTGCTGCCGACGCCTTCGGGGCCGATCTCCGGCTCCTGCGCGTTCATCTGCCCCGGCTCGCCCTGCTGCACCGCGACCTTGACGCCGGGGAAGAGCCGGTTCTGGCCGGACACCACGACCTTGTCGCCGGCCTGCAGCCCCTTGCCGATCAGCGCGGTGTTGTTCTCGATCTGCACCACGTCGACGCCGCGCGTGTCGGCGGTCGAACCGTCCTTGAGCAGGTAGGCGAACGAGCCTTTCGGCCCCATCTGCACCGCCGCCGAGGGCACGGTCACGCCGTTCTTGACCGTGTCGAGGATGAGATGCGCGTTGACGAACGCGCCCGGCCACAGGATCTCGTCGTCATTGGCGAAGGTCGCCTTGAGCTGGACCATCCCGGTCGTCGCATCGACCTGGTTGTTGACGAGGGTGAGCTTGCCGGTGGCGACTTTCTTGGCGTCGGCCGCATCCCACGCCTCGACGGCGAGCTCGTGCTTGGCCATTTGTTCGCGGATGCGGGTGACGTCGGTGCCGGCGACCGAGAAGCTGACGTAGATCGGCTTCATCTGCGTCACCACGACGAGAGTCGTCGCCGCGCTCGCCTGTACCAGATTGCCGATATCGACCTGGCGCGCGCCGGTGCGCCCGGTGATCGGCGAGCGGAGCGCGGCGTAGTCGAGATTGACCTTGGCCGCCTCGACCGCGCCCTTGTCGCTGTCGACCGTCGCCTGGTCGGAGGCGACGAGCGCCTTTTGCGTATCGTATTGCTGCTGGGTGACGGCGAGGTTGGCCTTGACGATCGCCGCGTCGCGCTGGAGGTCGAGCTGCGCGTTGGCGAGGTTGGCCTGGTCCTTCTCCTGCGTTCCCACCGCCTGGTCGAGCGCCGCCTGGAACGGGCGCGGGTCGAGCTGGATCAAGAGCTCGCCGGCCTTGACGTCCTGCCCTTCCTTGTAGGCGACGTGGGTGATGTTGCCATCGACCCGGCTCTTGACCGAGACCGTGTTGAAGGCTTGCACCGAGCCGATGCCGCGCAGGATGATCGGCACGTCCTCGGCTTTGGCCGCGGCGACGAAGACCGGCACCGCCTGCTGCTGCGCGGATTGGTTTGAGCCGGATTCCGGCGCGGCCCGCGCCTTCTCATGGGCGGCGACCAGCCATCCCGCCGCGACAGCGACGGCCACGGCGCCCAACATTGCGAAGAGCTTGCGCGAACGCCGCACCCGGACATTTCCCTGCCAGCCACGTCCGGCTAACGCCGCGCCGGTGGGTTTGTCGCCGCGGGTCGAGGCTGCGGATTTTGCCGGGGATGCGCCGCGGCGTTGCCGCGAAGAACAATGCCCTCAGAGTGTTGTTCGCGCAGCTTGAATCAGTCCCTTGGCCGGACTTGACCCGCCCATCCACGTCTTCTTACCGGGCGTTGCAGACGAAGACGTGGACCCCGGGTCAAGCCGGGGGGAGGCGACAAGCCTTAGAGCACGACGGCGGGGCGGCCGCGGTTCGCCAGCGTCTTCTCGACGAGGCTTACCAACTGCTCGCCGCGGAACGGCTTGACCAGGTGCGGCGTCGCGAGGTCGCGGCCGCGCCGGTCGGAGGCGAGCGTGCCGCTCATCGTGATGACCGGGCACTGCTTCAGCTTTGCCAGCTGCATGACGATGTCGCTCGACACCGGGCCGGCGAACAGCAGGTCGACGATCGCCAGATCGAGTGGGCTTTGCTCCAGCGCACCGACCGCATCGACGCCGTTGAACACCTTGATGACCTGCGCGCCGGTCGGGACGAGCATATCGGCGACGACCTCGCAAATGTCGCGATTGTCGTCGACCACGAGGAATTTGCGCTGCTGCACGGGGCTTGCCTTTGTTCTTAACGGGCGGGGAATAAGCGGGCCATTCCGTACGCGAAACGGCCGAGACGCGAGCCGCATTCCGCGGTCACGCATGAAGTAATAGGCGACAGCGGACGCGCGCGTTCCTGCACGGCGGCCACTGGCCGCCGCTTTTGTCGCCCCACCCGTCGGAGATCTTGCATCGGCTCCCCTGTGAACCGCCGCGGGCTTCCCCGCCCGCGTGCATTCTCGTCCCAGCCGGGGAACACCGCGTTCGCGCGGCGGTTCCATCGCAGCGGGTTTATTCTCCCAGTGTTCGGACCGCTTCGCGCGGACGCGAATCGCCAGGCGCCGCGAGCGCGCGCGGCCGGATAATGCGCGAGCGTTTCTGGGTTATTGCCGGTTGTCGAGCTGGTAGCTTCGCGCCGCCTGAAGCTGCTCTTTCGAGCGGTTGAGCGTCAGGCGGTCGTTATCGGCCTTGATCTCGTCGAGATTGACCGCGACGTACTTGCCGCCGACGCCAAGGAACGCGCCGACATCGATCACCACCGCCTGGATCTTGCCCTCGCCGTCGAAGACGATGTCCTTGACGCTGCCGATATTGCGGTTCTGCACGTCGTAGACGGTGCTGCCGATCAGCCGGCTGGCGCGCATCGCACCCGTCTGCGTGGTGAGCGCGACGGTGAGCAGCCTCGCTTGCGGTGCGGGATTGGGCACCGAGAGGGCCTGGGCCTGCGCCGCCGAAGCGGCGAGCGACAGGACGGCGGCGGCGATGGCGGCGATCGTTGTTTTCGGCACGCTCGGCTCCCTCGGGAGGTGTGTCCGGAGAACGAGCCGGCCGGGGCTTGGTTCCGCTAGCCGCCGCCCTCGACCGCCGTGTCGTCGCGCAGGATTTCGCCGTTCAATTCGGCGCCGACCAGCACGATGTAGGCCGAGACGTAAAGCCACACCAACAGCAGCACGACGGCCCCGAGCGAGCCATAGGTCTTGTCGTAGGAGCCGAAATGCGCGGCGTAGAACGAAAATGCCGCCGACCCCGCGAGCCACAGGAAGCTCGCGAGCATCGTCCCGGCGCGGGCGAAGTCCCAATCCGGCGCCTTGCGGTGGGGCGCCAGGCGATAGAGCGCGCCAAGGCCGAGATAGGCCAGCACCGCCAGCATTGGGAAACGGATGAGCGCCACCGCCTGCTGCCAGGCCGGCGACAGCGGCAATTTGGTCACCGCGTTCGGCACGCCGGCGATCAGCACCAGCGCGATCAGCACGAACACCGCGCCGGCGACCGTCAAGGCGATCGACAGGCCGTAGAAATGCAGCAGCCCGCGCTCTTCCTTGCCCTCATAGGCGATGGTCAGCGCATTCATCATCGCGCTGGTGCCGCTGGTCGCGCTCCACAGCGCGATCAACACGCTGACGAGGAGGCCGATGCCAAGCTTTTCGGTCGGCGCGCTGACCAGCGTGTTGAGCTGGTCGGTCAAGAGCTTCAGCGTCTCGCCCGGCAACACGCCGGCGAGGGCGCCGACATGGTACGAGATCGCCTGCGGGTCGGCGACGAGCCCATAGGTCAGCACCAGCGCCGACATGCCGGGAAAGATCGACAGCATCGCGTAATAGGCGATGCCCGCCGCCATGATCGAGATATTGTCGCGGCCGACCGCGCGCCACACCCGGGTCAGCCGCTCCCGCCAATTGCCTTGCCGCCTCACCCTGTTCGCCTCTTCGGCTCGGTAGCGGACAGTGTAGCGCAGCGGCGAATCGGTCATGTCACGGTAACGTCGCCCGTTCCAATGCCGTTCCTCAACCGTCACGGGCGGAACGAATCCCGCGCGGCGGCGTTCCTTAGCGTTGATCAACCGACCGCAAAAGCGCGTCGCGCGTCACTTGGACCCAGACGAGGAGACGGTCAATGTCGAAACTACTCGGAGCCGCCGCGGTCATCGGGCTCCTGGCTTACGGCCCGGCGCATGCTCAGATGTCGTTCCACTACAACGGGCCCGTCGAAAGCCCGCGGCAGAACGTGATCCGCAGCGCCCATTACGACTGGCTCTTGGAGAACAGCCCGGGCTTCCGCGCCTATCGCGAGCGCAAAGAATGCGGCCCGATCCGCTTCGAGGAAGGGCTGCGCCAGGACTGCTTCCAGTCGTTCGACCAGTACGAGCCGTTCGCCCGCTAACGGCGCTTCGGCTTAGCCAGCGACAGCGCCTCTTCCGGGCTGGCCCGGAGGAGGCGTTTGCGTTTGGGCGACGGCCCTGCAGCCCCGCCCCCGCCTAGAAGTTTTTGCGGCGTCGTCGCCGAGAATCCGCCACGCTCGTTCGACGCCGACGGCAGCCGCAGCGTGCAGCCGCCCGGCAAGGACACCGCGCCGCCGCGGCCGGAGGCGGCACGTCGATCAGCTGCTCGGTCTTCATGCCGCACCGCACCGGCGTGTTGCGGAGATCGGTCGCGCCGGTGAAATCGTCGGCGATGGCTCCGAGCACGACCGGCATGTCGAGACCTCCACAACCCGGGGCGGAACACTAGCCGCCCGTTGCGCTTGCGGCACGCGATCTTCGGTCCTCAGCCCTCGGGCATGCCGGCGCGGGCGAGGCCTTCATAGAATTTATCGCGGGCGGCGATCACGTTCGGCTCGGTGCTCGGGTTGGCGCCTTCCTGCGCGCGGACGATGGCGAGCGTGTAATGCGGCGCCGGGAAGCGCCGGCTGAACTCGGCGAGCGCGCGCTCGGCCTCCGCCAGCTTGCCGAGC
>DASZLY010000126.1:0-7513 GCA_035552135.1 Allostellaceae bacterium | reverse complement strand
CTCGCCGAACAGCTGCTCGGTCGTCGCCGGGTCGTCCTGGCGGTAGCCGTTGGCCGCCGACCAGAAATAGAAGCAGCTCGTCTCGGTCTCCGGCGTGAGGCCGTGGAACAGGCGGAACTGGAAGGCGAAATCGTCGGGCTCCACGCCGGAGCCGGCATCGGTGGCGCCGGTCCATTGCAGGATCGTCGCCGGCGCGAGGAACTCGAAGCTCTGCAGCCGGTCGACCCGCCCCTTGAACCCAGCCGCCTTCACATAGCTCGGCGGCGGCGGCGAATTGCGCATCCAGCGGGTGAACTTGACGCCCATCGAGGTGCGCACCGTCTTCATCTCGGCCTGGAAATGCTGCATCGGGTTACCGCCGATCGTGCGCGCGTGCAGATAGCCGAGATGCGTCAGGTCCATGAGGTTGTCGACCATCAGCATGTAATTGCCTTTGATCGGGTACATCGTGTGCTTGTGCGGCCAGCGGGCGGCATCGTCGTGATAAGGGAAATCGACAATCGCCGCCGGGTCGGCGAGCGCCGGGTCGCCGAGCCAGATCCACACGAACTGGTTCTTTTCGACCAGCGGAAAGCTGCGCACCGTCGCGCCGTCCGGGATGAGGCGCTGCCCCGGCACCTGCACGCATTTGCCTTGCGTGTCGATGATGAGGCCGTGATAGCCGCACTGCAGCCCGTCATCCACCACGGTGCCAAGGCTCAGCGGCGCCGAGCGATGGCAGCAGCGGTCGATGAGCGCGGCGGCGCGGCCGGTCCGGTCGCGGAACAGCACGATCGGCTCGTTGCAGATGCGCCGGGCGAGCGGCTGCTCGCCGACCTCATCGGCCCAGGCAGCGATGTACCAGGTATTGCGCACGAACATGCTGGAACCTCCCATCCCGGCTTATGCCGAATGGTAAGCCCGCATCGCGCGCGCGAAAAGCTGCTTATGCGTGCCGGATCGGGCGGCCGAGATCGGGCAGGAAGATGGTGAGCAGCCCGATCAGCGGCAGGTAGGCGCAGACATGGTAGACCGTCGCGATGCTGGTCGCGTCGGCGAGACTGCCGAGCGCCGCCGCGCCGACGCCCGCCATCCCGAAGCTGAGGCCGAAGAATAGTCCCGCCATCGTGCCGATCTTTCCCGGCACGAGATCGAGCGCGTAGACGATGATCGCCGACGAGGCCGAGGCCATCGACGCGCCGATGATGATGGTCAGGATGCAGGTCCAGAACAGGTCCGCGTAAGGCAGCACCAGCGCGAACGGGATCGCGCCGAGGATCGAGCCCCAGATCACCGCCTTGCGCCCGATGCGGTCGCCGATCGGCCCACCGACCAGCGTACCCCCAGCCACCGCTGCGAGGAAGACGAAGAGGTAGATCTGCGCCGTCGGCAGCGACAGATGGAACTTGTCGATCAGATAGAAGGTGTAATAGGTGCCGATGCTCGCTTGGTAGAACGCCTTCGAGAATACCAGCGTCAGAAGGATCGCTAGCGACCAGACGACATGCCGGCGCGTCAGGTTGAGCGGCGCCGCCGAAGTCGCCCGGACCTTGCGTGAGGGCGGGTGCTCGCGGCGATACCAGTTGCCGACGAAGAACAGCACGAGCATCGCCAACAGCGCCGCGCTGGAAAACCAGCCGACACTGCTCTGCCCGCGCGGGATGACGATAAAGGCCGCGAGCACCGGTCCGGTCGCCGAGCCGATATTGCCGCCGACCTGGAACAGCGACTGCGCGAGGCCGTGCCGCCGCGCCCCGCCTGACGCCAGCCGTGCGACGCGCGAGGCCTCGGGATGGAACACCGCCGAGCCGCTGCCCATCAACGCCACGGCCAAGAGGATGGTGCCGTAATGGGTCGCCGTCGCGAGCAGCAACAGCCCGGTCAAGGTCGCGCACATCCCGAAGGCGAGCGAATAGGGCTGCGGCTTGTGGTCGGCGGCAAGGCCGACCAGCGGCTGCATCATCGACGAGACGACCTGCATCGTCAGCGTGATGACGCCGATCTGCACGAAATTGAGCCCGTAAGTGCCCTTGATCATCGGGTAGAGCGACGGCACGAGCGACTGCATCATATCGTTGAGCAGATGCGAGAAGCTCAGCGCGAGGATTATCGAGAACGCAGTCGATTCTGCGATTCGGCGCGTTACCGCCGTTGCGGCCGCCGCCGTCGCCTCGCCCGATACCTCAGTCGCCATACCCGGCCCCTACCCCATCCGCACTCGCGCGCGCGCCGATACCGCTGCGCGAACCTTTGGCACTATCGCAGATATGGCAAACTGCCTGCCCGGTTTTTAGCCATGGCAGATATTCATTCGCCCCCGCGCAACGTGGCCGGCGGAGCGGCTCAAGCGCGATGCAGCAGGCAGCGATTGTCCCACATCAGCTCGTCGCCTGGCTGCCGATGGCGCATGAGAAGCCTTGAAGGACGCACAATTCATTACCCGTCAGCATGTTAGAATGCTGACATGGCGTCCGATGTCGTCGATCTGCGCGATTTCTATCGCACCCCGCTGGGGCAGGTGGCGCGGCGGATGATTCGCCGCGCGGTGCGTCGCATGTGGCCGGATCTGCAGGGGATGCGCCTCCTTGGCATCGGCTATCCGGCGCCGTTTCTCACCGCGGTCTCGCCGGAGACCGAGCGAACGGTGGCGCTGATGCCGGCTTCGCTCGGCGTGCTTGCCTGGCCGCCCGAGGGCGCCAATCTCGCGCTGCTCGCCGACGAGGGCGAGCTGCCCTTCGCCGATTTCTCGATGGACCGGGTGATCCTCATCCACGCGCTCGAGACCAGCGAGCAGGCGGGCCGGCTGTTGAAGGAGGCGTGGCGGGTGCTTGCCGGCGGCGGTCGATTGCTGGTCGTCACGCCCAACCGACGCGGCATCTGGGCGCGGCTCGACCGCACGCCGTTCGGCTCCGGCCGGCCCTATACGATGTCGCAGCTGTCGCAGCTCTTGCGCGACGAGCAGTTCACCCCGGTGGCTACCGGCGCCGCGCTCTTCGTGCCGCCGACCCGCAGCCGCATGGTGCTGCGCTCGGCGCGGGCCTGGGAGCGCATCGGGGCGCGCTGGTTCCCGACCTTTGCCGGCGTCGTCATCGTCGAGGCGACCAAGCAGATCTACGCCAAGCCGGCGGCCACCCGCCCGCCGCGCCGCCGTCTTGTCTACACCCCGGCGCATTCGGGGATGTGAGGCGGACCGCGAGCGTCTCGCCCGCAGGAATTCGAAGAATGGCGGGCGGGAGGCCCACGGTCGATTTCCCCCTTAAGCCGGCGGCGCGCGGAACGGGTAGGGACCGGGCCAATCGCCGAAAATCGCCGTGTGCGTCACCAGCCCGACGCCGTCGCGCCAGTGGTGCAGCTGGTAGCCGGGCGGCTCGAAGGTAAACTCGGCCGGCGCGCCGGGAGTGATGTTCAAGACAAGCTGGTGCGCGGTGCTCGGGCAGGTGCCGGCGATCGTGCCGGCGAAACGGTGGTCGATCGTGCGGTGCAAATGGCCGCACAGCACCCGCTCGACCTGTTGGTGCCGGCGGATCACTGCGGCGAACTCGCCTGGATTGTGCAGCGCATGGTGATCCATGTGCTCGATGCCGGTGGGGAAGGGCGGGTGGTGCATCATCACCAAGGTCGGCTGGGTCGGCGCGTCGGACAGCGTCCGGTCGAGCCAGTCAAGCCGCTCGGCGCAGAGCAGCCCGCCATGCTCGCCGGGGATATGCGTGTCGAGCGCGACGATGCGCATCGCATAGCCCTCGACCGTGTAGTGCAGGAAACCCTCAGCCGGGAAATACCCGCCTTCGGCAAAGGCGGCGCGCAGCGTCTCGCGCGCATCGTGGTTGCCCGGGATCACATAGACCGGCATCTGCGCCGCGGCGAGGATGGCGCGCAGATTGGCATATTCTTCAGGCCCGCCATGGTCAGTGAGGTCGCCGGTGACGACGATGATGTCGGGTCGCGGCGAAAGCGCGTTGAGCTCGGCCACCGCGCGTTGCAGGCAGGCGGCGGTGTCGATATGGCTCCAGCCCGGCGCCGCATCGGCCGGGAAGGCGCGGCGCGGCGCGTGGTAGAGCTTGCCGGCGGCAAGGATATGCATATCGGTGATCTGCGCGACGAGCATCACGCGCCTCCGCGGGTCAGCACGAACACCCCCTGTTCGGCGAGGAGATTGGCGAGCGAGCCGCGCGGATCGAGCGCGAACGGCCGGCCATAACGGTCCAGCGTGACGCTCTTCTCGACGCGCACGCCGAGTTCGGCGCACAGCGCGACGAAATCGCGGATCGTGCAGAGATGGATGTTCGGCGAATCATACCACTGGTGGTCGAGCAGCGGCGTCACCGGCATGCGGCCGCGCGTCAGCAGGCTGAGCCGCACGCGCCAAGAGCCGAAATTGGGAAACGACACGATCGCGCGATTGCCGATCCGCATCAGCGTTTCGAGCACGCGGCGCGGCTGGCGGGTCGCTTGCAGCGTCTGGCTCAGCACGACGACGTCGAAGGCGCCTGTCGGGTAGGCGTCGAGATCGCTATCGGCATCGCCCTGGATCACCGACAAGCCCTGGGTGACGCAGGCGTTCACCCCGGACTGGCTCAGCTCGACGCCGCGCGCGTCGACGGCCTTTTCGCTCGCCAGGTAGTGCAGGAGCGCGCCGTCGCCGCAGCCGATGTCGAGCACCCGCGCCGCGGGCTCGATCATGTCGGCGATCACGCGCAGGTCGCGGCGCAGCTGGTCGCGCGCCGCGGTCGACGCTTCGGGCACGGCGTAGCCGAAGGGCAGGACGGCGCTGCGGCTCATGGCGTCAGCCGCGGCTCAGGCCGCGGTGCTCGGCGCAGCCATTGAGAAATCCGCGCAGCGTGCCGAACAGCTCGGGCTCGTGCAACAGGAAGGCGTCGTGGCCCTTGTCGGTCGCGATCTCGACAAAGCTGACATTGGCGGCGACCGCGTTGAGCGCGTGCACCAGCTCGCGGCTCTCGCTGGTCGGGAACAGCCAGTCGCTGGTGAACGAGATGACGCAGAACCGCGTGTCGGTGCCGGTGAAGGCCGCCGGCAGCGAACCGCCATGCTCTGCGGCAAGGTCGAAATAATCCATTGCCCGGGTGATGTAGAGATACGAGTTGGCGTCGAACCGGTCGACAAAGGTGCTGCCCTGGTGGCGCAGATAGCTCTCGACCTGGAAATCGGCGTCGAAGCCCCAGGTGACGGCGTTGCGGTCCTGCAGATTGCGGCCGAACTTGCGATGCAGCGCCGCCTCGGAGAGATAGGTGATGTGCGCCGCCATGCGTGCCACCGCGAGCCCGCGCGCCGGGGTGCGGCCGGTTTCGAGGTAATGGCCGTCGCACCAGTCGGGATCGGCCATGATCGCCTGGCGCCCGACTTCGTGGAAGGCGATGTTCTGCGCCGAGTGGCGCGCGGCGCTGGCGACCGGCACCGCGGCAAAGACGCTTTCCGGATAGCTTGCCGCCCATTCCAGCACCTGCATCCCGCCCATCGACCCGCCGATCACGCAGAACAGTTGGTCGATGCCGAGATGCTCGATCACCCGCTTTTGCGCCCGCACCATGTCGCGCACGGTGATGAGCGGGAAGGACAGCGCGTAGGGGGTGCCGGTCGCCGGGTTGATATCCTTCGGCCCGGTGGTCCCCATGCAGCCGCCCAGCACATTGACGCAGATGAGGAAATAGCTATCGGTGTCGAGCACGAGGCCCGGCCCCGCCATGGTCGACCACCAGCCGGGATGCCGGGTGATCGGGTGCGGGTCGGCGGCGTACTGATCGCCGGTCAGCGCGTGGCAGATGAGGATCGCATTCGAGCGGTCGGCGTTGAGCTGGCCATAGGTCTGGTAGGCGATCGTGAACGGCCCGAAATCGATACCGCAATCGAGTTGCAGCGGCTCGCGCACGTCGAGCCGGTAGCCCGGCCAGTCAGCGTCCGGTCGCCGCAGGATGCGGGGGGTGATCGCGGAAGACACGGGTAATTCTCTGCGCAATTCTGTCGTTTATGCAACCCAGGGTGCTGTATTTCAGCTTTGCCGGATGTGGTCTCGCGATGCGAGCTTAGCTAGAGGATCGCCGGCTTGGCATGTCAAACGTTTCTTTTGCTTTCGCCTCTGGCTGACCCTAGTAGTATCGCCGCTGCAAGATCGTGATCGCCATAATGTCTTCGTCAATGCCGCCAGATTTCGCAGAACAAGACGTCGGCGGTGCGCGTGATGCGATCGATCAGGCGGACGACCAGATGCTCGCGCTGTTGGCGCATCGCCTCGAGCTGGTGCGACGGATCGTGCCGGCGAAGCGGCACCACAAGCTGCCGCGCTATGCGCCGGGACGCGAGGCGACGATCATGCGCCAGCTGGCGATGCGGCGTCCCGCCGATCTGCCGCTCGGCAATGTGCTGCGGATGTGGCGCGAGCTCCTGGCAGCGACGGTGGCGCTCGAGGGGCGGATGAGCGACCGGCCCGAGGAGCCGTTTACGGTCGCGGTCTATGAGTTGCCGGGCGCGCCCGCGCATCGCGATTTGGCGCGCGACCACTACGGCAGCCATGTCGCGTTGCACCCCTTCGCGTCGAGCTATCAGGTGATCCAGGCGGTCACCGCCCCGCACACGATCGGCATCCTGCCACTGCCGCGCCAGGGCGAGGCCGAGCCGTGGTGGCCTTATTTGCGCGGCGAGAAGACGCCGCAGGTCATCGCGCGCCTGCCGTTCGGGCCGCCCGGCAACGTGCACAACAGCCCGAGCGGCGTCGGCGCACTGGTGATCGGCTATGGCGCGCAGCAGGCGACGCTCGACGCCTACGGTCAGACTTCGCCGAAGAACGACCGGACGCTGTTCGTCGTCGAAACCGCCGAGCCGATCAGCTCGACCCACCTGTTCTCCGCCATTTCGGCGGCGGGCCTGACCCATAAATTGCGGGTCACGGCCGAACCCTCTACCCTCATCGAGATGGAAGGTTATGTGCCGCCGGACGATGCGCGGCTCGCCCGGCTGTGCGAGCAACTCGGGGTCGGGCGCTCGCGGTTGATGTATATCGGCGGCTATGCCGAGCCGCTGCCCGAGTCCGGTATTTCCGGATCGTGATGCCATGACCGAACGCAAGACCCCGGTTCCGGGGCCGGGCATTCTCGACATCGCGCCCTATGTCGGCGGCGATGCCAAGCTGGAAGGCGTCGAGCGGCCGATCCGTCTCGCCTCCAACGAGAGCGCGCTCGGCCCCAGCCCCAAGGCAATTGCCGCGTATCGCGCGCTTGCGGGCGAAATTCACCGCTATCCCGACGGCGGCGCCAACGAGTTGCGCGACGCTCTCGGCAAGCATTACGGGCTCGACCCGGCGCGGATCGTCTGCGGGGCCGGGTCGGACGAGCTGATCGCCCTGCTGCAGCGCGCCTATGCCGGTCCCGGCACGGAAATCCTTTACAGCCGGCACGGCTTCCTGATGTACCCGATCGGCGCCCAGGCGGTCGGCGCGACGCCGATCGCGGCGCCGGAGCGCGAGCTCACCGCCGATGTCGACGCGATCCTCGCCGCGGTCACGCCGCAGACCCGGCTGGTCTTT
>DASZLY010000125.1:0-4073 GCA_035552135.1 Allostellaceae bacterium | reverse complement strand
ATTCTGAGGTGCGAGGATAGCGAACCTCGAAGGACGCACCGACCTCTATGCAGGTTGAAACAGGGAGGACACCATGAGCTATTCGATTTGCATCGGCACGATCGGCAGCGGCGCGTGGCTCTCGACCGATAGCGGCGACAGTTGGAAGCGCGTGCAGAACCCCGGCGGACTGTGGAGCGAAAGCCGGGTCTACGGGCTCGCGACGCACCCGGCCGAGCCGCGCACGCTCTTCGCCGGCGCCGATGACGGCATCTACAAGAGCAGCGACGGCGGACAGAGCTTTGCCCGGCTCGACTCGCCGATGAACTCGCGCGACGTGTGGAAGATCGCGGTCGATCCGTCGAACCCCGACATCATTTTCGCCGGTACCCGCCCGGCGGCGCTCTACCGCTCGAAGGACGGCGGCAAGAGCTGGCAACAGCTCGCGGTCGACATGGCCGAGGAATGCCCCAATGTCCGCATCCCGCGGGTGACGGCGCTGGTGGTCGACCCGTCGAACCCCAAGCATGTCTGGGCCGGGGTCGAGGTCGACGGCGTGCGGCGGAGTCTCGACGGCGGCGATACCTGGGCGCGCATCGTTGAGGGCGTCCCCGACCCCGACATCCACGACGTCACGGTCAATGTGAACGGCGGGGTCAAGGTGCTGACCACGACGCCGCGCGAGATTTTCGCCACGACGGATGCCGGCGAGAGCTGGATGCCGCTCGGCATCAGCGGCCGGTTCAAGCTGCCCTATTGCCGCGCGCTGACGCAGAAGATCGACGACCCGAAGACGCTGTTCGTCGCGACCGGCGACGGCGCGGTCGGCTGCGCCGGCGGCATCCAGCGCTCGACGGACGGCGGCAATCGCTGGGAGATGCTGACGCTCCCGGTCGAGCCGAACTCGCCGATCTGGTCGTTCGCGACGCACAAGGCCGATCCCGACCGGATCGTCGCCTGCAGCCATTACGGCGAACTCTTCGCGACCGAAAACGCCGGCGACAGCTGGGCAAAGCTGCCGCGCGAATTCACCGAAATCCGCGCGGTGACCTGGGTCCCGAACTGACGATCGCTTCGGCGATCGTCATCCCGGCGTAGGCCGGGATCCAGATTTCCGGCGCACGAGAAGCTGAAGCCCCGACCCCCTCTCCCGCTTGCCGGAGAGGGTGCCTCGCGCCGGAAGGCGCGAGGCGGGTGAGGGTTTACGCGTTGCTGCGGCGGTTCTGCTCGTAATAGGAGTTGCGCAGCACGCGGCCCGGCAGGTTGCCGGTGTGCTTGCCTTCCTCGTAGAGCATCTGCCCGTTGACCGCGGTGGCATAGATGCCCTCGGCCGCTTCCTTGATGCGCCAGCCGCCGGCCGGGAAGTCGTGCACCACGGACTCCTTGCCGCATTTGACGGTCGCGGGATCGAAGATCGTGATGTCGGCCGCCATGCCGGGGCGCAGCAGGCCGCGGTCGTAGAGGCCGAAGGTCGAGGCGCTGTCGAAGGTGAGGCGGCGCACCGCCTGCTCCAAGGTCATCGCCTGCTTCTCGCGCACCCATTCGCCGAGCAGCTTGGTGAGGTAGCCGTAGCCGCCGTGGAACTGCACGTGCGCGCCGCCGTCGCCGAGGCCGATCACCGCGTTGGGGTGGGTGAGAATTTTCTTCAGCGCCTCGTCGTCGATATTGTTCTCGGCCTGGAGGAAACGGGTTTCGAGCTTTTCCTCGACCACCAGGTCGAGGAACGCGTCGATCACCCGCTTGCCCTGCTTCTCGGCGATCTCGCCGATCGACTTGAACTGCATCCACTGGTTCTGCGGCAGCACCGGCTCGTTGACCCAGATGTAGTTCCACCAGGTCTTGGAGATGCCGACCGCGCTGTCCGGCTTGTTGACGACCGCCTCCTCATGGAGCTTGGCGCGGATTTCCGGGTCGGCGTAGCGGCGCAGCTTCTCGTCGTCCGCCATCAGGAGGATCGGGTGCCAGGTCGGCAGGCCGCGGAACACCTGGCTGTTCTTCATCGTGAAGTCTTGCGTGACGCGGTTGGGCGAGCACATCGGGTAGGCGCGGATGCCCATCGCCGCGGTTTCCTCGACCCGCGCCATGTGGATTTTCCACTCGTCCGGGCGGCGCATCGTCTGCGACAGCGAGTTGTAGACGACCATGCGGCCCGACGCTTCGGCGAGGCGGCGCATCATGCCGTCCTTGAGCTCGACATACTGCCCGCCGCCGGCCTGGATCGTGCCGGTGCCCAAATCGCGCAGCACGTCGGCGAGTGCGAAAATCTCCTTCTCGTCGGCCCACAGCGCCGGGATCGGCACGCCTTGCGGGTCGAAATGCCCCTTCTCGCGCGACACCGAGAGGCCGAGCGCGCCGGCTTCCATGCCCTGGCGGACGACATCCTGCATCTGCTTGATCTGCGCCTCGGTGGCACCCGCCTTCTGGCAATCGTCGCCCATCACGTAGTGGCGCACCGCGGTATGGCCGATCAGGTTGCCGACATTGATGCCGAGCCGCTCGTCGAGCTTGTCCATGTATTGCGGGATCGTCTCCCAGTCGAAATCGACGGTCTTCAGGACCGACATCGGGATCGCCTCGACATAGGAGAGGAACTCGGCCAGCCGCTCCTCATGCCCTTTGCGCACCGGCGCCAGCGACAGCGAGCAATTACCGAAGATCACCGTCGTCGCGCCATGCTCGGGCGAGAAGGTGCACAGCGGGTCCCAGGTGACCTGCGCGTCGTAATGGCAATGATTGTCGATAAAGCCGGGCGCAACGGCGCGGCCGTCCGCGTCGACGGTCTTCTCGGCGGGCGAGGAAAGCTTGCCGATCTCGGCGATCTTGCCGTTCTTGACCCCGACATCGCCGCGGAACGCCGGCATGCCCGACCCGTCGACGATCAGCCCGTTCTTGACCAACAGATCGTATGCCATCGCCATCCTCCCGAATTTCGCCGCGGCGGAGTGTAACATGCGGCGGCTTGCTGCCTACCCGCGTTGGGCGCATGGGCTGATCATCAGCGGCGCTTACGACGCATGCCTTGCTGCGAAGTTTCGGAACCGGGAACCGCAACGGCCCGTAACTTGTTCGCGGAGCAGTTAATCGCGAAGTCACCTTCGTGAATCATTTCTTAACCATTGCGGCCGCCACAATGTCCCGGGGGACATCGCCGCGGGCGATCGAAAAAGGGTGAGGACATGAAAGCGATACTGTTCGCCGTTGCCGCGACCGTGCTCGGCACGATGGCCTACATCACCATCGGCATCGCCCTCGCCAGCGTCAGCTGACTTGGCGACGCGCAGCCCTAACCAAATAGCGCATCAACCCGCCGGGGTTTTCGACTAGAACTGGCGAAAATCCACGGTGGAGACGTGCATGGCGCTGCTTATCGTCAACCTCGACCGGCAGATCGGCAACGCGCAGCTCTGGCGCGACTCGGTCGCGGCGCATCTGCCCGGCATCGAGCTGCGCATTTGGCCCGAGGCCAACGATCTCGACGACATCGAATATCTCGCCTTTATCCGGCCGGATTTCGACGTCATCCCGGCGCTGCCGCGGCTGAAGGCGATGTTCAGCCGCTCGGCCGGGGTCGAGGCTTTTATCGATCATCCCAAGCTGCCGAAAGTGCCGCTCGGCAAGCTCGAACCGTCGGGCGGCGACCCGATGATGACCGAGTACACGGTCATGCACGTTCTGCGCTTCCACCGCGAGATGCCGAAATACCAGGCCGCGCAGGCCAACAGGGAGTGGCTGCGCACGACGATCGTGCGCCCCGAGCAGCGCCGCGTCGGCTTTCTCGGCCTCGGGCTGATGGCGACCGCGCCGGCGCTGATCCTGCAGCAGCTCGGCTTTCCGGTCTCCGCCTGGGTGCGCTCGTCGCGTCCGGGGCCGGCCGGCATCCGCATGTTCCATGGCGAAGCCCAATTCGAAGAATTCATGAGCCAGACCGACATCGCGGTCTGCCTGCTGCCGTTGACCAGGGAGACCCAGGGCATCTTCTGCGCCCGCAATTTCGCGATGATGCCGAGGGGGGCGATGGTCATCAACATCGGCCGCGGCGGGCATGTGATCGAAGAGGACCTCATCGCCGCGCTCGATTCCGGGCAATTGTCCTA
>DASZLY010000124.1:0-19759 GCA_035552135.1 Allostellaceae bacterium | reverse complement strand
GCACCACCCCGGCGCAGGCCGGGGCCTATGCTTCAGCCGCTCGAACGGTGGAGAGATGGGTCCCGGCCTTCGCCGGGATGGAGCTGCGGGGTTAAGCCGCCCCTCTGCCCAGTCTTTCCGGAAACAGGCCCAGCAACCCGTCGCGCGAGGCGGGGCACACGCCGCGCTCGGTGATGAGCGCGGTGACGAGCCGCGCCGGGGTCACGTCGAAGGCCGGGTTGGCGGCAGGGCTGCCGTCGGGGGTGAGGCGCACCTCGACCCGCTCGCCGGCCGCGGTCCAGCCGGCGATATGGGTGACCTCACGCTGGCTGCGCTCCTCGATCGGGATCGCATCGCCGTCGTCGAGCGTCCAGTCGATCGTCGGCGACGGCAGCGCGACGTAGAACGGCACGTTGTTGTCATGCGCCGCCAGCGCCTTGAGGTAGGTGCCGATCTTGTTGGCGACGTCCCCGTTACTGGTCGTACGGTCGGTGCCGGTGATGCACAGAGCAACCTCGCCGCGGCGCATCAAATGCCCGCCGGCATTGTCGGCGATCACCGTGTGCGGCACGCCGTGCTGCAGCAGCTCCCAGGCGGTCAGGCTGGCGCCCTGGTTGCGCGGCCTTGTCTCCTCGACCCAGACATGCAGCGCGATGCCGGCTTCGTGCGCGCGATAGACCGGCGCCAGCGCCGTGCCCCAATCGACCGCCGCCAGCCAGCCGGCATTGCAATGGGTGAGGATGTCGACCGGCCGGCCGGGATTGCGCCGCTGCGCCGCCTCGATCAGCGGCAAGCCGTTATCGCCGATCGCGCGGTTGATCGCGACGTCTTCGTCGGCGATCGCGGCGGCGCGGGAGAGCGCCGCCGCGTGGCGCTGTTCGGACGGCAGCGGCAGCAGGGTGCGGCGCATGTCGTCGAGCGCCCAGCGCAGATTGACCGCGGTCGGCCGGGTCGCGGCGAGCACCGCGACGGCATCGGCGACCGCGGCGTCGGACGCATCGCCGGCGATCGCCAGCGCGACGCCGTAGGCGGCCGTCGCGCCGATCAGCGGCGCGCCGCGCACCGCCATGTCGCTTATCGCCCGCGCCGCGTCGTCGAGCGTCGCGAGCCGCACGACGACCAGCTCGTGCGGCAGCAGCCGCTGGTCGATGATCTCGACCGTGCCGCCGTCCGCGGCGAGCCAGATCGTGCGCATCGGGCGGCCGTTGACGTTCATCGCTTATGCCTTCAGCACGCGGCCGGCGACCGCCTCGAGCCGGGCGACGAGCGCCGCGTCGCGTGCCGCCGGCGCGGTGATCAGCGCGTGGTCGAGCGCTTGCTGGCAGCCGTGCCGGCATGGTCCCTCGTGGCGGCCGAGCAGCGGCACCACGCTCTTGACCAGCGCCTTGGCCTTCTCGGCATTGGCGAGCAGCACGCCGACGATCATGTCGACCGTCACCGCGTCATGGCCGGGATGCCAGCAATCGTAATCGGTGACCATCGCCACGGTCGCGTAGCAGATCTCCGCCTCGCGGGCGAGCTTCGCCTCGGGCATGTTGGTCATGCCGATGACATCGCAGCCCCAGCTGCGATAGAGTTCGCTCTCGGCCAGGGTCGAGAATTGCGGGCCTTCCATGACGATATAGGTGCCGCCGCGCTTGATCGCGATGTCGGCGCTCTCACTGGAAGCGGTGAGCGCATCGCCGATCCGGCCGCAAATCGGATGCGCCATCGATACATGCGCGACGCAGCCGGGGCCGAAAAAGCTCTTCTCGCGCGCGAAAGTGCGGTCGATGAACTGGTCGACCAGCACGAAGTCGCCCGGCGCCAGATCCTCGCGCAGGCTGCCGACCGCCGACAGCGAGACGATGTCGGTGACGCCGCAGCGCTTCAGCGCGTCGATATTGGCGCGGAAATTGATCGCCGAGGGCGGCAGCTTGTGGCCGCGCCCGTGCCGGGGCAGGAACACGACAGACTGCCCGTCGAGCCGGCCAAAGCAGAATTCGTCGGAGGTCTCGCCAAACGGGCTCGCCACGCGGCGCCATTCGACGTCGGTCAACCCGTCGATCTCATAGAGCCCGCTGCCGCCGATAATGCCGATGACCGAATGCGTCATCGGGCGATCTTAGCAGATCGCGGGCATCGGACGATCTTACCAGAACGAGGCGTCAGTCGTCGTCGCCTGCCTGCGCCGTGCGTTGGCCGTGCCCATCGCCGCCGTGGCCGTGCAGATCCGCCCAGATCTTGCGCTTCGCCGCGTAGAACAGGCCGGCGCCGATGACCAGGAAGAGGATCACCTTGGCGCCCATGCGGTGGCGCTCGTTGAGGTTCGGCTCGGCGGCCCAGGACAGGAAGGTCACGACGTCATGCGCCATCTGCGGCACGGTCGACTTGGTGCCGTCGGCGAACTGCACCTGGCCGTCGGTGGTCAGCGGCGGCGGCATCGCGATCTGGTGCCCGGGGAAGTACTCGTCGTAGTTCATGTTCGGCTGCATCTTGAAGCCGGCCGGGGCGTCCTTGAAGCCGTTGAGGATGGCGTAGACGTAATCGGGGCCGCCGTCGCGCTGCTTGACGATCAGCGACAAATCGGGCGGCAGCGCGCCGTTATTGGCCGCGCGCGCCGCCTGATCGTTGGGGAACGGGCCGGGGATCGGGTCGGACGGCTTGGCCGGGCGCTGGTACATCTCGCCCTGGTCGTTGGGACCGTCGCTGACCTGGTACTGCGCGGCAAAGCCCTTCACCTGGTCGTCGGTGTAACCGAGATCGGTGAGGTCGCGGAAATAGAGGTGCTTGACCGGGTGGCAGGCCGAGCAGACCTCCTTGTAGACCTGGAAGCCGCGCTGCAGCGCGGCTTGGTCGTAGGTGCCGAACACCCCTTCGAACGACCATTGCTGATGCGGCGGAGGCGGCACTTCTTCCTGGGCGCGGGCGGCGCCGGCCATGGCGAGAAGAGCGACGACGGCAAGCGCGAGCCTGGTCATGTCAGTTTCCCCCTGCCGCGCCGGCCGGGCCAAGCACCGCGGCGCCGATGCTGGTGGGCAGCGGGCGGGGCCGCTCGAGCTTGCCGAGCAACGGGAACAGGATCAGGAAGTGGATGAAATAGTAGGCTGTGGCGATCTGGCCGACGACGACGATCGTCCCGGCGGGCGGGTGCGCGCCGACATAGCCGAGCGTCAGCACGTCGATCACCAAGAGCCAGAAGATCCACTTGTAGACCGGCCGGAACATCGCGCTGCGCACCCGCGAGGTGTCAAGCCACGGCAGGAAGAAGAGGACGAGGATCGACGAAAACATCAGCATGACGCCGATCAGCTTGCTCGGGATGCCGAGCACGTTGAAGGTCATCGACCGCAGGATCGCGTAGAACGGCAGGAAGTACCATTCGGGCACAATGTCGGGCGGCGTCTGCAGCGGGTTGGCCGGGATATAGTTCTGCGGGTCGCCGAGGAAATTGGGCAGGTAGAAGATGAAGACCGAGAAGAAGATCAGGAACACCATCAGCCCGAACGTGTCCTTGATTGTGTAGTACGGATGGAACGGGATCGAATCTTGCGGACCCTTGCTGTCGATCCCGAGCGGGTTATTGGAGCCGTGGGTGTGCAGCGCGACGAGGTGCAGCCCGATCACCGCGACGATGACGAACGGCAGCAGGTAATGCAGCGAGAAGAAGCGATTGAGCGTCGGGTTGCCGACCGTGAAGCCGCCCCACAACAGGGTCACGATCTTCGATCCGATCACGGGAATCGCCGAGAACAGGTTGGTGATGACCGTCGCGCCCCAGAAGCTCATCTGGCCCCACGGCAGCACGTAGCCCATGAACGCGGTCGCCATCATCAACAGCAGGATGACGACGCCCAGCATCCACAACAGCTCGCGCGGGTATTTGTAGGAGCCGTAATACAGCCCGCGGAAAAGGTGGATGTAGACGATGAGGAAGAACATCGACGCGCCGTTCATATGAATGTAGCGGATAAGCCATCCATAATTGACGTCGCGCATGATGCGCTCTACCGAATCGAACGCCATCGCCGCATTCGGCGTGTAGTACATCGCCAGCACGATGCCGCTGACGATCATGATCACCAGGATGATCCCCGCCAGCGAGCCGAAATTCCACCAGTAGTTCAGGTTGCGCGGTGTCGGGTATTCGTGCAGCTCGTGCTCGAGCATGGCGACGAATGGCAGCCGGTAGTCGATCCAGCGGATGATCCGGCTGGTGCGGCCGGTTCCGGTAACGGGCATGGTATATCCCTAGCCGATCGTGATCTTGGTGTCGGACGTAAACTTGTATGGCGGCACCACCAGATTGGCGGGCGCCGGTCCCTGGCGAATGCGTGCCGAGGTATCGTACATCGAGCCGTGGCACGGACAGAACCAGCCGCCGAAGAGGCCGCGGTCGTCGCCCTGTTTCTGGCCTAGCGGAATGCAGCCGAGATGGGTGCAGACGCCGACGACGATCAGCCACTCGGGTTTCTGCACCCGGTCGGAATCCTTTTGCGGGTCGCGCAACGTCGAGATGTCGACCTTCTGCGCCTCGTCAATCTCTTTCTGCGGCCGGTGGTCGATAAACACCGGCTTGCCCTGCCAGGCGACGGTGAGACGCTGCCCGACTTGGACCGGCGACACGTCGACATCGGTGGTCGACAGCGCCAGCGTGTCCTTGGCCGGGTTGAGCGTGTCGATGAAGGGCCAGATCGCGGTCGCGATGCCGACGACGCCGAGCGCCGTCGCGCTCAAGGTCAGAAAGTCGCGCCGCGTCTCGCCGGCATGGCCATGGGAAACCTGCGATTGAGCCACATCCGACATGCGAAACCTCGTGAGGCGGCCGTCATGGAATCCGGCGGCCAGGGACGCCGCAAGCTATACTGTTGAAGAACCCGAACTATGCGACAGACTGCCGCATAAATCGGCAAGCAACGCAGCACTATACGCATTGGCATGACGCCGCTGACGCATTCTTTTTGCAACCCTCGGGCTATTCCACTTGCGCCTCGCGCTCTATCAACCGGACATTCCACAGAATACCGGCGCACTGTTGCGGCTGGCAGCGTGCTTCGGGGTGGCGGTCGACCTCATCGAGCCGCTCGGCTTTCTTTACGACGACCGCCGGCTGAAGCGCGCGGCGCTCGATTATGCCGCACTCGCCGGGGTGACGCGGCACACCTCCTGGGCGGCGTTCGCGGCCGCGCGCGCACCTCATTCGCGGCTGGTGCTGATGACGATCTCGGGCAGCGTCGCGCTCGACCGCTTCGCGTTCGCGCCCGGCGACGCGATCCTCCTGGGCCGCGAAAGCGCCGGCGTGCCGCCGGAAATCCATGCCGCCGCCGACGCGCGGGTGGTCATTCCCTTGCGCCCGCCGGCGCGATCGCTCAACGTCGCGCAGGCCGGGGCGATTGCGCTCTTCGAGGCGCTGCGTCAGACCGGCGGGCTGCCCCCAGGCTGACGCGAGAACGTGAGCGCGCCCATGGACGAAACACCGGATCGCCAGCAGCGGGCCGCCGACTGGTTTGCCGCGCTGCGCGACCGCATTTGCCGCGAATTCGAAACGATCGAGGACGAGGCCCGCGCCAGCTCCCACGGGGATGCCGGCGCCTGCTTCGAGCGCCGCGATTGGCAGCGCCTCGACGGCGATCAGCCGGCCGGTGGCGGCGGCGGCACGATGGCGGTGATGAAGGGCCGGGTCTTCGAGAAGGTCGGGGTCAATGTCTCGGTCGTGCATGGCGAGTTCGCGCCCGAGTTCCGCGCCGAGATTCCCGGCGCGGCGGAAGACCCGCGCTTCTGGGCCGCCGGCATCTCGCTGGTGTCGCACCCCTGCTCGCCGCTGGTGCCGGCGGCGCACATGAACACGCGGCATATTGTGACGAAGAAGGCATGGTTCGGCGGCGGCGCCGACCTGACGCCGATCTACCCCGATGAGCCGGCCGCGGCCGATTTCCATGCCGCGCTGCGCGGCGCCTGC
This sequence comes from Allostellaceae bacterium, assembly GCA_035552135.1. Lineage (GTDB taxonomy): Bacteria > Pseudomonadota > Alphaproteobacteria > ATCC43930 > CGMCC-115725 > DATARH01. Next base: position 13,842 of record DASZLY010000124.1, on the reverse strand, counting down.
GACGGCTACGCGGCCGATACCTACGTCAAGTACAAGAAATGGTGCGACGAGTACTTCTTCCTGCCGCACCGCGACGAGCCGCGCGGCGCCGGCGGCATCTTTTTCGATTATCTCGACGGCGGCGATTTCGAGCGCGATTTCGCCTTTGTCCGCGCGGTCGGCGAGGCGTTTCTCGCCGCCTACGCGCCAATCGTCCGCGCGCGGATGCGGCAGCCCTGGAGCGCCGAGCAGCGCCGCCACCAGCTCGTGCGCCGCGGGCGCTATGTCGAGTTCAACCTGCTCTACGACCGCGGCACGCGGTTCGGCCTCAAGACCGGCGGCAATGTCGAGGCGATTCTGATGTCCCTGCCGCCGGAGGCGGCCTGGCCTTAAATTTCGCCGGAGGCGGCCTCGCTGTAGCGGAACGGGGCCATCGCAGCGGCGTTGGGCAGGACATGGCCAAGGTCAATGCCAACGATCGCGCGACACTCGAACGCGCCTATCCGGCCGATGCCTTTGCCAGCGACGCCGCGCGCAACGAGCGCTCGACCGAGCAGCTCATGCATGGTGTTCGCATCGGCTCGGCCCCGGGCAGCGCCGGCTGGTTTGAGCTGGAACGCGCCGCGCGGCACGCGGGCGAACCGGAAACCCCGCATTTCCTCAGTCCAATCCGCCGCCGCGAGGAACTGACGGATCAGGGACAGGTACCTTCCCAGGTTGCGGCACCGCAACCTGATGACGGCTATAATCGATTCCTCGACGACATCGTGGCGGCGGCGTGGCGCTTCGGCTATCGGGCCGAGCAATCGCCCGGTCGCGATGAGCCGCGCCTGAAAGGCTTTCGCGGCGGCTGACTACACCTGCTGAATCGCCGACAGCAGCCAATGCCCGCCGCGCCGGCGGACAAAGGTCCACAGCTCTTCGGCTTCGGTTGGGACGCGCGGGTCGCCGGCGACGAGCGCGCCGGGGCTCGCCGGCGCCGCGCCCATCCGCACCGTGTAGTCGAGCGCGGTCCAGCGCATATAGGCGGTGGCGTAGTCGAGGTCGCCCTCTTCCCAGCTTTCGGTCAGCTCAGCTTTGACCAGACTGACGTTGGAGACGTGGTTCTCGACGCCCTGGCTGGCGTTGCGGGTCAGCTCCTCAGAGAAATAGCTGAGCATCTCCGGGCTCATCAGCTGGCGCATCTGCGCCAGGTCGCCGCGGCCCCAGGCTTCCTGGATCGCTGCGTGCAGCGACTGGAAGGCGTTGAGGTCGGCATCGCTCACGCTAATGTCGCGGCCGCGAAAGCGCTGCGCCGTCGGCGCCGCCGCGGCGCCGACGGAGCGGGGCGCGAAACCGCCGCCGGCAGTGGCGAATCCTCCGCTGAGCAGGCGGACGACGAAATAGATCACGAGGCCGATGATGAGGAGGCTGAACAGCCCGCCGAATGCGTGGCCGAAAAACCCGCCGCCGAACAGCATCGAGCCGAGAAAGCCGCCGAACATCCCGGTGAGGAACGGGTGACGCGAGAAGAAGCTGCCACCGCCGCCGAACCCAGCGCCATAGTTCGAGGACGGAGTTTCCATCGAGCGGCTGAGCGGCGCTCCGCCATTGCTCTCAAAGCTGCGCGAGCCGCGGCTGCCCATGCCCGAAGAGCCGCCGCCAAAGCTTGAGCCGGCGCGCGCCTCGGCGAGGCTCGGGGTCAGCGCGAGGGTCAGGCTGAACAGCAGGGCCACGATCAGGCGCCACTGCGAAGTGCGTTTGGTCATCGACTGTCCGCCCCGGCTACGGAGTTGCGCGCTGCATATGGGGTGTCGCGGTGCTTTGCAACAGCACCCGGGTTCCGCGCTTGCGCGCAGGTTGTATGCGCGGCACCCGCGCATCGCTTGATCGGCGCGCACGGCATCCCCAAATAATCCCACGCCGTCGGATGCCGAAACCGGGTCCGGCGGGGGTCTCGCTCAGTGAGGAGAAGCCACCATGGCGCGTTTGTCGCTGTTCAACTCCCCGCTTTTGTTGGGGTTCGACCATTTCGAGCGGGCGCTCGACCGGGTCAGCAAGGTCGCGAGCGACGGGTATCCGCCCTATAATATCGAGCAGCTCGGCGAAAATTCGCTGCGCATCACGCTTGCCGTCGCGGGTTTCGCGATGAGCGATCTCAAGCTGACGCTCGAGGACAACCAGCTCGTTGTCCGCGGCAAGCAGGCCGATGAGGACAACCGCAGCTACCTGCATCGCGGCATCGCCGCGCGACAGTTCCAGCGCTCGTTCGTCCTCGCCGAGGGCATTGAGGTGCGCGGCGCCTGGCTCGACAACGGCCTGTTGCACATCGACCTCGCTCGTCCGCCGGTCGAAAGCCGGGTGCGGACGATCGAGATCAGGGATGCCGCCGGCCAGGCCGACCCGGTCGAGCTGACGCGAACGACCCCGAGCCTCGTACGTTCATCCAAGTAGCTGACGCCAAAGTCGTTGGCGTGGAATTCGCATGGTCCAGCGCCGGATCGAAGCGGATCTGGGCCGGGCCGAAACCGCCTGCCGACCGGCTCGCCGCCGGGGCAGGGGGAGGATGAGATGATGCAGACAATGGAAGAATTGCGGCACATGACCACGAACGATCTGGCGATGCTCGGCATGCAGGACATCGCCTATGTCAGGCCGGTGGAGGTCGAGGGCAAACCCGGCTTTGCGATCCATGCCGCCGACGGCACGCAGATGGCGCTGATCGGCGACCGCGACGTTGCCTTCGCCGTCGTCCGCCAGAACGAGCTGGAACCGGTCAGCGTGCACTGAGCATCGCCGGACCGCGGCTGTCTCGGCCGCTTTCTTCTTCGTTGCCATGGGCGGGCGCGCGCCCGCACGTCAAGGCGCGGCGTGGTTCAGCATCCGCCGGTCAGCAGCGCATAGAGCGCGTCGGCGCTGTTGGCGCCGCGCAGCTTCTCGCACATCGCCTTGTCGCGCAGCAGCCGCGAGACGCGTGCCAGCGCCTTCAGGTGCTCGGCGCCGGCTTCGCTCGGCGCCAGCAGCAGAAAGACCAGATCGACCGGCTGGTCGTCGATCGCCTCGAACGGCACCGGCCGCTCGAGGCGCGCGAACATGCCGTGGAGCCGGGTCAGCTCGGGGAGCCGGCAATGCGGGACAGCGACGCCGGCGCCGATGCCCGTCGTGCCCAGCCGCTCGCGCTCGGCGAGCGCGTCGTAGATGCGCTTGTCGGCGAGGCCGGTCACCGTCGCGGCGCGGCGCGCCAGCTCCTGCAGCACCTGGCGCTTGGTCGGCGCGCGCAACTGAGCGATGACGCCGCGCGGCGTCACCAGATCGGCAAGCTCGGTGCCGGCCTGATCAGCGTCCATGCCGCTTCTTCTCCAAAGAACTCATAGCGCCATCGACTTCTCGCGCCGCCGCTGCACCGACGAGGGGATGCGCATCGCCTCGCGGTATTTGGCGACCGTTCGCCGCGCAATGTCCACCCCTTCCGCCTGCAGCAGCTCGACGATCCGCTCGTCCGACAGCGTGCTCGCCGCCGCCTCGCGGTCGATCAGGTGGCGGATGCGGAACCGCACCGCCTCGGCCGAATGCGCCTCGCCGCCGCGCGAGGCGGCGATTGCCGAGGTGAAGAAGTATTTCAGCTCGAAAAGGCCGCGCGGCGTCGCGATGTATTTGTTCGTCGTCACCCGGCTGACCGTGCTCTCGTGCATGCCGATCGCATCGGCGATGTCGCGCAGGATGAGCGGCCGCAGCGACTGCACCCCCGCGCGGAAGAAGCCGTCCTGCTGCTCGACGATCTCGCTGGCGACCTTGAGGATCGTCGTCGCCCGCTGGTGCAGCGATTTGACGAGCCAGTTCGCCGCCTGCAGCCGGTCGGTCAGGTAGTCGCGCTCGCCCTTGTTGCGCGTCGCGCGGCTGATCCGCGCGTAATAGCGATTGTTGATGAGCACGCGCGGCAGCGTCTCGGCGTTGAGCTCGATGAGCCAGCCGCCATCGGGTTGCGCCCGCATCAGGATGTCGGGGACGATCGGCTGCGCCTGCGGCGGGTCGAAGGCGAGCCCGGGCCGCGGGTCGAGCGACTTGATCTCGCCGATCATCTCGACGAGATCGTCGGCGTCGACCCGACACAACCGCATCAGCGCCGCCGCATTGCGCGCCGCCAGCAGCGGCAGATTGTCGAGCAGCGCCTGCATCGCCGGGTCGAGGCGGTTGCGGTCGCGCAGCTGCAGCGCCAGGCATTCCGGCAGGTCGCGGGCAAAGACACCGGGCGGGTCGAGTTCCTGCAGCCGCGCCACCACCGGGGCGATCCGCTCGGCCGGGCAGCCGAGCCGAGCCGCCGCCTCGGCGAGGTCGGCGCGCAGATACCCCGTCTCGTCGAGCTGATCGAGGAGAAAGACCGCGATCACCCGGTCGGTCACGTCGGGCAGGTCGGCGCCGATTTGCTCCAGCAGGTGCTCGCGCAGTGTGCGGGGCCGCGCCGCGGCTTGGTCGAGCCCGGGGAAGTCGTCACTGTCGCCGCCGCCGTTGCGCGTGCGCCAGGGCTGGGTGTCGCCGCCGAAATCGCCCGAGCCGTCGCCGTCGCCGCCGCGCGAGGCATCCCATGTCTCGACCGCGTCGGAAGAGAAATCGGCCGTCGCGGGGGTGGCAAGCGTCGCCGGCTCGGCGGCCGCGGGGGCGGCGCCGTTGACCTCGCTGCCGTTGACTTCGCGGCCATTGACTTCGCTGCCGTTGGCCTGGGCGACCGCCGCGCCGTCCTCGCCCTCGCTCTCGCCGCGTTCGAGGAGCGGGTTCTGCTCGATCTCCGCGTCGACGTAATCGGCCAGTTCGAGATTCGAAAGCTGCAGCATCTTGATCGCCTGCTGCAGCTGCGGCGTCATCACCAGAGCTTGCGTCTGGCGAAGCGCTAACCGCTGTGAAATTCCGATGCCGTTCAACCCAAAGCTCCGTTCGGAGCGGGCTTATAGGCTGAATCTTTCGCCCAGGTAAACGCGGCGTACATCGGCGTCGGCGACGATCTCCTGCGGCGCTCCCTCCATGAGGACACGTCCCTCATGCAAGATATAGGCCCGATCGACGATCTGAAACGCTTCCCGTACGTTGTGATCGGTGATTAGCACCCCGATTCCTCTATCTTTGAGGTGCTTCACTAAGTCGCGGATGTCGTTCACTGCGATCGGGTCGATGCCGGCCAGCGGCTCGTCCAGCAGAATGAAATGCGGCTGCGTCGCGAGCGCCCGGGCGATCTCGCAACGCCGCCGCTCGCCACCCGACAGCGCCATCGCCGGCGCCCGCCGCAAATGGCTGATCGAGAACTCGGCGAGTAGTGAATCGAGCATGTGCTCGCGTGTTTCAGGGTCGGGCTCGGCGACTTCGAGGATGGCGCGGATGTTCTGCTCGACCGTCAGCCCGCGAAAAATCGACGCCTCTTGCGGCAGGTAGCCGACCCCGAGGCGCGCCCGGCGATACATCGGTAAGAGCGTGATGTCCTCGCCGTCGAGGCTGACCGTGCCGGTGTCGGCGGCGATGAGGCCGGTGATGATGTAGAAACAGGTGGTCTTGCCGGCACCGTTCGGTCCGAGCAGCCCGACCACCTCGCCACGCTGCACCGAGACATTGACGTCGCGCAGCACGACGCGGCGCTTGAAGCTCTTGCCGAGGCCGCGACCCGCCAAGCCCTTGTTGTCGGTGACGAGCCGCGGACCGGTGCCGGGCGCCGAGGCGGGCCCCGCGGCCGGACTGCCCGGCGCCACGCCAATCCACGACGGCACGTAATCGTCGGGGAAAAGCGGCTCTTCGCCGCGCTTGGTGGGATCGTCGCCGCGCATTGCCCTTTATTTGCTCGTAGCGTCCTGCTTGAGGAACAGCCCCTGCACGCGCTGGCGCGTGCTGCCCGGCAAGGTCGAGGCCGGCATCATCCGGCTGATATTGGTCTTCAGGTCCATGACGGCGTATTGGCCGGTGATGACGTCGTTGCCGCGGGTGATCGTGACGTTGCCAAGGAGGGTGCAGATGTCGCTCGTGGCATTATACACGCCATAATCGCCGCGGCCGATATCCAGCCCGTTAATGACGACGGCATGGCCCTGCGCGTCGATGCGGTCGATCTTCGATTCGTCGCTGTTGGGGGCCGGGGCGCTGGCGTTGGCGGGGGGCGTCCCCGGCTTTGCCGCGGCGGGCTGCGCGTTCGGCTGCGGCGGCGCCGTCTTGACCATGTAGGCGGTAAGCACGTCGGCCTTGATCGTACGCCCCCCCTGGCGCACCGCGACTGCATCGCCGCGCGCCACCGCGATCTGCTTCTGGTCGTACCATTCGAGCGCGTCCTTGGCGGTGATGACGTCGGACGCGGTGGTCATCTTCAGCGCCTGGCCGTGGACGATGCCGATCCCCTGATCCATGTCGTAATCGGCATGGTCGCCGACGACGGTGCGGTTGTCGCGGGTGATGACGACATTGCCGTCGGCTTCGATGCGGTAGATCTCGGTGTTGTTTTCGGTGTTGGCGGTGGCGGCCGGCTGGCCTTTGACCTGGCGGTAATGGGCGATCAGCGTGTCGGCCTTGATGCTCGCTGGGCCGCGCGTCGCGACGGCATTGCCGCGCGCGATGTAAAGCTGCTGGTTCTGCTGCCACTCGATGCCGTTATCGGCCTGGATGTTGATCGGCGCGGTGGTGACCGGCGAGCCGAGCTGGGCCGCCGCCAGCACCGGCGGCAGCATGGCGAGCCCGGCCAGGACCAACAGCGGACGGAGGCGCAGGGTCATGCCGCTCAGCCGGGCTTCTTCGGCGGAGTCGGCCTGGGATGCGCCCGCGTTTTCGCCGCGTGGTGTGGCGGCGGTGTTGCCGCCTTGGCGCGCGGATGCGCCGGCTCGGCATGTTTCGGCTCGGCCTTGGCTTCGATCTGTGCTGCGGCTTGCGCCACCGGCGCGGGGACGTCGGCCGGCGCGGTTGTTGGCGCGTCCTGCTGCTTCGAGCCCGTCAGCAGCAGGTTCGACCGCCCGGTAAAGATCACGATGTCGCCCTTGTCGAGCATCTGAAAGCCCTGGCCCGTGACATTGCCTTGCGGCCCGTGCCCCTCGACCGGGTCATGGCCTTGGGCCGCATCGTTGACCGCGTCGAGCCGCGCCGAGGTGGTGGTGAAAGTCGACCCGTTCTCGTGGGTGACGGTGACCTTGCCGAACATGTCGAGGAACTGCGTCTGGGTCTGGTAGACCCCGCTCTGCGAGGTGATCACCATCTTCGCGCCGTTATGGCTTTGCACATGGGCGACGGGCTCGTCGAGCGACATCACGTCGTCGCGCTGCGGCACCTGGCGGCCGACCGCGGCGGTGATGACGAAGGGACGGCCTTCGCGGTCGGTGCCGGCGTAGCGCGGGTTGATCATCCGCAGCTCGCGCGCCTCGCGCAGGTCGATCGCCTGAAAGCGGAAACGGTCGAACAGCGGTGCGACGCGCGGCCATACCACGACCAGCAGCAACAGCGACACGCCGATCGCGGGCAACGCCACCTTGAGCAGCGCGACGCGCCGGCTGTACCGGTTCCCGGGCACCCGCCCCAGCCATTCGCCGAACAGCGAGAAAGCCGGCCCGCGCCGGGCGGCACCGACGGCGCGCGGGAAATGGCGTCCGATCATGCGATGCCGGCACGCAGGCAATCGTGCATATGCAGAAAGCCGACCGGCCGGCCCGCTTCGTCGACGACGAAGAGCGCGGTGATCGCGAACCGGTTCATCACCCCTAGCGCCTCGGCGGCGAGCCCGGCGGCGCCGATGGTCTTCGGCTCGGGGTGCATGACCTCCGCCGCCTGGCGCGAGAACAAGCGGTCGTCCATGTGGCGGCGCAGATCGCCGTCGGTAATGACGCCAATGAGTTTGCCTGCGGCACCGCACACGCCGACGCAGCCAAAGCTCTTCGCGGTCATCACCAGGATCGCCTCGGACATTGGGGCATCGGGCGCGGCAAGCGGAACGGCATCGCCGGTATGCATGAGATCGCCGACGCGCAGCAGCTTGCGGCCGAGCGCGCCGCCCGGGTGCAGCAGGTGGAAGTCGGTGCTGGAAAAGCCGTTGCGTTCGAGCAGCGCGACCGCCAACGCGTCGCCCAGCGCCAGCATCATCGTCGTCGAGGTGGTCGGCGTCAGCCCGATCGGGCACGCCTCGGTGGCACCGGGAAGCAGCATCACCACATCGGCCGCCTCGGCCAAAGTCGAGGCATTGTCGCCGGTCATTGCAACCAGTGGGATCTTGAAGCGCCGCGTGTAGGCGACAACGTCGCCGAGCTCGGCGCTGTTGCCCGAATTCGACAGCGCGATCACCACGTCGCCGGCGCCGATCATGCCGAGATCGCCGTGGCTCGCTTCCGCCGGGTGGACGAATTGCGCCGGCGTCCCGGTCGAGGCGAGGGTCGCGGCGATCTTGCGCGCGACATGGCCGCTCTTGCCGATGCCGGTGACGATGACCCGGCCCGCGGCGCCGGCGCACAAATCGGTTGCGCGGCCGAACGCCCCGTCGAGTGCCCCGGCGAGCCGGCGCAGCCCCTCGATTTCGGCGCCGATCACCCGGCGGCCGACCGCGAGGTCATGCGCCAGCGCCGCGTCCTCACGGGTGACGGGCGCGGCGGCCGGACGGGTCGCCAAGGCATCAGTCATTAAACGAACCGTCCCCTGTGGTTCCGATCGCGTGCCGCAGGGGAAGCTCCCCCGGGGTCTGTCTAGGGCACGGGAGGGCGAGCCGTCCCCGCCGCACGGCGGTCAATGTGCGAAGATGTCTTGCTCCGGCCATCCTTCGAGGTCAAGCAGCACGCGCGCCGGCAGGAAATCGAACGCCGCGCGGGCGAGGTCGGCGCGGCCCTCGCGCGCCAGCATCGTGTCGAGCTTGGCGCGCAGCGCGTGCAGGTGCAGCACGTCGGTCGCGGCATATTGCAGCTGCTGGTCGGTCAGCGTCGCCGCACCCCAGTCCGAGCTCTGCTGCTGTTTCGAGATATCGACGTTCAGAACCTCTTTGCACAGATCCCTGAGGCCGTGCTTGTCGGTGAAAGTGCGCGCGAGGCGCGAGGCAATCTTGGTGCAATAGACCGGGCCGGCCATGACGCCAAGATAGTGGTAGATCATCCCCAGGTCGAAGCGGGCGAAATGAAATATCTTGGTGACTGACGGGTCGGCCATCAGCGCCTTCAGCCGCGGCGCCTCGTAGCCGCCCGGCGCCAGCTGCACCAGATGCGCATTGCCGTCGCCCGCCGACAACTGCACGAGGCAAAGCCGGTCGCGATGCGGGTTGAGCCCCATCGCCTCGGTGTCGACGGCGACCGCATCGCCAAATGACAGCCCTTCGGGAAGGTCGCCGCGATGGAGCTTATTGCTCATGCGGCGCTATCCACTGGTGCCCAGGAGAAGACTCGAACTTCCACGACATTTCTGCCACAGGTACCTGAAACCTGCGCGTCTACCAATTCCGCCACCTGGGCATCTCCGACGGTGGGGCGCAGATAAGCCGCGCCTTAGGCGATGTCAACCGAATGCGCGCGATCTTACCGCCGATCGCCGACGACCGCGACACCTTCGCGTCGCGCCGCCTCCGCCAGCGGGACGTCGAGCGTCGCCAGTTCGATGCCCTCGCGCAGCGCCAGTTCGAGATAGGCCGCGTCGTGCACCGTCAGCCGATGCCGGCGGGCGAGGCTCAAAATCACCATCTCGTTCGGCGAACGATCGACCGTCGCCATATCCGCGATTGCTGCCAGAAACCGGGCAGTGTCGGATTCGGTGATGCGCCGCCGGCGCTCGTTCACGAGCAGCCCATTGCGAACCTCGAACCACCAAAGCGCGGGAACGACCCAATCGCCAGGCAAGGCGTGCTCAAACTCGATCATGCCCGTTGGGACAGGCTCTTTGAGCGCGGGCGCCAAGACAATCGAAGCGTCTGTCACGATCGGCACTAGTATTTATGCCCTTCATGGATCGACGAGATGATTTCCTCGACCGTCAGCCCGCCGTTTCGGGCCCGAATTTCATCACCGAGTTTTTTGAGATTGTCCCAGGCTTCGCGATGCCGCCGCATCCGCGCATCTTGATCGGGCACAAGACGGGCAATCGGCTTGCCGTGGCGCAGGATGACGATCTCCCGGCCATGCTCGACCTCGTCGAGCAGCTGCGAGAAATGGGTCTTGGCGACCGAGGCCTGAACCTCGCGCGCCTCACCGTGCTTGAACGGCGCGGCCTCTTCGCCAAAGCCGCTCCCGACGTTGGATTTTGTCGTCACAGGAATCAACCGGTTCAATTGACCGGTTGGATTTTGCATCCTCTCCGCCGGCTGTCAACCCGCGCCATTGCGGTTGAGCCATGATGCCGGCCAGGCGCATGATGGTCGCGCGCATTGCATCTCGCTCTCCCACGGGAGGTCCTCGATGAAGATCACCAAGCTCGAAACACTGCATTGCGATGCCGGCTGGCGGGTCAACTCGTTCCTCAAGATCTCGACCGACGAGGGCATCACCGGCTGGTCGGAGTTCATGGAGGGCTACGGCGCGCAGGGGCTTGCCGGCGTCATCGAGAAGCTCGGCGCCCGCCTTGTCGGCCAGGATCCGCGCCCGGTCGAGCGCCATAGCAACTATCTCTACGCGGCGACACGCCAGGCTGCGGGTGGGCTCAATGCCCAGGCGATCGGCGCGATCGAGAACGCGCTCGTCGATATCAAGGCCAAGGCGCTGGGCGTCCCGGTCTATGAGCTGCTCGGCGGCCCGGTGCGCGAGCGGCTGCAGGTCTACTGGTCGCATTGCGGCACCTACCGCGCGCGTTACGCCGACCGCATCAAAGAATGGGCCGGGGTCGAGCCGGTGCGCACGCTCGACGACGTCGTCGCACTCGGCCGCGAGGTGCGTGAGAAGGGCTTCAAGGGCCTCAAGACCAATCTGATCCGCTTCGAGCCCGGCCGGCACTACATGTATGGCCCCGGCACCGGCGGTCAGCCGGGCTTTCCCGAGCTCAACGCCGATGCCGATATCGCCGCCGCCGCGGTCGACCAGCTCGCGGCGTTCCGCGAAGGCGCCGGCATGGGCGTCGGGCTGCATCTCGACACCAACTTCAACTACAAGATCGACGGCTATGTCCGGTTGGCAAGGGCGCTGGAGCCGCTCGATCTCGTCTGGCTGGAGATCGACCTCTACGATCCGCCCGGCCTTGCGCGCATCCGCAATTCGGCGCGCACGCCGATCGCGTCCTGCGAGTCGTTGTACGGAAGGCGCCAGTTCCGTCCGTTCTTCGAGAGCCAGGCGGTCGATTACGCGATCATCGACGTGGCGTGGAACGGCATCCTCGAAAGCGTCAAGATCGCCAACATGGCCGAGAGCTACGAGGTCAACGTCGCGCCGCACAATTTCAACGGCCATCTCGGCTCGCTGATCAGCGCGCATTTCTGCGCCGCGGTGCCGAACTTCAAGGTCATGGAGATCGACATCGACGACGTCATTTGGAAGGACGACATCGTCACCGTCCCGCCGGTGATCGAGCACGGCGACCTGCTGCTGCCGACCGGCCCCGGCTGGGGCGCCGAGGTCAACGAGGAATTCGTGCGGGCGCACCCGCCGAAGCGGTAGGAACGCGGGCGTCTCGCCCGCTCTATTAAGCGGCCGAGACGGCCGCGGTCCGTAGGAGAAGGAGGAACCGCATGGCACGCATCAAGCATATCGCGCTGGTGACCGACGACCCGGTCGCGACCGCCGAATTCTACAAGCTGCATTTCGGCCTCACCGAATTGTATCGCCGGCCGAGCGCGACCGGTGAGAAAGGGGTGTGGCTGAGCGACGGCTACATCTATTTCGCGATCCTCAAATACGGCGACGCCGATGCGCCGAAATTGGGGCCGGGGCAGAGCTCCGAGCTGCGCGGCATCCACCATATCGGCTTCCAGGTCGACGATCTCGACGCCACCGCCAGGAGTCTGAAGGCGGCCGAGGTGAAGCCGGTGCCGATGGAGATGCACGGCCATGAGGAGCGCGAGGCGACGCCGATGCAGGCGGCAAGCGGCGGCGCGCTCAACCTGAAATACCTCGGCCCCGACGCGGTGCAGTTCGACGTCCGCCAGAAGGGCTGGGACGAGGCGATCGGTCTCGGGATGCAGCTTTACGAACTGGCTCCGGCAAAGGACGCGGCCGAATAATAAATCCCTCTCCCGCAATGTGGGGGAGGGGCCCGCGGCAACGCCGCGGGACGGGTGAGGGTTTGACGCGGCGACCTCACCGATAGCCCTCACCCGCCTTCGGGCTGCGCCCTCAGGCACCCTCTCCCGCATTGCGGGAGAGGGGAAGGAAACTCACCCCCACTTCGCGGTGCCGCCGACCGCGGTGATGGTGATGTGGCCCATCGTCGTGTCCTTCTTTGAGCCGTGCCAGTGGCGCTCGCCGGCCTTGATGTGGACGACGTCGCCGATATTGATCTCCTGCGGCGTGCCGCCCTCGACCGCGACCATGCCCGAGCCCGAGGTCACGACCAGGATCTGGTCGCAGGTGTGGGTGTGCCAGCCGGTGGTGCAGCCCTGGCTGAAATTGACCACGCTGCAATTGTAATTGGGCGAGTCGCCCTGCTCGATGATGGTCTGGCGGGTGCGCTGCACCGGGCCGGTCCAGCCCTCGATGCGCTCGGCGCCCTCGACCGGCAAGTCTGGGATGTTCTTCAGTGTGACGACGTTCATCGCGGTTCCTCCCACGGGTTGATAGGCGGGTTGCTGAGCCAAGCCTAGCGCGCGGCGCGGCGAGCGGGAAGGCGTTGCGGCATGGCGCGATAAGGCGCACGCTGGCTGCCAGGCAATTCTCGGCCAGCCAATTTGCGGGCCAGACAATTTTTGGGCCAGGCAATTTTCGGGAGAGAGCCGGCAATGAGCGACAACACCCAGGACCTGAACTTCCTTTCGGGCGTCAAGGTCGTCGATTTCACCCAGTTCGAGGCCGGCACGACCTGCACCGAGGTGCTCGCCTGGTTCGGCGCCGAGGTGGTGAAGATCGAGAACCCCGGGCGGGGCGATCCCGGCCGCCGGCTGCGTCCCGGCAAGCCCGATGACGACCCCTGGTATTTCTACCAGTTCAACGTCAACAAGAAGTCGCTGGCGATCAACCTCAAGTCGCCGAAGGGCCTCGACCTCGTCAAGGACATGATCCGCCAGGCCGACATCGTCGCCGAGAACATGGCGCCCGGCACGATCGAGCGCCTGGGCCTCTCCTATGACGAGGTCAGGAAGATCAACCCGCGCATCATCTATTGCCAGGTCAAGGGGTTCGCGTCAGGCAGCCCATGGGAAAAGGGCCTTGCCTTCGACATGATCGCCCAGGCCGCCGGCGGGCCGATCAGCGTCACCGGCTGGCCCGACCAGCCGCCGGTCAAGCCCGGCCTGTCGTTCGGCGATACCGGGACGGGCATGCTGATGGCGGCGACGATCCTGGGCGCGCTGCACGAACGCAACCGCACCGGCGTCGGCCGTCGCCTCGAAGTGGCGATGCAGGACGCGATGATTCATTACATGCGCACCTGCTTTGCCACGATGGCGCGCACCGGCAAGCCCGCGCAGCGGCGTGGCGCCAAGCCGAGCGCCGGCAATAATTCGCCGGCGGGCCTCTTCCCGTGCAAGGGCGGCGGCCCTAACGACTACCTCTACATCACCACCAGCCGGGCCAATCCCGAGCATTACGCGCGGCTGATGAAGCTCGTCGGCCGCGAGGATCTGATCGAAGATCCGCGTTTCGCGACCGGCGACGCGCGCGTCAAGAATTCCGACGAGCTCGAAGGCATCATCGGCGAATGGACCAGCCGGCACGACAAGCGCGAGGTCATGGAAAAGCTGATCGCGGTCGGCGTGCCTGCCGGCGCCGTGTTCGATACGCTCGAACTGCAAAACGAGCCCAACTTCGAGGAACGCGGCTTCATGCA
>DASZLY010000123.1:0-5048 GCA_035552135.1 Allostellaceae bacterium | reverse complement strand
ACGCCGTGAACGTCGCCCCGCCGCTCTCCGCCAACACCTTCGTGATCGCCGCCGTCAGCGTCGTCTTGCCATGGTCCACGTGACCAATCGTCCCGATGTTGCAATGCGGCTTGTTCCGCTGAAACTTCGCCTTCGACATCGCTGCGGCTTCCTATCCGAAGTGAAAACGTTACTGACCCTTGGCGCTAACCGGGCTAAATCCTGGAGCGGGTGATGGGAATCGAACCCACGTAGCCAGCTTGGAAGGCTGGTGCTCTACCATTGAGCTACACCCGCCGATCCTTACGCTGCCGTACGACCGGCCCATCGTCCTTGCCGCCAGCCCCAACGCGACATCGCCGGAGCCAGGCTTTCTCACCCCGGTCCCGGCCGCCGGCTGGCGCTTGCAGGCCACGAGGAGCGGTGGTGGAGGGGGTAGGATTCGAACCTACGTAGACGTACGTCAACAGATTTACAGTCTGCCGCCTTTAACCACTCGGCCACCCCTCCAACTCGTTGATTTATTTTCCTTTCCCGTTCGCTCATCGCCCGCCCGCCAAGCCTTAGTCGCTGTATATTCCCTAGCGCCTTATGCCTTGGTGTTCGGCCAAATACCAACTGCCCCGAGCGGCAGGGCCGCGCGGGGCGGCACGTTCTACTCTCAAGCGCCGGACAATGCAACGGAGCTAGCGGCGCAACGGGGCTAGCGGCGCTTTTTGCGAACCGTGGCATCGGGGGTAATGGAGCCTTATTCGATCGTGCCTCGGGGCGGCGGAGTAAGCAGAAAAAAATTTGCGACCGCCGGGATACATTTTCGTTACGCCCCGTTCACATAGCAGACCAAGCAACCGCGGCCCCGCCCCGCTCTCAGGAGTTCCTCATCGCCATGACCGTTTTCACGCTTAACACCCCTGTCGCTGACGTCGAGCTCCCCGCCGCTCTGAGTGATCTGGACGCGGTGATCGATGGTCAAATTCGCTCGTTTCTTGGCGGAGATAATGACGGTCATGAGCTGTTGCAGGGACTTTACGGCGATGTCGCCGACGAACCGATCCCGGCGCGGTTGACGGCGTTGCTGAAACCCTAGACCCCTCTTATTCCCGCAAAAGGGCGGCTTTGATAGGCCGCCCTTTTCTATTGAAACCAAGCAGCCCGTGCCCATCTTCCCGTTACTGTCCATTAACATTCGGACATAGACCGCTGGGTCCTTCTCAGCGGGCTCCCGCTCGCTGCGAGATGGTGCCGTGCAGGACGACTCGGTTAAATCCGCTGAATACTGCCAGACGCGCGCTGACGAAAGTGAACGCATGGCAGCCAAGGCCAGGGACCCGCAGAACAAGGCCGTCTTCCATGATCTCGCGAACCGCTGGCGATGCCTCGCCGAAGAAAGCACGAGTGCCGCGCTCAAGCCGATAGGCGGAAACCGACCGCGGCCGCCGGGCGACGCCTGACAACGGCCTCATACCGCGGGGCGACGTGGATCACCCCGAACGGGAAGCTTGCCGGCCGCGGCGCAAACGCGATTTGATGCGGCCGGGCCATCGCCCGGGAGCCGCTCGCATGAACACCCGGCCGCTTCCCGGCGAAGGCCGGACCCATTTTTCGGCACCCGAAACTGCGAATTGGTGGGCCCCGACTTTCGTCGGGGAGCGGCTGACAATAGCCCGCCCTATGCCCTCATAGAACCGCCAGCTCAGCGCCGAGAAACTTCGCCAGTGCATCCATCGCCGAGCGGCCGGCGGCGGCTTCGGCGTCAGGGTTGTAGTTGGTGTTGGTGTTGACGTCGTAAGTGTAGACCGCGCCCTCCGGGTCGCGGATGAACTCGATCCCGGCGATTTCGATGTCGTTGGCGGCGAGGAAGGCTTCGTAGCGCGCCTTTTGCGCGGCATCGATGTCGTCGACGATCGTGAACTTGGCGCGCGGCGCGCCTAATTCCCCCGGGCCGGCCGGGCAGAACGCGTCGCCGACTTGGCAGACATCGGCCGGGCACAGCTCGAACCCGTCGCTGGTGTCGACCTCGACGGCATAGAGGAACTTGCCGCCGACGAACTCGGCGCGGGTGATCAGCGCGTCGGGCGAGCGGATGTATTGCTGCACGAGATGCAGCCCATCGATGGGCGCCTCGTAATCGCCGCCGGCGAGGTATTGCGCCAGCGCCGCGCCGGTCTGGAACAGCCGCACGCCAAGCCCCTTGCCGCCGCGGTTCGGCTTGAGGATGACCGGCTCGCCGGGGAAATGCCGGTCGGCGGCGGCGACGAGCAGGTCGGCGCCGGCGACGAGCACGGTCTTCGGCGTATGGATGCAAGCCGCCTCCAGCGCGGCGTATTGCCGGACCTTGGAGATTTCGAGGTCGAGCGCGCGCGGCCCGTTGACGACGCGCCGCCCGTACCCCTTGAGCCAGGCCAGCACGCCGGCGGTCAGCTCGGCGGCGTAGCGGTGATCGCGGGTGTGCGACGAGGCGCTCATCCGGTTGTAGAACACGCCTTCCGGCGGCGGCTGCGACAGGTCGAACGTGCCGCGGTCGAGAAACCAGTCGCGCCACGGCAGCTGCTCGGCATCGAGCGCGCCCGCCAGCGGCGCCAGCCAGGCGGCATTCTCGTGGATCACGTGGATATGCATGGAGGAAACCCTCGTTCGACTTCGTAGATTTCTACAATATACATGGGTATTCATTCCACGATTTCATTTTATACAATGTATTTTTGTTATAACTGGACAAAGCCGTGGCGCCGCCGGACACGCCGGTTATAGTGGCCGGCGAAGCCGCTCAGCGGAGCGCCAGGGGAGCCAAGACCATGCGTTACGCGGCACCGGCAGCGCGCCGCCTCCTCGCCTTGACCGCGTCGCTGCTGCTCGCGGTCCTGCTCGCCGGCTGTAACGACGAGCCTGCGCAACGCAAGGCGTTCATCGGCTTCCTGCAGACCCGGATCATCGACAAGCCGGGGCTGCACGTGCCGCATTTGACGCCGGAGGAAGCAAAGAGCTTTGGCGACTACGCCAAGCAATACGCGGTCATCACCGATTTCAACGATGGGCTCGACCGGTCGGTCGCCAAGCCGATGCAGGAGGCGGTCAATCGCGGCGCGGTCCACTCGCTCGACGAGGTGGTGACGCGGCACGACGATTTCGTCGCCGCGCGCGACGGGATCGCGCAATTGCGCGGCGGCATCGACAAGCAACTCGCCGCGGCCGACGCCGCCCATGCCGCGCTGAAGCAGCCGGATGATCTGAAGCCGGTCTATGACAAGGCCTATGAGCGCGACGTGACGATCCCGGCGAAGGCGTTCGAGGACATTTTCCCCGACCTGTCGCAGGCGCTCAGCGCGATCGTCGATCTCGGCGACTTCATCGCCCAGCACAAGGACAAGGTCTCGATCAACGGCTCGATGGTGCAAACCACCGACCCGGCGCTTCAACCGAAATTGCAGGCGCTGATCGACGCGCTGATCGCCAAGAACGAGGCGATCCAGAAGGCGCAGCAGCATATGCGCGCGGTGATGAACGGCAGTGCTTGAGAGGACGCGACATGCCCAATCCTGCCGTTACCCGAGAGCTCGCCGCATTCGCCGCCGGCTCGACGTGGCGCGACGTCCCGCCCGCGGTTCGGCGCGAGGGCATTCGCGGCCTGTTGAACTACACCGGCTGTGCGCTCGGCGGCTGCGGCGACGAGGCGATCGGCCTCGCCGTCCGCGTGCTGGCGCCATCCTTTGGCGCACCGCAAGCGGGGATTATCGGCCGCGGCGAGCGCTGCGACGCGCTGAATGCCGCGTTCCTCAATGCGGCCAGCGCCAACGTGCTCGAATACGACGACACGCACCTGCCGACGGTGATGCATCCCGCGGCGCCGGTCGCGCCCGGGCTCTTCGCGCTCGCCGAGGCGCGCGGCGCGAGCGGTGAAGAACTGCTGCATGCCTTCATCCTCGGTGTCGAGGTGAGCTGCCGCGTCGGCAACGGGCTGATGCCGCATCATTACCGGCGCGGCGCACATATCACGGCGACCTGCGGCATTTTCGGCGCCGCGGCGGCGGCCGGGAAGCTTCTCGGCCTCGATGCCGTCCGGATGAACTGGGCGCTCGGCCACGCGGCGACGCAGTCGGCGGGGCTGGTCGAGAGCCTCGGCAGCATGTCGAAGAGCATCGGCGTCGGCAATGCGGCGCGCAACGGGCTGGCCGGCGCCCTCTTCGCCGAGGCCGGGTTCACCGCCGCCGAGACCGCGATCGAAGGGAAATACGGCTTTGCCGCCGTCGCCAGCGACACGGTCGATCTCGGCAAGATGACGCAAGGCCTCAGCGACACGTGGGAAATCCTCGCCAACGCCTACAAGCCCTACCCGTGCGGCGTGGTGCTGTTCCCGGTGATCGACGCCTGCCTCGAGCTGCGAGCGCGGCTCGGTGTTCCCGCCGCCCAGATCGAGCAGATCGTGGTGCGCGGCCACCCGCTCCTGCGCGAGCGCACCGACCGGCCGGATGTCGCCGACGGACGCTCGGCCAAGGTCAGCCTGCAGCACAGCGTCGCGATCGCGCTGCTGCAGGGTGCGGCCGGGATCGCGCAATTCACCGACGCGGCGGTCGCCGATCCCGCGGTGCGCGCGTTGCGCGCCAAGGTGATGGCCGAAGACGACCCGACGATCCCGGTCGAGAGCGCCTATGTCGAGCTGCTTCTCGCCAACGGCACGCGCCTCAGCGAGCAGGTCAAGGACGGGCGCGGCACGCCGGGCCGGTCGATGAGCGACCCCGAGCTGGACGCCAAGGTCAACGAATGCGCGGCCTTCGGCGCGCCGTTGGTCGATGTGGCGGCGCTGATCGCGATGGTGCGCGGCCTCGAAACGCTGGACGTCGCGGCGCAGATCATGCGGATAACGGTGCCGAACTGAAGTCACAGCGCAGGAAACGATGGCCAATCCCCTGAAAGACAAGCTCGCGTCGCCCGACCTCGTCACCTTGATGTCGGCGCACAACCCGCTCTCGGCGCGGCTCGCCGAGGAAGCCGGGTTCGACGGCATCTGGGCCAGCGGGTTCGAATTGTCCGCCGCCTATGGCGTGCCGGACGCCAGCCTGTTGTCGCTCGGC
>DASZLY010000122.1:0-2571 GCA_035552135.1 Allostellaceae bacterium | reverse complement strand
GACGCTGACCGATCTGCGGAGCACGGTCGCGACGCTGACGCAGCGGCTGTCGTCGGCCGAGAGCGCGATCAAGTCCGGCGACACCGCTTTGTCCGCGCTCAACAAACGCATCGACGACATCGCCGCCAACGCGTCGCAGGCGCGGACCGCCGCCGACAATGCCGACAAATCGGTGACGCAGATGCAGACACAGGTGCAGAACCTCGCGCGCAATCAGGCGAGCACGGTGACGCGCGCCGACATCGAGAGCATGCAGCAGAAGCTCGCGAGCCTCGAGCAGGGCGAGCAATCGGCGCGCACCGCCATCAAACAAAGCGCCGGCGCAGCCGACGCGACACGGCGCGCACTGGCGGCGCAGGCGCTGCGCAATGCCGTGACGAGCGGCGCGCCCTTCCCGTCCGAGCTCGCGCAAGCAAAGGCGCTCGGCGCCGACGCGAACAGGCTCGCGCCGCTGCAACAGTTCGCGGCCAACGGCGTTCCGAGCGCCGCCGCATTGGCGCGGCAATTGCGCGATCTTCTGCCGCAGATGCAAAAGATCGCCACGCCGCATGCGCAGGTCTCCGGTTCGTTCCTCGACCGCCTCGAAGCCAATGCCGGTACGCTGGTGCGCGTCAGCCCGGTGAATGCGCCGTCCGGCGATCGGCCCGCCGACGTGCTGGCGCGGCTCGAAGTCGAGGCCGCGCACAACGACGTCGATGCCGCGGTGACGGACATCGGCAAACTGCCGCAAGTCGCGCAGGCGCCGGCGAAGGACTGGCTCGCGCGCGTGAAGGCACGGCAGGCCGCGCTCGCCGCCGCCAATGATCTCGCTGCATCGACCGCCCGCGCGCTCGCTCCGGGGGCGCAATGATCCGCATCCTCGTCTTCATCATCGCGCTGGCGCTGCTCGCGAGCGGCTTTGCCTGGATTGCCGATCGTCCCGGCGACATCGCGCTGACCTGGATGGGCTACCGCGTCGAGACGTCGCTGATGGTGGCGTTGGTCGCGCTCATCGTGCTCGTCGTCGCCGCCATCCTGGTGTGGTCGATCCTGCGCGGCCTGTGGCGCGCACCGGAGCAGGTGTCGCTGTTCTTCCGGCATCGCCGCGCGATGCGGGGCTATCTCGCCATCACGCGCGGTCTGGTCGCGGTCGGCTCCGGCGATCTGCGCCTCGCGCGCCGCTCAGCCGACGACGCCGGCCGGCTCTCGCCCGGCGATCCGCTGACTTTGCTGCTTGAGGCGCAGGCGGCGCAGATGGCCGGCGACCGCACCGGCGCCGAGCAGGCGTTCCGCGCCATGACGCGCCGTGACGAGACCAGGCTGCTCGGTCTGCGCGGCCTCTACATCGAGGCGCAGCGCCGCAACGATCATACCGCCGCGCGGCGTGTCGCCGAGGAAGCAGCGCAGGCAGCGCCGGCTTTGAGCTGGGCCGGACAGGCGGTGCTCGACGATCGCTGCGCCGTCGCCGACTGGAGCGGTGCGCTCGCCGCGCTGGAGAACATGAAGAGCGGCCTGGACAAGACCGACTATCGCCGCAAGCGTGCGGTGCTGCTGACGGCGCGCGCGCTGGCGGTCGACGAGACAGACCGCGACGCATCGCGCAGTGACGTGCTCGAGGCCGTGAAGCTGGCCCCCGAGCTGGTGCCGGCGGCGGCGCTGGCGGGGCGCCGGCTTGCCGAGGCCGACGAGCAGCGCAAGGCGCGGCGTATTTTGGAGCGCGCGTGGGTCGCCAACCCGCATCCCGATCTCGCCGATGCCTACGCCGACGTGCGGCTTGGTGACTCGGCGCGCGAGCGGCTCAATCGCATGCAGAAGCTCGCGGGCCTCGCGCCGGGTCACATCGAAAGCGCGCTGGCGGTCGCCCGCGTCGCTCTCGACGCGCGAGATTTCACGGCGGCCCGCGAGGCGCTGATGCCCTACGTCGCCGCTCCGACGCCCCGCGTGGCGGCGCTGATGGCCGGCATCGAGGAAGCCGAGCACGGGGATACCGGCCGCGTGCGCGAATGGATGGCCCGCGCGGTGCGCGCCTCCGGCGATCCCGCCTGGACCGCCGACGGCGTGGTCTCCGAGAAGTGGCTGCCGGTGAGCCCCGCCGGCCGCCTCGACGGCTTCGAATGGCGGGTGCCGCTTGCCGAGATCGGCGTCAGCCGGCCGGTGATCGAGGTCATGGCGCCGTCCGCAGCCAATGAACCTGCCCCCGCCGCGCCCACACCGCAGCCTAACGTGAACCCCGAGCCGGCCGCCGCCGCCGCCCCGGCGGCGGAAATGCGGCCCGCGGCCGCGTCCGAGGCCCCGCCCGTCAAAGCGCGCCCGGTCGAGCCGGTGATCCCGCTGGTGCACGCGCCGGACGACCCGGGCCCCGGTTCCGATCTCGATGTCGACGCCGAACCGGAGGCCGCAGTGGCGCCTGGGGGCTCACGCCGGACGATCAAGGATCTGTTCAAGTAGACTGCTTGTAGATTGCTTGCCATCGGCGGCCCGCGCCGATATCAGAGGCGCGATTTCAGCCGGCGTAGCTCAGCGGTAGAGCATCCGCTTCGTAAGCGGGGGGTCGGGGGTTCAAATCCCTCCGCCGGCACCAGCGGTTTTCCC
>DASZLY010000121.1:0-2069 GCA_035552135.1 Allostellaceae bacterium | reverse complement strand
GGGCCTGCTCGAGTTCGAGACCTTGTCCGGCGACGAGATCAAGGACCTGCTCAACGGCAAGCCGCCGGTGCGCGAGTCGGTGATCGAGCCGGCCGGTCCGCGCTCGTCGGCGGTGCCGCCGGCCGGCAAACCGCGGCCGCGGCCCGAGCCGCCGTCCGGTGAAGTCGCGCCGCAGCCGCAGGGCTGACCGAAAGATGTCGTGGCCGGGCTCGTCCCCGCCATCTCGTATAGGCGGGTACGGTGCCTCCATAAGCGGGTCACCGGGACAAGCCCGGTGACGACGAGCGAGACATAAAACCGCCCGCCGCATGGCGGGCGTTCTCGTTTATGGGTTCACCATTGGGCGCGGGCGGGCTAAGCACCCGGCCGGGCGGCCATGCAGACCTCATCCAAAACGCGGATCGTGCACTGGACCTTCGCGGCCTTCCGCGAAGGCCTCGTGGCCACACTGCCGCTGATGCCGGGCCTGTTCGGCTTCGGCATGGCCTTCGGCACAGTGGCCGCGCGCAAGGGCTTCACCTTGGTCGAGGCCGAGACGATGAGCGCCGTGGTCTTCTCCGGCGTGGCGCAGATCATCGTCGTGGATTCCTGGCCGCGCGACCTGACCGTCACCGCGATTCTCACCGCCGCGGCTGTGACCTTCATGATCTGCTCGCGCTTCATCCTGATCGGCGCGTCGATGCGGCCGCTGTTGGGCAAGCTGCCGGCAGCGCAGGTCTATCCGTTCCTGCATCTGCTGGTCGAACCGCCCTGGGTCTTGGGGCTGCGCTATCAGCGCGAGGGCGGCGGCGATCCCGGTTTCGTCATCGGCAGCGCCGTGACCTGCTGGATCGTCTGGGTCGCGTCGACGGCGCCCGGCTATTGGCTCGGCGCGGCAGCCGACCCTTACCGTTTCGGCCTCGACATGGTCATGCCGGCCTTTTTCACGGCCATGCTGGTGTCGCTGTGGCAGGGACGGCGCCGAGCGATCGGCTGGATCGTCGCCGGCGCAGTCGCCGTCGCGGCCAAGATGCTGCTCGGCGGCTTCTGGTACGTCATTCTCGGCGCGCTCGCCGGCAGCATCGTCGGAGGACTGGCCGATGAGTGAGCGCGACCCCGTCGGCTGGATCGCCATTCTCGCTGCGATGACGATTGTGGTCTATGTCACGCGCGCCGGCGGATTCTGGCTGATCGGCAGGGTGCCGATGAGCCGGCGCTTGGAGCGCATGCTCACCGCGCTGCCGGGCTCGATCATCGCCGCGACCGTCGCCCCGCTGCTCGCGCTTGGCGGCGTCAGCGCGATCTGTGCGGCGCTCGCCGCGCTCGCCGCCATGCTGGCGCTACGCAACGACTTTGCGGCGGTGCTGGCCGGCGTTGGCGCTGCCGCGGTGGTGCGTGCAGCAGGGTTTTAGTTACAATTCTGCATGCCTCTGCATAATCGCGTCGATCCCTTCGGAATTCTGTTCGCCACGCCGGCGCGCGGCACGCTGATGGGCAATCGCGGCGGGCGGATTCACACCGAGGATCGAAAGCTGACGAAGCGACGCTGGGCGTCGCGGCAGTGGATCTGCTGCGTGCTCGATTTCAAGGACCGTCAGCGCGACGTCTGGGGCCGCTTCTATACCGAATTGTTCTTCCTCGACGAGGTCACCGCCTTCGCCGCTGGGCACCGGCCGTGCTTCGAATGCCGGCGCAGAGACGCTGAGCATTTCGCCCGGCTGTTCGCCGATAGCCCCACGCGGGCAAGCGCTCCGCAGATGGATGTCGTGTTGCATCGCGAGCGGCTCGACGGCAAGGCGAAGCGCCTGCACCGGGCCGCCATCGGCACGCTGCCGGACGGCGCGATGATTGCGATCGATGGCGAGTTCTTCGCATTGCGCGGAGAGGCGATACTGCCCTGGACTCCGGAGGGCTACGGCACGCCGCGTCCACGTCCGCATGGCATCGCGGTCGACGTGCTAACGCCGCCGTCCATTTGCGCGGTGCTCGAGCGCAGTTATGCGCCACGCTGGCACGCCAGCGCCGACTGATCGTCGAGAATTGGTGTCGATCAAACTGGAATTGGGCGTGAACCGCGTTACGTCTGCGGC
>DASZLY010000120.1:0-7379 GCA_035552135.1 Allostellaceae bacterium | reverse complement strand
GCCGTTGCCGATATCGATGCGCACATGCGCCGTGGTCTGGCCTTTGCGCACCTCGGCGATGGTGCCGCGGATCTGGTTGCGTGCGCTGAGCTTCATGCCGCTCTCCCGTTTAAGGCTATGTTTCACGATACATAGCGCAGGCGCCGCAGAGAAGCCCCCCGCGCCATCGCCGCGTTATGGCGCAGGGGGCGCGCCGCCGCTAAGGTGCCGGGCGCGACGAGCAGGAGGGTGCATGAGCGACGAATTCGGCATAGCCGGCAAGGTGGCGATCGTCACCGGCGGCGGCGCGCCCGACGAGGGGATCGGCAACGGCCGCGCGGCGGCGCTCCTCTTGGCGCGCTCGGGGGCCAAGGTGCTGGTCGTCGATGTCGCGCGCGAGGCCGCCGAACAGACCGTCAAGATGATCGCCGACGAGGGCGGCACGGCGCTGGCCCACGTCGCCGACGTGGTCGACGAAAAAGAGTGCAAGGGCCTCGTCGACGCGGCGCTCGACGCCTGGGGCCGGCTCGATCTGCTCGACAACAATGTCGGCATTGGCGGGCGCGGCAGCGTCGTCGACACGCCGGTCGATCTGTGGCGCCGGGTGATGACGGTCAATGTCGACAGCATGTTCCTGGTGTCGAAATACGCCATCCCGGCGATGGCCGAGACCGCCGGCGGCGGGGCGATCGTCAATGTCTCGTCGATCTCGGCGCTGCGCCCGCGCGGCCTCACCGCCTATTCGACCTCGAAGGGCGCGGTCATCGCGCTGACCCGGGCGATGGCGGTCGATCACGGACCGCAGCAGATTCGCGTCAATTGCGTCGCGCCCGGGCCGATCTATACGCCGCGCATTTATACCGGGCAGATGACCCCGGCCGGGCGCGAGGCGCGGCGGCTCGCCTCGGTGATGGGCCGGGAGGGCGTCGGCTGGGATATCGGTCACGCGGTGCGCTTCCTCTTGTCCGAGCAGGCGCGCTACATCACCGGCCAGACCCTCGTCGTCGACGGCGGCGCGACGCTGGTCGGCCCGTCGCGGACACCGGAGACGCAACGCCGGTAAATCGTACGGAACCGTATAGCTTCGCCGCCGTTCCCGATGTGAGGCTTCACGGCAGGGGACGGGCGATGAAGACGATAATCGCGGCGACGGCGATCGTGACCGCACTCGGCTTGGCGATCGGTTCTATCGGGCCGGCCTATGCACGAGGCGGCGGTGGCATGGGTGGCGGGGGCGGCATGGGCCCTGGTGGTGGCATGGGCGGCGGCGCGATGATGTCGTCCGGCGGCGGCGGCGGTGGGATGACCCCAGGCGGCTTCAGCCACGGCAATAAGACTGGCTGGGGCGGCGGCAGCTCGCCGCCGGGCTGGAGCCACGGCAACAGGAATGGCTGGGGCAGCGGCACGATGCCCCCGGGTCTGGCCCGGCACTAGCTTGGTGCGCGGCTAGCGCGCCGCGTCCGGTATTCCTGCTCGCTATCGCGCAGCGATCCGCTAAAACACGGTCCTCCGAGTGTCGGCACTTGAGGACCGGGCATGAACCTCTTCGATCTCATAGGGAAAGTCGCCATCGTCACCGGCGGCAATGGCGGGATCGGGCTCGGCATGGCGAAGGGCCTGGCGCAGGCCGGCGCGAGCGTTGTCGTCGCGGCGCGCAACGCCGGGAAATCTGCTGCTGCGGTCGCCGAGCTCGAAGGCTTCGGCGTCAAGAGCGCGTTCGTCGCGCTCGATGTCGCCGACCCGGACTCGTGCCGCGCCGCGATCGCGGAGACGGTCGAGCGTTTCGGCCGGCTCGACATCCTCGTCAACAATGCCGGCATGTCGATCAGGAAGCCGCCCGAGGCCTACGAGCTGCACGAGTGGCTGCAGGTCATCAACACCAACCTCAACGGCGTCTTCGTGCTGTGCCAGGCGGCCCATGCGCCGTTCAAGCGCCAGGGTGGCGGCAAGATCATCAATATCGGCTCGATGATGTCGATTTTCGGCGGCGCCTATGCGGCCCCGTATTCGACCAGCAAGGGCGGGATCGTGCAGCTGTCGAAATCGCTCGGCACCGCCTGGGCCAAGGACAACATCCAGGTCAATTCGGTGCTGCCGGGCTGGATCGACACCGAGCTGACCCGCGACGCGCGGGCGCAGGTGAAGGGGCTCAACGAGCGGGTGCTGGCGCGCACCCCGGCCGGGCGCTGGGGCGTGCCGGACGATCTCTCCGGCATCGCGGTGTTCCTCGCCAGCGCCGCCTCGGATTTCGTCACCGGCGCGGCGATCCCGGTCGACGGCGGCTACGCGTCGGAATTCTAGGATCAGTCGAGCGCGGCGACCTGCATGTGCTTGCGGTCCGGCTTGCTCCACACGCCGCTGAAGCTCGCGGTCATGCCGAGGCCGCGCATCTGGCGGTAGCACTGGTCGCGGTCGCTCGCCAGGAAGCTGACAAAGGAGAGGCTCTCCTGCTGGCACAGCTTCAGCGCTTCCTGCTTGCGCAGATCCTGCGGGTGGGTGCCGTTGAGATACATGTCGCTGATGCCGCGCGGATAGCTCGCCGCCGTCACCGTCACCAGCGCCACCGCACCGAGAAGCATCTTGTTGACCGCTTTCATCACCGTCTCCGCCAAACGAGTTCGGCACATCGCCGTTGCCACCCCGGTCTCAAGCGGCGTGCCAGCACTGACGGAAAGCAAAAGGTGAGGATTTCTGCGGCTGAATACAGTTGATAAAAATTATCTATTGTGCCTGTTTTGCAAAATGCGACGGTGTTTGCATGGCATCGCCGGGTAGATACGGATAATTTTCAGTAAATCCGTGACACCTGCTATGAGGCGTACTCCATCATTTCGCCTCCCCCAGGCTTGGCCCGGAGGCTATGAATAGCTTCAATTTATTTGTGGACGGCGGGGTCAAGCCCGGCCAAGGCGATTGGGAGAGAGAGGCCGGGACAGTCGGGATCAATCCACTCGTATCGCGACTACAGCCCCAGATAGAATTTGCGCACCAGCTCGTTGTTGTTGAGCTCGTCGGCGTTGCGGCCCTCGAAGGCGATCTGGCCGTGCACGATGACATAGCCGCGATCGGCGATGCGCACCGCCTGGATGAAGTTCTGCTCCGCCATCAAGACGGTGAGCTGGAAGCGCTCCTTCAAGTCCTTGATCTTGTCGATCGTCCGGCTGACGAGGATCGGCGCGAGGCCGACCGACGGCTCGTCGATCAGCAGGATGCGCGGTGCGCTCATCAGCGCGCGGGCCAGCGCCAGCATCTGCTGCTCGCCGCCCGACATGCTGCCGGCCATCTGGCGGCGGCGCTCCTGCAGCACCGGGAACATCGCGTAGGACGATTCGAGATTGCGCTGCAGCTCACTGCGCGCCTTCTTGCGGAACGCGCCGAGCAGCAGGTTTTCCTCGACCGTCAGCTTGGGGAACAGGCGGCGCCCTTCGGGCACCAGGCCGATGCCGAGATCGACGATCTCCTCGGTCGAGCGGCCGACGAGGTCGAAGCTCTCGCCGTCGATCTCGGCGACGATGCTCCCCGATTGCGGCCGCAACATGCCCATGATGCATTTCATCAGCGTCGATTTGCCGTTGCCGTTGGTGCCGAGCAGCGCCACGGTCTCGGCCGCGCCCACCGACAGCGATACGTCGTCGATCACCCGCACCAGGCCGTAGCCGGCGTTGATGCCGCTGAGGGTGAGGCTACTCGCCAAGATAGGCCCTCTCGACTTCCGGGTTGCGGATCGCCTCCTGCGGCGGGCCGTCGGCGATCTTGTGGCCGGCGACCAGCACCATCAGCCGCGTCGAGAAGCTCATCACCGCGCTCATGATGTGCTCGATGAGGACGATGGTGATGCCCTGGCCGTTGAGCCGCAGCAGCACCGCGAGGATTTCCTCGATCTCGGAATGCGACAGCCCCGCCATCGCCTCGTCGGCGAAGAGCAGCGTCGGTTCGGTTGCCACCGCGCGCGCCAGTTCGAGCTTGCGCATCTCGACCTGGGTGAGGTCGCGCGGCCGGCGCCGGGCCTTGTCGGCGAGGCCGACATCGCGCAGCAGCTCCAGGCAGCGTTCGCCGATCGCCGCGTCGGTCAGACGACGGCCGGGGCGCGCGTTGACCGTGTAGAGCAGCGGGATGCGCAGATTGTCGACGAGGTTCATCGAGTGGAACGGCTTGGGCAGTTGAAAGCTGCGCGCCAGCCCCAAATGCGTGCGCTGATGCGCGATGAGGCCGTTGAGCGCCTTGCCCTGGAAGGTGACGGTGCCGGTCTCGTTGTGCAGCGTGCCGCAGAGGCAACTCACCAGGGTCGACTTGCCCGAGCCGTTGGGGCCGATGAGGCCGAGCCGCTCGCCCTTCTCGATCGTCAAATCGATGCCGTCGAGCGCGACAAAGCCGCCAAAACGCTTGCCGAGCCCGTTGACCTCGAGCAGCGCCTCCGCCATCACCAAATCTCCGTCATGCCGACTTCTCGCGGCGCCAGCCCCGCACCAGGCCGACGATCCCGTTGGGCGCGATGATGACGAAGAAGATCAGGAGCAGGCCGACGATCAGCAGGTTCAACGCCGAAGAGATCGTCACCGTCGCCAGTTGCTGGATCGTGCCGAGCAGGATGGAGCCGATCAAAGGGCCGATCCAGCTCGTCATGCCGCCGATCACCGGCATCGCGACCGCATTGACCGCGTAGGAGAGATTGAAGCTCGAAGTCGGGTCGAGGTAGGTCACGTAATAGGGCAGCGGCGCGCCGGCCATGCCCATCAGCGCGCCCGACAGCGTCGTCGCGATCAGCTTCAAGCGCAGCGTCGGCACGCCGCTCGCCTCGGCGGCCAGCTCGTCGTCGCGGATCGAGGCGAAACCGAGCCCCAGCCGCGAGCGCTCGATCGAGCGCGCGATGCCGACCGAGAACACGGCCAAGAGCGTCATCAGCGAGAACAGATACTGGATGTAGCTGCCGCTGATCGGCGCCAGCGCCGGGCGGATGATGTAGATGCCGCGCGAGCCGCCGACAAAATCCCAGTTCACGATCAGCGTCTGCACGACGATGGTGAACGCCAGCGTGGCGATCGCGAAGAACACGCCGCGCAGCCGCAGCGTCAGATAGCCGGTGCCGAGCCCCATCGCGCCCGACACGATGCCGCCGGCGACGATCATCACCGGCAGCGGGATCGGCGCCACCGTCCAGCCGAAGTCGCTGTGCAGCAGCGCCGGCAGCTTGTGCAGCACCACCGAGCAATAGGCGCCCGAGGCAAAAAATGCGCCGGTGCCGAAATTGGTGTAGCCGGTATAGCCGCCGAGAATGTTCCACGCCGTCGACAAGACGATGTATTCGAGCACGACATAGCCGGCGAAGTAGAAATACTCGTTGGTGAAATAGAGCCGCGACACCGCGATAAAGGCGATGCCGACCGCGATGAGGATCAGCCAGAACGGGCCGGCGCGCATCGCGTCTGTTCCTCAGCGGCCCATGAGGCCGGCGGGGCGCACCGCCAGCGTCACCAGGAGAAAGCCGAACGACACCGCCGGCGACCAGGAGGGGCCGTAGAACGTCGCGGTGAGGCTCTCGACGACGCCGAGCAGCATCGACGCGACCAGCATCCCCGGCACGCTGGTCATCCCGCCCAGCACGCAGATCGCGAAGATGCGGCCGATATAGTCGCGGCCGATCGACGGCTCGACCGGCTGGATGATGATGAGGAACGAGCCGGCGATGGAGCATGTCGCGATCGAGATGCCGACGGCGATCTGCTTGATCTTGGTCGGGCTCGCCGCCATCAGCTGCAGCGCGAGATTGTCCTGCGACACCGCGAGGATCGCCCGGCCGATAAAGCTGTGGCCAAGGTAATACTGCAGCCCCGCGACCATGATCAGCGAGAAGACGCAGGGTATCAGCATCCGGAAGGGGAGCTCGACGATGCCGAGATGCAGGCTCGGGCCGATATAGCTCGCCGAGACAAAGCGATAGTCGACGCCGAAGATCAGCACCAGCGACACTTCGCCGACGAACAAGAGGCCGAAAAAGAACGCGAGGCCCTGGATCGCCTGGTCGCCGCGGCGCTCGAACGAATAGTAGTAGAGCCGGTAGACCGCCATGCCGAGCACGAAGAAGGCCGGCGTCATGATGATCCCGGTGAGGATCGGGTCCATCCCGAAATAGAGGTTGGTCATATACGCGGCGTAGCAGCCGAGGAGGATGAAGGCGGGCTGCGCGATATTGGCGATGTCGAGCATCCCGAACGAGATCGTCACGCCGACGCTGACCGCGGCGTAGAACCCGCCGAGCAGCACGCCGGCGATGATCGCGTTGAGGAACAGGCCGAACATTTGCGGGCGAGAAGCGGCGCGGGCCTAGCGGCCGCCGCGCGCGGCTATGCCGAGGGGCGGCGCGGCCTCCTCGCGGCCGGGTTCAATCGTCATGTCGGCTCTCCCCCCAAGATGCTTTGTCGCCGACGGCGATGCGGCGCTCCCGGGCCGCCGCGCGCGCATTAGAACAGCATCGGCGACGTCTGTTAAGCGCCACGAGCGAGCGGCCGTCGCGCCGATTGTCGCGTCGCGCGCGGGTTTAGGGTTGCCCGCGCCGGGCGGGATTTGCTCTACGATACCGGCGAGGAGCACAGGACGCATGGACGGATCGTTCGAGCCGCGGCTGGAGGATTACCGGCTGCTCATCGGGGCCGGCAGTTTCGAGGACGACGCGGCTTCGGCGGGCGAGGCGTGGGGCGTTTTCGTCCGCTCGCCGCACGCTTTCGCCGACATCCGCGGCATCGACACGGCGGCGGCGAAGGCGGCGCCCGGCGTGCTCGCGGTGCTGACCGGCGGCGACCTCGACGCGGCGGGGATCGGCAGCGTCTCGGCAGCGGTGCCGGTGCCGGGCGCGCCCGGCATGGTCGTGCCGCACCGCCCGTCGCTTGCCGCGGATTGCGCGCGCCATGTCGGCGACGCGGTGGCCCTGGTCGTCGCCGAGACCGAGGCGGCGGCGCGCGACGCCGCCGAGCTGGTCGCGGTCGATTACGCCGCGCGCGACGCGGTGGCCGATCTCGCCCGCGCCGCGGCGCCCGGTGCGCCGGTCATCTGGCCGGACGCGCCTGGCAATCTCGCGGTCGACTGGCAGCCCTACGGCGCAAAGCCGGAGGAGCGCGCCGCGCTCGACCGCATCTTCGCCGGTGCGGCGCATGTCGCGCAGGTGCGGCTCGTCAATCAGCGCATCGTCATGGCGCCGATGGAGCCGCGCGCCGCGACCGCCGCCTATGACGCGGCCGCCGGGCGCTATGTGCTGCACACCGCGACGCAGAGCGCCTTCGCGATGCGCCAGCATGTGGCGAAGACGATGGGCGTGCCGGTCGAGCGGCTGCGCGTGGTCAGCGGCGATGTCGGCGGCGCGTTCGGCATGCGCACCTCGGGCTATCCCGAATACCCGGCGATGCTCT
>DASZLY010000119.1:0-2191 GCA_035552135.1 Allostellaceae bacterium | reverse complement strand
TCGCCAAAAGCAGCGAGCTGCGTAACCCCGTCTTTGTCGCGCCGGTCACTCGAATGGAAGCAACCCACCAGGAAGTCTTCAGCATCAGCGCGGAGACCCAGCCGTGACGCCCGCGATCCGCCTGCCCAGCGGCGGCCTGGGTCGCGCGCTCGCGGTGTCGTTGCTATGCACGCTTATTGTGCTGGTCTACGTCGCGCTCGTCATGCCGTTGATCGATCTGTACCGCGGCGGCGAGGCGACGTTGGCCGATCGGCAATTGTTGCTGCCAAAGCTCGACCGTCTGGCGGCGGAGGTCCCGGGCCTGCGCACCCGGCTCGCGACGCTGCAGACCGCGGGAGCCGGCAAGGAAGTCACGCTCGACGGAGCGAGCGATGCGCTCGCCTCGGCGAATTTGCAAAGCCGGCTCGAGCAGCTTGCCGGCACAAACGGCGTCACCATCGCCAGCACCGAGGCGATAGCGGCGGAAGAACGTGGGCCTTACCGCCGAATCGGACTGCGCGTCGCGGTCAACGGCAATTACGCGGCGACCGTCAAGCTGCTTGCCGCGGTCCAGGAGGCAGCGCCTCCGCTGATCCTCGCGAACCTGCAGATCCACGGACTCTTCCGTGCCGTCGCGGTCCGGACGAACTATCCGCTGGAGACCCGATTTGAGGTTTTCGGACTGCGCGTCGCCGACACGACGCCGGCGGGGCCCCGATGATCGACCGCGTCACGCTCTTCTGCCTCGCCGCAAGCGCCTGTTTGGTGGCGATCCTGCCGCTGGAGCTTCGCTCCGATGTCACCAATCCCGCTCTCCCGGCTCCACTGATCGCGAAGCCGAACGAAACTGTCGCGATGCAGCGCGATGGGCCAGCCGTCAATCAGCGGGTCGGGACCGCGTTGGCGCGTCCGCTGTTCAGCGCGACCCGCCGGCCGGCCGAGACCGAGGCGAGTGCGCACCCGGACACTTCACTCAACGACTTGCGGCTGACCGGCATCGTGATCATGCCGCACCAGCATTTCGTGATTTTCACCGGCTCCGACGGCAAACCCCTCGTTCGGTCCGAGGGCGAGATGATCAGCGACTGGCGCATCGACGGCATCGCTGCGCAATCTATCTCCCTCACCGGGCCGACCGGCGCAAAGACTCTCGAACCCAAGGCGGATCCCCATTTGAACCGGCTGCTACCCCCCATCCAACCGGCGGCGCCTCCGCCCCAGCCTGCGACGTCCGCAGCAAATAGTCCCCCAGCCCCAGCCTCCAAGACGCCGTTCCGACCACGCCCGGTTTTCAAATCGGAGCGCTAAGCTCGAATAGAGGTCCGCATGCGGTCGACGCTCATACCGATCGACAGTCGATGGGTGCCAAAGATCGCGGCTAACGCGATCCGTCGCCGTCGGCTCAAGACGGGTGCGGTCTCGAGGGCCAGCTTTCCACCGAGCGCCGGCAGGCGCTGGCTGGCCTTTTTCGCGATCATGGCTCTCGCTTCATGCGAACGGCTACCCGACGTTTTGGATCCGCTACCAGAGTCGGCGGGGCTCCAGGCGGCCCCGCCCCGCGTCAGCAGCTCCGTCCCGACGGATCGCACCGCCCAGCGCGTGTTTGAAGCGCCCGGCAGTTCCACCCCGATAGTTTCCGCCGCAACCGTCTCCTCCCCGGCCCCGGGGGCGCCTGGGGATGTGACGCTGAACTTTGTCGATACCGATATCCGCGAGGTCGCGCGGTCGATCCTGGGCACAACCCTGAAGCTGAACTACACGATCGATCCGGCGGTTCACGGTACCGCAACGCTCAACACCGCCACCCCGATAGCGCAATCGGCAGTGTTGCCGGCTTTGGAAACCATGCTGAACCAAAACGGCGCGACCCTCGTCGAAACGAACGGCCTTTACCGGGTCGTGCCGATCGCCGTCGCGGGCGGAACAAACGCCGCGCCCGGAGGCGATTCGCGCGGCGGAGGCAGCCAGGTCGTGGTTTTGCGCTATGCCGTGGCGAAAGATCTCGCCAAGACCTTGGAACCGTTCGTGGCGGAAGGCGGCAAAATCGCCGCGGATCCGACCCGGAACGCGGTGATCGTCAGCGGGGACGCGACGGTCCGGCAGACTCTCATGGGGCTCATTCGATCCTTCGACGTAGACGTGCTTGCCGGCCAATCCTTCGTGTTGTTTCCGGTCGGCGACGCCGATCTGGGAAAGACCGCCGCGGCGCTCG
>DASZLY010000118.1:0-24562 GCA_035552135.1 Allostellaceae bacterium | reverse complement strand
CGGCTCGGCCTGCAGCAGCCGCGCGGCGACATCGCGGCCCTTGGCGATGACCATCTGCGCGGCGCGGTGCAGCGCCGCTCCGCCCTGGTGCATCGAGCGCGCGCCGCCATGCCCGTTGCCGGCGCGCACCTCGCGGGTGTCGGCCTGCACCAGGCGGAAATTGTCGATCGGCAACCCCAAGAGGTCGGCGGCGATTTGCGCAAAGCTGGTCTCGTGGCCCTGGCCGTTCGACTGGGTGCCGAGATGCAGCGACACCTCGCCGCCCGGCGCAAAGCGGATTTCGGCGCCCTCATTGGGCGCGCCGCGCGCGGTTTCGAGAAACGCCGCGATGCCGAGCCCGCGCAGCCGGCCGCGCTTTGCCGACGCCGCCTTGCGCGCGGCGAGGTCGCCAATCTGCCCGGCGGC
Source organism: Allostellaceae bacterium (assembly GCA_035552135.1). Classification (GTDB taxonomy): domain Bacteria; phylum Pseudomonadota; class Alphaproteobacteria; order ATCC43930; family CGMCC-115725; genus DATARH01. The sequence continues at coordinate 24,157 of DASZLY010000118.1, read as the reverse complement.
GGTGGCGAGATTGGCGGTGAAGCCGCCGCAATCGATGACGTTGCCGAGCGCCATGCGGTAGGGGAAGGAAGCGACCATATTGCGTCGCCGCAACTCGACGCGATCGATGCCGAGCTGGTGCGCGGCGCGGTCGACGAGGCGCTCGATGAGATAATTCGCCTCGGGCTTGCCGGCGCCGCGATAGGCGTCGATCGGTACGGTGTTGGTGAACGCGCCCGAGACGCCCATAAAGATCGCCGGGATCGCATAGACCCCGCCCATCGCATTGGCGGTCGAATTCGTCGAGCTGCCCGGCCCGTTGGTCGAGAGATAGGCGCCGAGATTCGCCACCGTCTCGGCCTCGAGCGCGAGGAAGCGGCCGTCGGCGTCGAGCGCCAGGCGGCCTTTCGTGACATTGTCGCGGCCTTGCGCCGAGCTAAGGAACTCCTCGCCGCGCTCGGCGACCCAGCGCACCGGCCGGCCGAGCCGGCGCGCCGCGAACAGCACCAGCACCCATTCCGGGTAGAGGAAATTCTTGACCCCGAACCCGCCGCCGACATCGGGCGCGCTAACCCGGATGCGCTCGGGCACGATGCGGAACACCGCGCCGGCGAGCTGCTGATGCAGCGAATGCACGCCCTGCCCGGTGATCGCCAGATCGAAGCTCTCGCTCGCCGCGTCGTAGCTGCCGATGGCGGCGCGCGGCTCGATCGGCACGATCACCAGCCGGTTGTTGACCAGCTCGATCTCGACGACATGCGCGGCGGCTTCCATCGCCGCGGCGACCGCGGCGCGGTCGCCGCGCTCATAGCGGTAGGCGAGGTTGCCGGGCGCCTCCTGCCACAAGAGCGGCGCGCCCGGCGTCAGCGCCGCGGGGCCGTCGACCACCGCCGACAGCATCCGGTAATCGGCCGCGACGAGTTCGGCGGCATCCTTCGCCGCTGCGACGGTGTCGGCGACGACAAAGGCCACCGCGTCGCCGGCATGGCGTACCCGCCCGTCGGCGAGCGCATGGCGCGGCGGTACCACCAGCCCGCAGGCGGGCGGCATCGACGCGATGCAGGGCAGCGCGCCGATGCCCTCGGCGGCGAGATCGGCGAAGGTGAAGACACCGCGCACGCCCGGCGCGGCGCGCGCCGCCGCGGTGTCGATCGCGGCGAATTCGGCATGGCCGTGCGGGGAGCGGACGACGACCGCATGGAGCGCGTCCGGCGCGGCAACATCGTCGACATAGCGGCCGGCGCCGCGCAGGAAACGCGCATCCTCGCGCCGCTTCAGCGAGCGCCCGACCAGAGCTTCCGGTATCGTCATCGGCTGATTTAATCGCTTTGTCGGCTCGGCGGCGACAGTTAAACTTCGCGCCAGTTCCGAAATCTTAGCTTTCGGAACCGATGGGCGCTGCGCCGTTTTGTCGTCGGCCGATCAAGTCATTCCGGGGCGCCCGCAGGGCCGAGCCCGGAACCTAGAACGCGATCTTGTCCGAAGTCACCGCGGCGTCGAGGCGCGCCTAGCGTCGTCCGTGTGCATGGGTTCCGGGTTCATCGCTGCGATGCCCCGGAATGACGGAGAAATGACCTTCCTCGAAACGCCTCAAACGCATTTCCAGTCAGTCTCTCAGGATCACGACGGGTTGGATGCCATCCGAGCGACACCGCATGGTGGGGAGCCGGTAAAGCCGGTCTCGAACCACGCACAAGCGGTTTTGCGCCTATGCCGTCCGATTCCGGCCGTACGCCTTGAGGAACGTCGCGACGGCGCTGCGCGCGGCGGCGGCGATCGTCGCCGGGCGGGCCTCGCTTAGCCCGAGCAGGCATTGCAGGTGGATTTCGCCGCGCACCAGCGAGGCGAATTGGCCGGCGGCAAGCCGCGTGTCGGCGATGTCGAGCGTCCCGGCATCGGCGGCGCGACGAAAGAAGTCTTCGAGCTGGACGCGCACCCGCTCCGGCCCCGCCTGCCAGAAGATTTCCGCCAGCACGGGAAAGCGCGCCACCTCGCCGATGATAATGCGGTTGATCGCGATCACGTCCTGCTTGAGCAGAAGGCCGAGAAAGCGCTCGGCGATTGCGATGAGCGAGGCCGCGACATCGCCAGGATCGAGTTCGCCGGCGGTAAAGCCCTGCGCGTAGCGCTCGCTCTCGCGCGCCACCACCGCACCAAACAGTTCTTCCTTGCTGGCGAAATACGCGTAGAGCGTCGCTTTCGACGCGCCGGCCTCGCGCGCGATCGCGTCCATGCTGACCGCACCGAACCCGCCGGCGAGAAAGCTGCGCTGCGCCGCGGCGAGAATGCTCTCGGCCTTGCCGGTCGGCGGCGTCACGGCAGACATGCTTTCGCCCGTCGCGTTCATCGCTTGACAGCATGTACCCCGGCGGTAACGTGGCGCAAGGCTGAACTGAACCGTTCAGTTTAATTTAAAGAGTGCGAGCGAATTTAGCGTGATGAATAAGCGGCTCATCGTGCTGGTGGTGGTGCTGGTGGCCGTGGCCGGCGTGTTCGGCGGCTGGCAGTGGTGGCATGTCTGGCGTTTCCAGCAATCGACCGACGACGCTTATGTGCAAAGCGACATCTCGCTGATCAGCCCGAAGATCGAGGGCTACATCAAGGAAGTCCGGGTCGACGACAACCAGCACGTCAAGGCCGGCGACGTGCTGTTCGTGATCGACGACAGCGATTTCGCCGCCAAGGTGGCGGCGGCGCAGGCGGCGGTCGCCGCCGCAATCGCCAGCGTCGCAACCTTCGAGACGCGGCACGACCACCAGCTAGCGATGATCAACCAGGCGGCGGCAATGGTGGATTCGGCCAATGCCGAGCTCAATCGCGCCGACCTCGATCAGAAGCGCTATGTCGCGCTGGTGACGAGCGAGGTCGCGACCAAGCAGCGCTTCGAGACTGCCGCGGCCGACGCGACCAAGGCGTCGGCCAATTTGCTGCGCGCTAAGGCCGCGCTCGAAGCGGAAAAGCAGCAGCTCGCGGTGCTCGACGCGCAAAAACGTGAGGAGCAGGCGAAACGCGAGCAGGCGCGTGCGGCGCAGCGCCTCGCGCAGAATGACCTCGACAACACGGTGATCCGCGCGCCGGTCGATGGCGTCGTCGGCAACCGCGCCGGGCAGGTCGGGCAATACGTCAAGGCCGGGACGCAGCTGATGTCGCTGGTGCCGCTGCCGCGCGTCTACATCACCGCGAACTTCAAGGAGACGCAGCTGACGCTGATGCGCCCCGGGCAGGTGGCGCAAGTCTCGGTCGACGCCTATCCCGACCAGGTGATCGAGGGCCGCGTCGAAAGCTTCGCGCCGGCAAGCGGGGCGGAGTTCTCGCTGCTGCCGCCCGACAACGCCACCGGCAACTTCACCAAGATCGTGCAGCGCGTGCCGGTACGCATCGCCCTGCCGAGCGACGGGCCGCTCGCCGCGCTGCTGCGGCCGGGCCTCTCGGTCGTGGTCAATGTCGATACCCGCGCCGCGGGCAACGCGACGGCGCAGGGCGCCGTCTTCGGCACCGCCGAAGCCAAGCCGGCGCCGGCCGCGAAATGACGCTGGTCTCGCCGCTGCGGCGGGTGCGCAAGCCGCGCCCCGTCGACACTCCCGCGCCGCCGCCGGCCTCGCCGGCCAGCGCTCCCGCCGCGCATCATCCGTCCGCCATCCCGCCTGCCTCATTGCGCCAGTGGGTCGGCGTGCTGGCGATGGTGTTCGGCATGTTCATGGCGCTGCTGGACATCCAGATCGTCACCAGCTCGCTGACGCAAATCCAGGGCGGGCTGTCGGCGAGCGCCGACGAAATCAGCTGGATCCAGACCTCCTACATCATCGCCGAAGTGGTGATGATCCCGCTGTCGGGGACGCTGTCGCGGCTCCTGTCGACGCGGGTGCTGTTTGTCGGCGCGACGATCGGCTTCACGATTTCGAGCGCGCTCTGCGCCAGCGCCACCAGCCTCGGCGCGATGATCGTCTTCCGCGTGCTGCAGGGCTTTCTCGGCGGGGCGATGATCCCGACCGTGTTCCCGGTGGTCTACACCGTTTTTCCGCCGCGCCAGCTTGCGGTGGTGATGGTGTTCATTTCGCTGATCCTCAACCTGTCCTCGACGGTGGGGCCGACGGTCGGCGGCTATCTCACCGACACCTATTCCTGGCACTGGCTGTTCCTCGTCAACATCGTGCCGGGGGTTTTCGTCGCCGCCACGGTGTGGACGATCATCGACGTCGACAAGCCGACCCCATCGTTATGGCGCTATTTCGACCTGACCGGCCTCATCCTGATGGCGCTGTTTCTCGGCTGCCTCGAATACATGCTCGAAGAAGGCGAGCGCTGGGACTGGTTCGCCGACCGCACCATCCTCACCACGGCGATCGTCTCGGCGATCGCCGCCGCGCTGTTCTTCTGGCGGGTGTTCACCTACCGCCAGCCGATCGTCGATCTGCGCGCCTTTCGCATCCGCAATTTCACGATGGGCTCGCTCTACAGCTTTGTCGTCGGCATCGGGCTTTATTGCGGCACCTACACCGTGCCGCTCTTCCTTGCCGAGGTGCGCGGTTTTTCGAGCCTGCAGATCGGCATGACGGTGGTCGTCACCGGCATCACGCAGATCGTGGTCTCGCCGTTCACCACGATCATCGCGCGCAAGATCGATCTGCGGATCATGTTGGCGATGGGCATGTGCCTGTTTATGACCGCGATGTACATGACCGCCGGCCTCACCAATCAGGCGAGCTTCTGGGAATTGCTGGTGCCGCAGATGGTGCGCGGCTGTGCGCTGATGTTCTGCTTCCTGCCGGCCAATCTGATCTCGCTCGGCAGCCTGCCGCCCGACCTGTTGAAGAGCTCGGCCGGGCTCTACAATCTGATGCGTAATCTGGGCGGGGCGCTCGGCCTCGCCGCGCTCGGTACGGTGATGAACGACCGGCTGCATTTCCACTGGAACCGGCTGATCGAGAGCGTCAACCCGGCGCGCCCTGCGGTGCAGCACTGGCTCAACAGCGCGAGCGCCCATTTCGACCCGCATTTCACCGGCGGCGGCGACCCGGCGGCGATGAAGCTCCTCGCCCGCATCGTCGAGCGCGAGGCGCTGGTGCTGACCTTCAACGACGTCATGCTGCTGATCGGCGGCATCTTCTTTATCGGGCTCCTCATGATCCCGATCCTCAAACGGCCAAGCGCCGCGGCGCTCGGCTCGCGCTGAGCCAACCTGCCCCACCCCGGCGAAGGCCGGGGCCCATCCTTGTGGCTTGGGAGGGCTAAACCGAACCCGGCCCGGCCCGCCGATGCAGCCAGTCCTCGACCAGCTGGCGAGCAATCGAATCGAGGCGCGGCAGGCGGAAACTATTATCCTCGGCATGCGCGAGGAGCCAGTCGCGCTCGAACCATTTGGCGTCTTCGAGCTCGCTGTAATCGACCGCGATGTCGGTCGAAGCCGCCTCGGCATGGAAGCCGAGCATGATGTTGGCGGGGAACGGCCAGGGCTGCGACGAATGGTAGGCGACGTTGCGCACCGCGATCCCGGTCTCCTCCATCACCTCGCGGGCGACCGCGTCTTCCAGCGCCTCGCCCGGCTCGACAAAGCCGGCGAGCGTCGAATACATGCCCGGCGGGAAGTTCTTGTTGCGCCCCAGCAGCGCGCGCTCGCCGTCGCTGACCAGCATGATGACCGCCGGGTCGGTGCGCGGGAAATGCATCGCCGCGCAGTCGGCATTGGTGCAGCGCCGCATGTGCCCGGCTTCCTCGGATCGGGTCGGGTTGCCGCAGACGCCGCAAAAGCGGTGGCGCTGGTGCCAGAACAGCATCGCGCGGGCAAGCGCCAAGAGCGCGCCTTCGCTACGCTCCAGCCGGCCGGCGAGCTGGCGCAGATCGGCGAAGCGCGCGCCGTCGCCGGCGATGCCGCTTGCCGCCAGGGCGGGCGAGCGCAGCGCGTCGAGCGGCGCCTCGTGCGCCGACAGGTCGAGCGCGAAATGCGCCCGCTCGTCGATGACGCCGAGAAAGACGACGCGGCCCTCGGCGAGGTGCGCCTCGGCGGCCTCCGCGCCGAGCAGCACGGCGGCATGGCCCGGCGTCAGCACGATCGCGCGCGGCCCGGCCTCGGCGAGGTCGAGCACGAGGTTCTGGTTGCGCCACACCGGCACGAATTGCGAGCCGGCATCGGCGAGCGCGGCGCGGAGCCAGTCGCTGTCGCGGCGTTTGAGCCCGGCACGCTCGAAACCGGGCGCTGCATAATAATTGGGTAATCGCATCACGGCACACTGGCACAGCCACCCGCGCCGCGGCAAGCTGAGGGTCAGTTGCCGAGGGGGCGCAAGCCAGGAAACCAGCAATGCAAGTCACCGATACCGCGCTCCCCGGCGTGAAGCTGATCCAGCCCGCCCGCCATGGCGACGCGCGCGGCTATTTCTCCGAGACTTACCGCGAGGAGACGCTCGCCAAGCATGGTGTCGCGGCGCATTTCGTGCAGGAGAACCAGTCGCTGTCGGCGGCGCCCGGCGTGCTGCGCGGGTTGCATTTCCAGACCCCGCCAATGGCGCAGGCCAAGCTCATCCGCGTCGTCGCCGGCGCGATCCTCGATGTCGCGGTCGATATCCGCCGCGGCTCGCCAAATTACGGCAAGCATGTCGCGGTGGTGCTGAGCGGCGACGAGGGCAACCAGCTCTTCATCCCCGAAGGCTTCGCGCACGGCTTCTGCACGCTCGAACCCAATTGCCTCGTCGTCTATAAGGTCAACCGCTACTGGTCGGCCGAGCACGAAGGCGGCCTGGCCTGGGACGACCCGGCGCTCGGCATCGACTGGCGGCTCGGCGGGCGCGAGCCGACACTTTCCGACAAAGACCGGCACTATCCCCGCCTTGCCGGCTTGCCGGCGCATTTTCCATAGCGATAATCGACAGCGAACCATTCGTTCGGGAGGATGCCATGGCCTATGTCGATCCCCGTCTGCAGGGCAAGCCGGCACCGGCGGTCTCGGCCGCCGAGATGGAGCGCGACAACGTCGCCCGGCTCGCCGCGATGCAGGGTTCCGACCTCGCCTTTCTCGACCAGCGCATCCCGGGCTACCAGCGCGAGATCATCAACGTCATCGGCATGGGCGTGGTCGAGAACATGAAGGACCCGCGCCTCGCGCCGAAGATCGCGAACGGCGCGCACGGCTTTGCGGTCACCTATGTGCGCAACACCCCCAAGGGTCACGGCGCGGCGCTGCATCGCCACCCGACCGAGGAGGTGTTCATCGCCGTCAAGGGGCCGTGGGAGGTATTCTGGTTAGAAGGCGAGGCCGAGCGCGTCGTCACCCTGCAGCCCGGCGACATCGTCAATGTGCCGATCGGCATCTATCGCGGCTTCCGCAACGCCGGCGACGACCCCGAGGCGACGCTGATCGCGGTGGTCGGCGGGCCCGATCCCGGCAAGGTCGACTGGCACCCCTCAGTGCTCGACGCGGCGCGCAAGACCGGGCTCGCGGTCGACGACGACGGCCATCTGCTGGTCGAGCAGGCGGCGGAGTAAGCTCCCACCATTACCCCCACCCCTTCCCTCCTCCGCTGGCGGGAGAGGAAGGGGATTGCCGGTGCCCCAGGAACACGAGCGGTTGCCGGCAGTTTCCGGCACGGATCATATCCGGCAAGGGGCCGTGTTCATCGGTTCCCGCTTTCGCGGCAATGACGAAAGCAGGGACGCGCCGGATCAGTCCGCAATGACGATGTGGTTTGCGCTCGGCCAATCCTGCGATTAGCTTGCGGCCGGCTTTTACAGGAGTCGCCGATGGCCGATCTCGAAAACACGCTCTATCTCGATGTGCCGGCGGGCCGCGTGGTGATCGAGCTGCGCCCCGACCTCGCGCCGGATCATTGCGCGCAGATCAAGGCGCTGGCGCGGCGCGGGTTTTACGACGGGGTGGTGTTCCACCGGGTGATCGACGGCTTCATGGCGCAGACCGGCGACCCGACCGGCACCGGCAGCGGCGGCTCGGGGCAGCACCTCAAGGCCGAGTTCTCGGGCGAGCCGCATGTCCGCGGCGTGTGCTCGATGGCGCGCACCTCCGACCCCAACAGCGCCGACAGCCAGTTCTTCATCTGCTTTGCCGACGCGAGCTTTCTCGACCGGCAATACACGGTCTGGGGCAAGGTCGCCTCGGGCATGGAGCATATCGACGCGGTCAAGAAGGGCGCCCCGGGCAGCGGCGCGGTCAGCAATCCCGACGCGATCGTCAAGATGCAGGTCGCCGCGGACGCGGCGGAGTAGGCGCGATGCGGCTGCGATTTCCCGCCGTCTTGCTGTTTGTGCTGCTCGGGCTTTCCGGCGTCGCGCGCGCCGCCGACCCGCAGAACACGCTCTATATGGACCTCGCCTTCGGCCGGGTGGTGATCGAGCTGCGCACCGACATCGCGCCCAATACCTGCGCGCAGATCAAGAAGCTGGCGCGTGCCGGGTTTTACGACGGCACCGTGTTCCACCGGGTGATCGCCGGGTTCATGGCGCAGGGCGGCGACCCGACCGGCACCGGCACCGGCGGCTCGGGTCATCCGCTGCACGCGGAGTTCTCGCCGACCGAGCATTTCGTGCGCGGCACGGTCGGGCTGGCGCGCGCCTCCGACCCGAACAGCGGCGACAGCCAGTTCTACATCATGTTCGACGCCGCCCCGGCGCTCGACGGCAAGTACACGATCTTCGGCAAGGTCGTCTCGGGGATGGAATATGTCGACAAGCTGAAGAAGGGTGACCCGGCGCAAAACGGCCATGTCACCAACCCCGACAAGATCATAAAAATGCAGGTCGCCGCCGATGTCATCGCCGCCGAGCAGAAGGCCAACCAGCCAAAGCCCAAGGAGCCGGCCGACCCGACGCTCGGCGAGGCGCCGAACCTGCACAAGTGATCCCGGCGAGGGCACGAAGCTGTCGGATCACCTGCATCCCCTTGGCCGGGCTTGACCCGGCCATCCACGAATAGGCGAAAACTATTCGTGGACCCCCGGGCCAAGCCCGGGGGAGGTGCGTTTTTTAGTGCCGAGCGATAAATGCCTGACGTCGCGGCCCGATCTCACCGCCGGAACTGGTTCGCCGCGCTCGCGGTCTACCGCGAGCCGCGGCTGATCGCGATCCTCCTGATGGGGTTTTCGAGCGGGCTGCCGCTGGCGCTGACCTTTGGCACGCTGTCGTATTGGCTCGCCGAACTGGGCGTCTCGCTGACCGCGATCGGGTTGTTCGGGCTGGTGCGCGCCTCGTACAGCCTCAAATTCCTGTGGTCGCCGCTGATCGACCGGCTGCCGATTCCGGTTATCACGCGGCGGCTGGGGCGGCGGCGCGGCTGGGCGCTGACGATCCAGTTCCTGCTGGCGCTGGCGATCCTCGGGCTGGGGGCGACCGACCCGAAAACCGGCCCGGCGCTGACCGCGCTGGCGGCGGTAATCGTCGCGTTTCTCTCGGCAAGCCAGGACATCGTCATCGACGCCTACCGCATCGAGCTATTGACGGCGGAGGAGCAGGGCGCCGGCGCGGCGGCGACGCAATGGGGCTATCGTTTCGGGATGCTGGCCTCGGGCGCGGGGGCGCTCTACGCGGCGAGCCTTGGCGGCTGGCATGTCGCATACATGATCATGGCGGCGCTGATGGCGGTCGGCATGGTCACGGTGTGGCTGACGCCGGAGCCGGGCGGCATCGCGCCGCCCGCGGCGCTGCCCGGCGAAAGCCTCGCGGCACGGGCCGAGGCCTGGCTGAAGCAGGCGGTGGCGGCGCCGTTCGTCGACATGATCCGGCGCAATGGCGGGCTGCAGCTGCTGGCGATCGTGCTGTTCATCCTGTTCTACAAATTCGGCGACGCGCTCGCCGGGTCGATGGCGAACCCGCTTTATGTCGAGCTCGGCTTCACCAAGGTCGAGGTGGCGACGGTCGCCAAGATCTACGGCGTGCTGGCGGTGCTGGGCGGGGTGGCGCTGGGCGGGCTGCTGGTCGGGCGCTGGGGGGTGTTTGTCGCGCTCCTGGTGTGCGGCGGCATGCAGGCGCTGTCGAACCTGATGTATGTCGCGCAGCTATGGGCCGGGCACAGCGTGGTGATGCTCGCCGTTACCATCGGCGGCGAGAACCTCACCGGCGGGATGGCCTCGGCGGCCTTTGTCGCCTACCTCTCGGGGTTGTGCAGCCGCGACTTCACTGCGACGCAATACGCGCTGCTGTCGTCGCTCGCGACGGTCGGGCTCAACGTGCTCGCCGCCTCGGGTGGCTATCTGGCACAGACGCTCGGCTGGGCGCCGTTTTTCGTGCTGAGCACGCTGTTCTGCGCGCCGGGACTGCTCATACTCGTATGGCTCATGCACCGTACGAGAACAGCTCCAGGCGGTGGCGCTTGAGCCAGGCGCGCGGGGTCTGGCTGTCGGGGACGAGGCCGGCGACGACGCGCCAGAAGCGCGCCGAATGGTTCATCTCGACGAGGTGCGCGACCTCGTGCGCGACGACGTAATCGATCACCGGTTCGGGCGCGAGGACGAGCCGCCAGCTGAACGACAGCGCGCCGCTCGACGAACAGCTGCCCCAGCGGCTTTTGGGGTCGCGAATGCCGACCCGCGCGACGCTCTTGCCGAGCCGCGCGGCCTGGACGCGGGCGCGGGCGGCGAAATCATGCCGGGCGAGCGCCTTCAGGTGGTCGACGACGCGGCGCGGCAGATGCGCCGGGTCGCCGCGCACGCGGATTTCGCCATCGGTGATCGTGACCGGCGCGGCGCCGGCATCGGCGACCCGGCGGATGCGGTGCGGCACGCCGAAGACCGGCACGCTCGCGCCGTCGGCAAGCCGCGACGGCGGCGGCAGCGCGGCGAGGCGCGCGGCGATCCAGCCGCGATGCCGGGCGACAAAGTCGATCGCGGCCGCGGCGGCGAAGCGTCGCGGCAGCACCAGCTCGACCCCGCGCGCCGCCGGGTCGACGCGGAGCGACAGGCGCCGCGCGCGCGGGCTGACGCGAATCGCTAGCGGCGCCTCGAGCGCTAGCCCGGCGATCCCGCGATGCACGATGTCGAGCGCGGCCATGTCACAAAAGCTTCCGGCCGCGGTCACGATTTGGCAAGCTAGGCTCCGTCACATAAGCCGCCGGTTGCGGACAGGGGGGATGCATCTCATGAAAAAGCTGGTGCTGGCGTTCGCGCTGGGGTTGGGGACGATGGCGGCCGCGGGGTTCGGGGTCGCGCGGGCCGATCCGATCGAGCTGCAATGGTGGCACGCGATGACCTCGGTCAATGGCGACCGGATCAACAAGATCGCCGCCGATTTCAACGCGTCGCAAGCGGACTACAAGGTGACGCCGGTATTCAAGGGCTCCTATGCCGAGACGATGACCGCGGCTATCGCCGCCTATCGCGCCGGCAATGCGCCCGACATCGTCCAGGTGTTCGAGGTCGGCACCGCGACGATGATGGCCGCCAAGGGCGCGGTCAAGCCGGTCTATCAGCTGATGGAAGACGCCAAGGAGCCGTTCGACTCGAGCGTCTACCTGCCCGCCGTCACCGGCTATTACAGCACCCCCGACGGCAAGATGCTGTCCCTGCCGTTCAACAGCTCGACCCCGGTCGTCTATTGGAACAAGGACGCGTTCAAGAAGGCCGGGCTCGACCCCGACAAGCCGCCCAAGACCTGGCCCGAGACGTTCGAGGCGGCAAAGAAATTGCGTGCCGCCGGGCAGCCCTGCGGGTTCACCTCGGCCTGGGTGAGCTGGGTGCAGATCGAGAATTTCAGCGCCTGGCACAACATCGCGATCGGCACCAAGGAGAACGGCCTCGCCGGGACGGACACCGAGCTCGAGATCAACAACCCGACCGTGGTTCGTCACATCGCCAATCTCGCCGAGGCCGAGAAGGACAAGACCTTCGACTATGGCGGCCGCGAAACCCAGCCGGAGCCCAAATTCATCAGCGGCGATTGCGGGATGATCCAGGATTCCTCGGCCGCCTACGGCATGTTCAAGGCCGGCGCCAAGTTCGAATGGGGGGTGACGCAGCTGCCCTACTACCCCGATGTCGCCGGCGCGCCGCAGAACTCGATCATCGGCGGCGCCAGCCTGTGGGTGATGGCCGGCAAGAAGCCCGAGCAGTACAAGGGCATCGCCAAGTTCTTCAACTATCTGTCCGGCACGCCGGTGCAGGAATGGTGGCACGAGCAGACCGGCTACCTGCCGATCACCAAGGCGGCGTACGACAAGACCAAGGCCGACGGGTTCTACGACAAGAACCCGGGCACCGAGATCGCCATCCTGCAGATGACCGGCAAGCCGCCGACGGCGAATTCGAAGGGGCTGCGCTTTGGCAACATGGTGCAGATCCGCGACGTGATCGCCGAGGACCTCGAAGGCGCGTTCGCCGGCAAGACGACCGCGAAAGCCGCGCTCGACGACGCGGTCAGCCGCGGCAACGCGCTCTTGCGCCAGTTCCAGAAGAACACGCAGTAGGACCCGCTTTGTCATTGCGAGCGCAGCGAAGCAATCTCCCGCCAAGGTGCCCGCGGCGAAAGGGGATTGCTTCGTCGCGCGTCGCGCTCCTCGCAATGACGGCGATCTGACATGGACCGGCGCGTCGTCTTTTCCGGCTGGCTGTTCCCGGTGGTGCTGCTGCTGCCGCAATTGGCGGTGACGGTGGTGTTCTTCTTCTGGCCGGCGGGACAGGCGATCGTCCAGTCGGTGCAGGGCGGCGATGCGTTCGGCTTGTCGACGCGATTTGTCGGCTGGGATAATTTCGCGACGCTGTTCGCCGACCCCAACTACATCTTCTCGTTCGCGGTGACGGCGCTGTTCAGCGCCGCGGTGGCGATCCTCGCGCTGGCGCCGGGGCTATTGTTCGCGGTAATGGCCGATCGGGTCGTGCGCGGCGCGACGCTCTACAAGACCGTGCTGCTGCTGCCCTATGCGATCGCGCCGGCGGTCGCCGGCGTCTTATGGATGTTCCTCTTCAACCCGAGCATCGGCGTCGTCGCCTATTGGCTGAGCTGGGCCGGGGTGGATTGGAACTATTTCCTCAACGGCAAGCAGGCGATGGGGCTCGTCATCCTCGCCGCGGCCTGGCGGCAGATCGCCTATAATTTCCTCTTCTTCCTCGCCGGGCTGCAGGCGATCCCGGCGGCGCTCCTGGAGGCCTCGGCGATCGACGGGGCGACGCCGCGCCGGCGGTTCTGGACGATCGTCTTCCCGCTGCTCGCGCCGACGACGTTCTTCCTCGTCGTCGTCAACATGGTCTACGCGTTTTTCGACACGTTCGGGGTGATCCACAACGTGACCCAGGGCGGCCCCGACAAGGCGACCGAAATTCTCGTCTACAAGGTGTGGTACGACGGCATCGTCGGGCTCGACTATGGCGGCTCGGCGGCGCAGTCGGTCGTGCTGATGGCGATCGTCATCGCGCTCACCGCGGTGCAGTTCCGCTTTATCGAGCGCCGGGTGCACTATGCGTAGCGTGGTAATCCGCCGAAATTCGCCTCCCCCCGGCTTGACCCGGGGGTCCATGTCTTCCTTCGGCGAGGTCAGCGCAAGGAGACGTGGATGGCCGGGTGAGGCCGGGCCAAGGGGATGGGAAAAGGGCGTTTCGCCGTGGTGACCGCGCGGCAGAGCGCGTGGATCCCGCATGCGATCCTGATCGCCGGGATCGCCGTCGTGCTGTTCCCGATCTATGTCGCGGTGGTCGCCTCGACGCATACGCTCGACGCGATCCTCGCGGCGCCGATGACGCTGGTGCCGGGCGGGGAGGTCGTCAGGAACTTCCACGACGCGATCACCGCGGGCACCGCCAAGACCAGCGGCGTCAGCGTCGCCCGGATGATGTTCAACAGCCTCGTCATGGCGCTCGTCATCGCGGTCGGCAAGATCGCGATCTCGCTGCCCTCGGCCTATGCGGTGGTGTTCTTCCGCTTTCCGCTGCGCAAATTGTGCTTCTGGGCGATCTTCGTGACGCTGATGCTGCCGGTCGAGGTGCGCATCATCCCGACCTACCAGATCGCCGCCAGCATGGGGCTGGTCGACCGCTATGCCGGATTGAGCCTGCCGCTCGTCGCCTCGGCGACCGCGACGCTGTTGTTCCGGCAGTTCTTTCTCACGATCCCCGACGAGCTGGTCGAGGCGGCGAAAATCGACGGCGCCGGCCCGTGGAAATTCTTTATCGACACGGTGATCCCGCTGTCGAAGACCAATATCGCCGCGCTGTTCGTGATCCTCTTCATCTATGGCTGGAACCAGTATCTCTGGCCGCTGCTGGTCACCAACACGCCGTCGATGACGACGATCATCATCGGCATGCGGCAGATGATCGGCAATGGCGACACCCAGACCGAATGGCAGATCGTCATGGCGACCGCGCTGCTGGCGATCCTGCCGCCGGTCGCGGTGGTGCTGTTGATGCAGCGCTGGTTCGTCAAGGGCCTGGTGGACACCGAGAAATGAGCGACCCGGCCGTGCGCCCAACCGTGCGTCCGGCGCTCGTCGCCGATGCCGCCGAAATCCACGAACTGCTGCTGGCGCGCGCCGCCGACATCCCGCTCGCGGCCGAGACGCTGGAGCAGGAAGAGGCGCTGTACGCCGCGGTGCGCAAGATCCTGGCGTTCGGGCAATCCTGGCTGGCGCTCGACGGCGACAGGGCCGCGGGCGTCGTGCTGGTCGACGCCGCCGAAGCCGGACGGCACTGGGGCGAGAACGAGTTGCTCAACTTGCGCTACGCGGCGGGCGAGGGGGTCGGCGCGCTGATCGCCAAGGTGCTCGAGCGCAACGTGCCGATCACCGCTAGCGTCCGCGACGCCAACCGCGACGGTCTTGCGGCGCGGCTGGAACGGCTCGGTTTTCGCGAGAGCGACAGCCGTGTCGGCGAGCGCCGCTTCCGCCGCGAGCCGTAAGCAGTGCGATGACCGAAAAAGCGCCGGCAAAAAAGCCGCTCATCTTCGGCGACCTAGCACATCTCGGCCCAGTACCCGACGACCTGTCGTTGCCGGAAGACGTCCTCGATGACTTTGAAAAATCCATAGAACGCACCGCGCAACAGATCCGGCCCCGGCGCGTGCGACGCCGTACCTCTAGATCCGAGGCATAGATGGCGACAATTACCCTCGACGATGTCCGGAAGTCCTACGGCGAGCGCGAAGTCGTGCACGGCGTCAGCTGCGACGTCGCCGATGGCGAGCTGGTCGTCGTGGTCGGCCCGTCGGGCTGCGGAAAGTCGACGCTGCTGCGGATGGTCGCCGGGCTCGAAGAGGTGAGCTCAGGCGCGGTGGCGATCGACGGGCGGGTGGTCAACGGCGTCGAGCCGAAGGACCGCGACATCGCGATGGTGTTTCAGAACTACGCGCTCTACCCGCATATGAGCGTCTACGACAACATGGCCTATGGCCTCAGGATGCGCGGCATGGCGCGCGACGCGATCCGCGCGCGGGTCGACAAGGCGGCGGGCATCCTGCAGCTCGACGGGCTGCTCGACCGCAGGCCGCGGCAATTGTCGGGCGGGCAGCGCCAGCGCGTGGCGATGGGGCGGGCGATCGTGCGCGACCCCAAGGTGTTCCTGTTTGACGAGCCGCTCTCCAATCTCGACGCCAAATTGCGGGTGCAGATGCGGGTCGAGATCAAGCGCCTGCAGCAGGAGCTGCGCGTCACCTCGCTCTACGTGACGCACGATCAGGTCGAGGCAATGACCTTGGCCGACCGGCTGATCGTGATGAATGGCGGCAACGCCGACCAGATCGGGCCGCCGCTCGACCTTTACGCGCGGCCCGCGACCGCCTTTGTCGCCGGGTTTATCGGCTCGCCGGCGATGAACCTGCTCGACGGCCGGATCGACGGGGCGGGGGCGGTGATCGGCGATTGCGTCGTGCCGCTGCGGCTGCCCGGCGGCGAAACCGGGCGCGAGGTGCTGGTCGGGCTGCGGCCGGAGCATCTCGAACAGGCGGCGGACGGCCCGTTGCGCGTCACCGTCGAGCTGCTGGAGCGGCTCGGCGCCGATACCATCGTGCACGGCAGGCTCGGCGGGAACGGGGTGTTGGTGACGGCGCGCGCCGACGGGACGATCAACCCGCCGCTGGGCGAAATGCTGCGCTTCGCGGTGCGGCCGGAGCATGTGCACCTGTTCGACCGGAGCAGCGGCGCACGGCTCTAATCCTCGCGGTCGATCAAATGAATGAACGAGCCGAAGACCGTGCCGCGGCGCAAGCCGCAGCGACCGAGGTCTCCCCCGGTTGAGTCGGCAACAACGAGCAGCGGATCGGCACCTTTTTCTTCGATTATACTCGCATAATGGAATTCGTGACCGCGAAAGCGGGAGCCCTCGGCGCCGAGCGGGCCTGAGGCGAGGAGCCGGACGGCGCGGTAGCCGAGATGGCGCCGCCGCGCGGCGAAGCTGGTGGTGAGCGGCAGGAGGCCTGCCATGCGGTGGGCTTGGCCGTCGCCGTCGATCAGCGTTTCGCCCAGCACCATATAGCCGCCGCATTCGCCGTAAACCGGCTTGCCGGACGCGGCGGCGGTGCCAAGTGCCGCGAGGAACCGGCGGGCGGCGGCAATCTTTGCGGCATGGAGCTCGGGATAGCCGCCGGGCAGGTAGATCGCGTCGGCGCCGCGGTCGGGCGGCTCGTCGGCGAGCGGAGAGAAGAACGAAATCGCCGCGCCCGCGCGCCGCCACGCGGCGAGGGTCGCCTCGTAGTTGAAGAGAAAGGCGTCGTCGCGCGCCACCGCGATGTGCTGTCCGAGCGGCGGGATGCCCGGCGGCGCAACGGCGGCGCGGCAATGCGACGGCCGCGCCACGGCCAGCAGCCGGCCGATGTCGATCGCGGCGGCGATATGGCGGGCGGCGGCGTCGAGCGTCGCGTCGAGCGCGGCGACCTCGCCGGCCGGGACGAGCCCGAGATGGCGCGACGCCACTGTCATCGCCGGGTCGGGCGGCACCGCGCCGAGCACCGGCAATTCCGGAAGGTGCCGCACGATAGCATCGGTCAGCAGCGCCTGGTGGCGCGGGCTGGCGACGCGGTTGAGGATCACCCCGGCGATCGGCATTTCCGGGTCGTGCCGCGCGAAGCCGGCGACCAGCGCGGCGACCGAGGCGCCTTGGCCGCCGGCATCGACGACCAGCACCACCGGCCAGCCGGTGGCGCGGGCGAGCGCGGCGGTCGAGCCGGCCTCGCCGTCCGGCCCCGCGCCGTCGAAGAGGCCCATGACGCCCTCGCAGACGACAAGTTCGGCGCTGCGTTCGAGCCCGGCGACAAGCCCGGCAAGCGTCGCCGCGCGCATCGCCCAGGGATCGAGGTTGACGCTCGGCGCGCCGCTCGCCAGCGCATGGAAGGTCGGGTCGATATAGTCCGGGCCGCATTTGGCGGCGGCGACGCGGATGCCGCGCTCACGCAGATGGCGCAGCAGCGCGGCGGCGATCACCGTCTTGCCACTGCCCGAAGCGGGTGCGGCGAGGATCAGCCCTGCCATGACTGCGCGATTCCGTCGTACAGATCGAGCCAGTCGGGATTGTCTTCCTCGACCAGCCGGATTTTCCAGTCACGCCGCCATTTCTTGATGACCTTTTCTCTTCTGATGGCAGTCGGAGCGTCGGCAAGTTGCTCGTACCAAACGAGGCGCTTGACGCCGTGTCGCGAGGTAAATCCTGGCGTGAGGCTCGTCTTGTGCTGGTAGACGCGACGAACAAGATCGCTGGTCACGCCCAGATAGAGCGTGCCGTATTTCCGGCTGGCGAGCAGGTAGACGTAAAAAATCATCGCTCAGCTTCTCACAGCTTCTGTCGGCCGTCATTCCGGGACGGTGCGCAGCACCGTGCCCGGAACCCAGGAACACGGGCCTTGCAAGCGATGTGAGAACCGTCGGTGAGGTATCGGCGGCGGCCGGTGTTCCTGGGTTCCGGGCTCGCGACTGCGTCGCGCCCCGGAATGACGACTATTGGCCGCGATACCAGTCGAGGACCGCATGCAGCCGGGCGACGGCGCCGATGGCGACGATGGCCGGGCTGTCGATCGCGGCGGCCATCGCGCCGGCTTCGGCGAGCGAGGTGATGACCACGCGCTGCGCGGCCGTGGTCGCCTTGCTGACGATCGCCACCGGCTCGTCCGGCGCGCGGCCGGCGGCGACGAGGCGGGCGGCGATATCGCCGAGGTGAGTGAGCGCCATGTACAGCACGATGACCGGCGAGCCCTGGGCGATGGCCGGCCAGTCGGGGGCGCTGTCTTCTGCGCCCGGCACCGCGCCGTCGCTGTTGTGGCCGGTGATGAGGGTCACCGCGGAGTTGATGCCGCGATGGGTCAGCGGGATGCCGGCATAGGCGAGCCCGCCGATCGCCGCGGTGATGCCGGGGACGATGCGGAACGGCACGCCGGCCTCGGCCAATGCGAGGGCTTCCTCGCCGCCGCGGCCGAAGACGCAGGGGTCGCCGCCCTTCAAGCGCAGCACGCGGCGGCCTTCGCGGGCGAGCGCGACGAGCCGGGCGGAAATGTCGGGCTGGCGCGCGGAGGGCCGGCCGCCGCGTTTGCCGGCGTCTTCGAGCGCGGCACCGGGCCGCGCCAGTGCCAGGATGCGCGGGTCGACGAGCGCGTCGCAGACGATGACGTCGGCCTGGCCGAGTGCGCTCAGCGCCAGCACCGACAACAGCCCGGGGTCGCCCGGGCCGGCGCCGACCAGCCAGACATGGCCGGGCAGCAGCTCGGGCAGGGCTAGGCGCGAAAGGTCGCTCATGCTGTGCGAAGGTAGTCACGTGCGGACGATTTGCTAAGATCGAAAAATGGCACGGCAGGAACCCCAGGTGCTGCGCCGCGGATGGACGACCGGCGCCTGCGCCGCCGCTGCCGCGCGCGCCGCGTACGCGGCGCTCTTGACCGGCGATTTCCCCGATCCGGTGACGATCCGCCTGCCGCGCGGGCAGAAGCCGAGTTTTGCGCTGGCGCTCGCCGAGCGGCTCCCCGGCAGCGCGCGGGCCGGCATTGTCAAGGATGCGGGCGACGACCCGGACGTCACCAACGGCGCGACGGTCATCGCCGAGGTGGCGTGGGCCGCGCCGGGCTCGGGCATCGGCTTTGCCGCCGGCGAGGGGGTCGGCACGGTGACGCGCCCCGGTCTGCCGCTCGGAATCGGCGAGCCGGCGATCAACCCGGCGCCGCGCGCGATGATCCGCGAGGCGCTGGGCGACTTGGCCGAGGCCAATGGCGCGCCGCCGCCCGACGTGACCGTCACCATCGCCATCCCCGGCGGCGAGCGCCTCGCGGCGAAGACGATGAACGCGCGGCTCGGCATTGTCGGCGGGTTGTCAATCCTCGGCACGACGGGGATCGTCGTGCCGTATTCCTGCGCTTCGTGGGTGCACGCGATCCATCGCGGCATCGATGTCGCGCGTGCCGCCGGGCTCGACCATATCGCCGCGGCGACCGGTAGCACCTCGGAGCGCGCGGTGCAGCTGCTCTACGCGCTGCCCGAGCACGCGCTCATCGATATGGGCGATTTTGTCGGCGGCACGCTCAAATACCTGCGCAACCATCCGGTGCAGCGGCTGACCCTGGCGGGCGGCTTCGCCAAGATGGCGAAGTTCGCCGCCGGCCACATGGATCTGCATTCGAGCAAGAGCCGGGTCGATCCGGCGCTGCTCTCGGGGATGCTGGCGGCGGCCGGGGCGGACCGGGCGGCGCTCGACGGGGCCGCAGCGAGCGACAGCGCCGGCGCGGTGCTCGAGGCGGCGGGCGCCTGGCGCGGCCCGCTGGCGGCCGGCGTCGCGCGGCGCGCGCGCGAGGTGGCGCTGGCGACATTGAGCGGCGCGATCGCGGTCGAGGTCGCGATCGTCGACCGCGGGGGCGAGTTCCTGGCGCGCGCGGGAGAGGGCGGGTGAGCGCGACGCGGCTGCTCATCCTCGGCGGCACCGGCGAAGCATCGGTGCTGGCACGCGCGGTGCTGGCGCGGTTCGCCGAGGCGATCGACATGACGACCGCGCTCGCCGGGCGCACGCGGCATCCCGGCCCGGTTCCGGGCCAGGTGCGGATCGGCGGGTTCGGCGGCGCGGCGGGGCTCGCCGACTACCTCGCGACGCAGCGCATCGACCGGCTGATCGACGCGACGCATCCGTTCGCGGCGGAGATTTCGGGCGCGGCGCGGCTCGCCTGCGACCAGGTCCGCGTGCCGCGCCTGCTGTTGCTGCGGCCGCCGTGGCGGCGCCATCCGCTCGACCGCTGGATCGAGGTCGACAGCATCGAGGCGGCGGCGCAGATCGTCGGCCGCGTCGGGCGGCGCGCCCTGCTGACCGTCGGCGCCGGCGAGGTCGATGCGTTCGCGCCGGCGAACGGCGTGCGCTTTCTGGTGCGGATGATCGATCCGCCCCGCGCGCCGCTGCCGCTGCGCTTTCACGAGGTGGTGCTGGGACGCGGGCCTTTCGCGCTCGCCGAGGAGCGGCAGCTCCTGCAACGCCACGCGATCGACGTCCTGGTGTGCAAGGCGAGCGGCGGCGCGGCGACCGAGGCGAAGCTGGTCGCCTCGCGCGAGCTCAGCCTGCCGGTCATCATGGTGCGGCGGCCGCCCGTTGAGCGCGGTCTGTCGGTCGATACGGTCGAGGGGGCGCTCGACTGGCTCGCCGGGCT
Source organism: Allostellaceae bacterium (assembly GCA_035552135.1). Taxonomy (GTDB): domain Bacteria; phylum Pseudomonadota; class Alphaproteobacteria; order ATCC43930; family CGMCC-115725; genus DATARH01. The sequence goes on along the minus strand of DASZLY010000118.1, from coordinate 3,655 downwards.
CGACGAACGCCCCGAAGCGCGGAGGATGTCATGAGATTGCGGCGCGGTGCGCTGGTGGGGATCGTCGTCGCGGCGCTGTGCGCGCTCGCCCCGGCGGCGCGCGCCTTGGACCTCAACCCGTTCGGCGAATACTACAAGAACATCCCGCGCGCCGCGGCGGGCAACGATGTCGGCAGGATTCGCCAACTGCTCGGCGACGGCTATAGCCCGAACCAGACCGACGAGAACGGCGGCACCACCGGACTGCACATCGCCGCGGCGAGCGGCAACCTGCAGATCATCGCGATCCTTTACAAGGCCGGCGCCGACATCAACCAGAAGGACAATGTCGGCAGCACCCCGCTCGACTACGCCGCCGAGCACGGTCATCTCGACGCCGCGAAACTGCTGCTCGACATGAAGGCGCGGGTCGACGACCAGAACAAGAACGGCATGACCCCGCTGATGTTCGCGGCGAAGACCGGCGATATCGAGCTGGTGCGCGCCATCCTGGCACGCGGCGCCAATCCCAACCTTTCCGACTATACCGGGCGCGACGCGGCGGGCTGGGCCCTCGAATCGCACCGCCCGATGGTGGTGCAGACGATCAAGGAAGCGCAGAAGAAGCATTAGCCGCCACGCCGCGGGCGCAGCACATGGTGGTGGCCGGGGGCGTAGAGCCGGCTGTCGGCGCCGTCGCCGGCAAGCGCCGGGCCGACGAGAATGAGGGCGGTGCGGGTGAGCCCGGCGGCTTTTGCCGCGTCGCGAATCGTCTGTAGCGTGCCGCGCAGGAGGAGCTCGTCGGGCCAGCTCACGCGGTAGGCGACGACCGCCGGACAGTCGGCGCCGTAATGCGGGACGAGCATCCGCACCACGCGCGCCAGATTGGCGATCGACAGATGGATCGCCAGCGTCGCGCCGGTCTGGGCGAGGCGATCCAAGTCCTCGCCCGGCGGCATCGCCGAGGAGCGCGTCGCGGTGCGGGTGAGGATCACCGTCTGGGCGATCTCCGGCAGCGTCAGCTCCTGCCGCAACGCCGCCGCGGCGGCGGCGAACGCCGGCACGCCGGGGGTCACGTCATAGGGGATGCCGCGCGCGGCGAGCCGGCGCATCTGCTCGGCGATCGCGCCGTAGAGCGAGGGGTCGCCGGAATGGACGCGGGCGACGTCATGTCCCGCGCCATGCGCCGCCGCCATCTCGGCGACGATCTCGTCGAGCGTCAGCGGCGCCGTGTCGACCACTCGCGCGCCGGGCGGTGCGGCGGCGACGATCTCGGCCGGCACCAGCGAACCGGCATAGAGGCAGACCGGGCAGCGCCGGATCAGGGCGAGGCCGCGCACGGTGATGAGGTCGGCCGCGCCCGGCCCGGCGCCGATGAAGTGGACGGTCACTTGCTGGCGTAGCCGCGCGGCGTGTAGAGGCGCGGCGGGTCGCCGGCGATGGCGCGGGTCGCGCTGCTGCCGACGATGACGATGGTCAGCATGTCCACATCGGCTTCGGGCAGCGTCGCCAGCGTTGCGATCCGGAGATGCTCGCCGGCGCGGCCGAGATTGCGCGCGACGAGCACCGGCGTTGCCGGCGGGCGATGCCGGGAGAGGATCGCCGCGGCCTTGGCGAGCCCGTCCGGGCGGCGAGCCGCGCGCGGGTTGTAGAGCGCGACGACAAAATCGCCGGCGGCGGCCGCCGCGAGCCGCGCCTCGATCACCGGCCACGGGGTCAGCAGGTCGGACAGCGAAATCGCGCAGAAATCGTGGCCGAGCGGCGCGCCGATGCGGGAAGCGGCGGCCTGCATCGCGCTCACGCCGGGCGCGACGGCGATCTCGACCGCGCGCCAGTCGCGCCGGTCGTCGCGGTCGATGAGCTCGAAGACCAATGCGGCAAGGCCGTAAATTCCCGCGTCGCCCGACGACACCAACGCCACATCCTTGCCGGCGGCGGCGAGGTCGAGCGCGAGGCGGGCGCGTTCGCTCTCGGCGCCGATCGGGCTGGCGTGAAGCGTCTTGCCGGCGGCGGCGCTGCCCAGCAGGTCGAGATAGAGGCCGTAGCCGACAAGGTCGCCGGCGGCGGCGATGAGCGCGCTAGCCTCCGGCGTGCGCCATTGCGCGCCGCCCGGGCCGATGCCGACGATCGAGAGCCGGCCGCGCGCCCGGCCGAGCGCGGCGGCGTCGAGCGGCGCGGCGGCGAGGGCGAGGGCGCAGGTCGCGCCCCGCGAGCGGCGCTTGGCGGCGACAAGCCTGCCGCCCTGCCCGGCGGCGGCGAGCGCCGCGCCCTCGGCGACGCCCCAGCAGCCGGTGGCGCGAAACGCCGCCTCCGAGCGCTCGGTGAGGCGGGGCGTCTCGTCGAGGAGGCGCTCGGCCGGGAAAAACCGTGCCGGCACGCCGAGCCGCGCGGCAAGCGCGTGGATGCCGGGCTCGTCGCTCTTCAGCTCGACCGAGACGATGGCCGCCACTGCACCTGCGGCAAGCCCGGCGGCGGCCAGCGTCTCCTCGGCGAGCCCGGCGATCTCATCGTCGGGGCAATGGCGTTCACAGCCGATGCCGAGCGCCAGCACCGGCGGGTGGAAGACCAGCGCGGTCTCGTCCGTGCCGGCGGCGTGGTGGGTGACGCGGACGGTGAGCGCCGCGGCGTCGGCCCAGGCGATCCGCCCGGCGCGCAGCCAGCCGGCGCAGCCGAGCGCGTCGTCGAGCGCGACCGGCTTGCCGGCGATGAGCGCGGCGGCGACGGGCTTGACGCGCTCCGGGTTGGCGATCGTCCAGCCGGGTGGCGGCTCGTCGAGCGCGAGGCCGAGCCGCAGGTCGCCGGCGGTGGTGATCGCCGCGACCGCGCCGAGTTTTTCGGCGAGGTTGCGGGCGATCGCGTTGGCGCCGTGATGGCCGCCGAGCAGCGGTACCGCGACCGAGCCATCCTCGGCGAGCGCGACGACCGGCGGCTCGGCGCGCTTGTCGTCGACGAGCGGCGCCAGCGCGCGAATGAGGATGCCGCTGGCGCAAAGCCCGACGATGGGCCGCCCGGCGGCGAACAGCTCGCGCAGATGCGGCACGACGCGGTCATAGGCTGCGTCCCAGTCGCCGGGCATGTGGCGCGGCCCGTGCAGCGTCGCGCCGGGCAGCAGGTCGCGCACCCGCGCGCCCAGCTCCGCGCCGCTCGCGCCGAGCACGACAACCGCGACGCCGGCGCGGAGCGGCGCGTCAGCCATGCGGCCGCACTCGGCGCACCAGCGCCATCGCGAAATAGGGGACGCTCGCCGGGTCGATCGCGGCGAACGGGGCGACCCGCTCGCGCGCCTGGCTGGCGCGCTCGACATAGATCGCGCCGTCGAGCAGGCCGAGCTCGGCCAGCACCGCGCGCACCGTGCCGGCATGGCGGCCGAGCTTGATGATCGCGGCGCTGTCGCTCGCCGCGAGGCGGCGCGCGAGCTCGGCCCGCGCCAAGGTCGCCGGGATCACCGTCACCGTCTCGTCGCGCTGGACCAGCGGCGTTCCGGCGGCGGCGGCGCAGGCGACGAGCGACGACACGCCCGGCACCACGCGCGCCTGATAGCGCGGCGCGAGGCGGGTGAAAACGGGCGCGAAGCTGCCGTAGAAGAACGGATCGCCCTGGCAGAGAAAGGCGACGTCGGATCCCGCATCGAGCTCGGCGGCGATCGCAGCGGCGGCCGCGTCATAGATGCCGGCGG
>DASZLY010000117.1:0-5650 GCA_035552135.1 Allostellaceae bacterium | reverse complement strand
TCGTTCGACCTGATCTACGCGCGGCCGGGGCAGAGCCTCGCGGCGTGGCGCGACGAGCTCGACGAGGCGCTGGCGCTCGCCGGCGATCATCTCTCGCTCTACCAGCTGACGATCGAGCCCGGCACCGCCTTTCACACCCGCGCGGCGAAGGGCGAGCTCGTCCTCCCCGACGAGGAAACCGCGGCGGCGATGTTCGAGCTGACCCAGGAGAAGCTCGCCGCCGCGGGGCGGCCGGCCTACGAAATCTCCAACCACGCGCGGCCGGGCGCCGAGAGCCGGCACAACCTCGCCTATTGGCGCTATGAGGATTATCTCGGCATCGGCCCCGGCGCGCACGGCCGGATCGTCAAGGACGGCGTGCGCTACGCGACCCGCCAGCGCCGCCTGCCCGAGGCCTGGCTCAAGAACTCCGAATTCGAGGAGATGACCGCGATCGGCCGCGAGAGCGCGGTCGAGGAGATGGTGATGATGGGTCTGCGCCTCGCCGAGGGCATCCCGCGCGCCCGGCTCGAAGCGCTCGCCGAATGCTCGATCGAGGATCTGTTCGGCATCGGCCTGCGGCGGCTCGTCGATGGCGGCTTCGTGACGCTCGGCGCCGAGCGCTTCGCCGCGACGCAAGCCGGTCGCCAGCGCCTCAACGCCGTGCTCGGCGCGCTCTTCGGCTAATACGCCAGGTTCTGGAAGCTCTGCGGCGCCGGGCTGACGATCTTGTCGCCGCCGGGGTCGACTTCGAGCACCGCGAGGCCGCGCTGCACCAGCCCGTCAGTGCCGAAGCGGAACAGCCCGTCGACGCCGGTAAAGCCGCTGGGGTTCTGGATCGCCTGCGCCGAGTACGGGTCGGGGCCGTCAGTTTTCGCCAGCACCGCGGCGAGCGCCGCGGCGTCGAACGCCAGCGAAGCGAGGCGAGGCGCCGGATGGCCGTAGGCGCCCTGATAGCGGCGGTCGAAATCATGCCGCACATCGGGCGGCGACGCGGCAAACCAGCCGCCGATGAGGTCGGCGTCGCTGGCGATGGACGGGTCATCCCACAGCCCGCTGCCGAGGAAATGCGTCTTGGTCGAATCGATGCCGGCGTTCTTGAGCTGCACGGCGACCTGCTTCAGCTGGTCGCCGCCTGCGGGCAACAGCAGTGCGTCGAACGGCAGCCCGCCGCCGCCCGCCGTGGCAGCAGCGCCGCCGCCCGCCGATGCCAAGCGCTTGATCGAGGCCGCGAGGCTCTGCCCGGTGGGCTGGAAATATTCCACCCGCGCGATCCCGGTGCCCTGCTGGGTGGCCACCTCTTTCAACGCATCGCCCATCAGGTGCCCGTAGGGCGTGTCGGGCGCCAGAGCGGCGAATTTCGCCACCCCCTGGTCGTGCGCGTAGGACACCTCGCGCGCGATCTCCTGGCGCGGCAGGAAGCCCATCAGGAAGACATTGCCGCCGGCGATCTGCGTCTTGGTCGAGAACGCGATGATGTTGACGTTGGCGGCCTGGGCGAGCGGCCGCACCGCGTCGACCTCGTCGGCGATCAGCGGGCCGAGGATCAGCTTGGCGCCGTCGGCGAGCACGGCCTTCGCCGCGTCGGCGGCGCCCGCGGCGGTGCCGGTCGTGTCGCGCGGGATCAGCGTCAGCCGCTCGCTTCCGGTGGTGAAGAGGGCGAGCTGCGCCGCTTCGAGCATCGCCTTGCCGAGCTCGGCATTGGGCCCCGACAGCGGCAGGAGCAACGCCACCTTGACCGCCTCGGGCTTCGGCGCCGAGAGCGGTGTGACGCCGACCGGCGTCGTCGGCGAGGCCTTTGGCAACCCCGAATTCGCCAGCGGGTTGACGACCGGTGCCGGTGTGACCGAGCCTCCGCAAGCGGCAAGCGCACCCACCACCAGCAAAGCGGCAAGGCGTGAGACAGAGCGGGCGAAAATCCGGCGCGGCACGGGCGGCCTCGGGACAAGGTGCGGTGGCGGGGCGCGACCCTAACCCTCAGTCACGCCTAAGTAAACCCGCCGCCGAGCCAATCGCAGCCTGGACCCCGGGGCACGAGCTGGCGCCCGGCCTCCACCTGGTCGCGACGCCGATCGGCAATCTCGGCGACATCACGCTGCGCGCCTTATGGGTGCTGCGCGGCGTCGACCGCATCCTCTGCGAGGACACCCGCATCACCCAACGGCTGCTCGCGCATTACGGCATCGACAAGCCGCTCGACGCCTATCACGACCACAATGCCGACCGGGCGCGCCCCGGCGTGCTGGCGGCGCTGCGCCGCGGCGAGACGCTGGCGCTGGTGTCCGACGCCGGAACGCCGCTCGTCTCCGACCCCGGCTACCGGCTGGTGCGCGAGGCGCTCGCCGAAGGGCTGCCGGTCACTGCCGCGCCCGGCCCGTCGGCGGCGGTGACAGCGCTGATCCTCTCCGGCCTGCCGCCCGACGCGTTCCTCTTCGCCGGCTTCCTGCCGCCGCGCCCAACGGCGCGCCGGAAAGCGCTCGCATCATGGCGCGATCTGGCCGCGACGCTGGTGTTCTACGAGGGCCCGTCGCGTCTCGCCGCGGCGCTCGCCGACATGGCGGCAGTGCTCGGCGACCGGCCCGCCGCGATTGCCCGCGAGCTCACCAAACGCCACGAGGAACTGCGGCGCGGCTCGCTCGCCGCGCTCGCGGCGCAATATGCCGGCGAGCCGGCGCCGCGCGGCGAGATCGTCATCGTCGTCGGGCCCCCGGTCGCGAGCGAACCCGATCTCGACGACATCGACAGAAGGCTCGACGCGCTGCTCGGCCGCCTCAGCCTGCGCGATGCGGTCGCCGCGCTCGCCGCCGAGACAGGGCTCGCCCGCCGCGCGCTTTACGACCGCGCGCTGGCGCGTCAGCGCGGCGCGGCGCGATGAGGCGCCGCGGCGCGATGAGGCGCCGCGGCGCGCCGCCCGACCCGCGCCGGCTCAAGGCACGCCGCCGCGGCCGCCTCGCCGAGCTTCTATGCCGCTGGCATTTGCGGCTGCGCGGCTGGCGAATCCTTGCCTGCGACTGGCGCTGCCCGGCCGGCGAGATCGACATTCTGGCGCGGCGTCGCGGCGTACTCGTGGCGATCGAGGTGAAGTCGCGGCCGGATTTCGCGATTGGCGCCGCGGCGCTGCAGCCGCGCCAGCGCCGGCGCATCGCCCGCGCGGTCGAGGCCTTCCTCGCGATGCGCCCCGATCTTGCCCCGCTGGCGCTGCGATTCGACGTGATGGTGGTCGCGCCGCGCCGCCTGCCGCGCCATCTGCCGGGCGCCTGGCGTAGCGACGGCTGAGGCGGGCAAGCGCCCTAATTTCGCCTCAAACCATTGGCGTATCAGCGAAATCGACGGAGTTGCGCGGCCGCATTCGGGGCGGCCTTGGGGGCACGCGCTACGCGCCGTCGAGCGGGGTTGGCGACACGCCGGGAAGACACCACTATGCAGGCCATATCTTGCCTCGCGGAGGCACCATGACACGTTCGTCTTTTAAGTTCGCGATTGCGTCGACGCTGTTGCTGTCACCACTGCTCGGAGGTTGCGCCGTGGCGGTCATCGGCGGCGTTGCCGCGGCCGGCGGTGCCGGCTACGAGGCCGCCCAGGAGCGCGGCATCAACGGCACGTTCGACGACATGAACCTGCAGGCGCGGATCAACAACGCGCTCAACAACCAGTACGGCACGATCACCACCACCGTTTACGGCGGCCGGGTGCTGCTCACCGGGTCGAGCCCGACGCAAGCGGCCAAGGCCCAGGCCGTCCGGGTCGCGCGCCAGATGCAAGGCGCCAACCAGGTATTCGACGAGATCGCGGTCGCGCCGGACGAAGATGCGGTAGGGCTCGCCAAGGACAGCTGGATCACCACGCGCGTCCGCTCCGACCTGATGTTCGACAAGGACGTGCGCTCCAACAACTACACGATCGAGACCGATCGCCAGTCGGTCTACCTGATGGGCTCGGCGCGCTCGCAGCCCGAGCTCGACCGCGCCACCCAGCTTGCGCGCTACGTGCCGGGGGTGCAGCGCGTCGTGTCCTATGTCGAGGTGCGCTACGGCGATCCCAGCGCTGCCGGACCGGCGACCGCCCAGGCCGGGCCGTCACCGAGCTATAGCGGGGGGCCGAGCTATAGCGGGAGGCCGGGCTATGGCGCGCAGCCGCCGGGCTACGGCGGCATGCCGCCCTCCGGCCCGCCGGCGGGTAATGCGCCGATCCAGGTGCAGAAGCTGCAATAGCGCCGCCCGGAACGCCGACGAGCGGGTCGATGAGCGGGTTGCCGGACAAATACGACCTGGCGCAATGCGAGCGCTTTCTGCGCGAGCTGGGCGCGGCGCGCGCGCCGTTGCTGCCGATCGCCGACGCGGCGCTGGCGCTCGCCTCATTCGACCGGCCGCGCGTCGGGCTGGCGCGCTACAGCCGGCATTTGCGGGTATTGGCGCAGGACGTCGCGCGCCGCACCGGCACCGCTCTCGAGCTCGAGGCGCGCGCCACCGCGCTCAACGAGGTCATGCTCTTGAAGCACGGCTATAGCGGCGACGAGCTGACCTACGACGATCTGCAAAACGCCAATCTGATGCGCGTCATCGACCGCCGCAAAGGCCTGCCGGTGGCGCTCGGCATCCTCTATCTCGACGTGGCGCGCGCCCAGGGCTGGGACGCGGTCGGGCTCGGCTTTCCCGGGCATTTCCTCGTCCGGCTGTCGGATGGCGGCGGCCGGCTGATCCTCGACCCGTTCCATGACGGCCGCGTCCTCGATGCGGTGGCGCTGCGCGAGCTCTTGAAGGCCATCGCCGGGCAGGCGGTCGAGCTCGCGCCCGAGCATTACGCGCCGGTGCCCGACCGCGAGGTGCTGCTGCGGCTGCAGAACAACCTCAAATCGCGGCTGATCCAGGGCCAGCGCAACGAAGAGGCGGTGCGCGTCATCGAGACGATGCGAATGCTCGCACCCGATTTCGTCGAGCTGTCGCGCGAGGCCGGGCTGATCCACGCCCAGCTCGGCAACATGCGCGCCGCCGTGAGCTCGATCGAGGACTTCGTCGCCCGCGCCCCCGAGGGCGCCGCCCGCCACGAAGCCGCCGTCGTGTTGCAGCGGCTGAAGCAAAAGCTGAACTGAGGCGACATCCACATCCGCCAATAGAGTCCCTCTCCGGCTTGCGGGAGAGGGAAAGTCGTATCGCTGCTGCCTAGCCCATGCCCGGCTGCGACGCAATGCCGCTCGGATTTCGCGGAATCTCATGCCCATGTGATCACAGCGAGGCATTGCCTCGCCGCCCAGCACCCGGCGCCTCAAGGGATGTCATGACCGGCTCCGTTGCGATCACCGAGCCTGCCATCACCGCGCTCGTCACCCGCTTTTATGGCAAGGCGCGGCGCGATTCGCTGATCGGGCCGCTGTTCGAGGAGGCGGTCGAGGATTGGGATGAGCATCTCGCCAAATTGTCCGATTTCTGGTCGTCGGTGATGCTCACCTCGGGCCGCTACAAGGGCAATCCGATAGCGGCGCATTTGAAGCAGCCGATCGAGCCCGAGTTCTTCGAACGCTGGCTCGCGCTCTGGCAGGAGACGACCGGCGAGGTCTTCGGCCCCGAAGCGGCGGCGCAGTTCCAGTTCAAGGCGCAACGCATCGCCGAGAGCCTCAAGCTGGCGCTGTTCTACAAGCCCGCCGATATCCGCATCCTGCCGCGCCGCGGCAACC
>DASZLY010000116.1:0-8835 GCA_035552135.1 Allostellaceae bacterium | reverse complement strand
CGCCCCGCGCTCGACATCGGCGCTGAGATAGTCGGTGATGCGCTGGAGCCGTTCCGACGACAACCCCACCTGTTCCGGCCGCTCGGCGCGCGGCAAACCCAAAGCCGTCATTGCTGTGACCCCATCGCTGGCGCAAACTCGCCGGAAACTATCGGCCAAGTGCCGATGCGCCGCAATGACACGTCCAATTGGGGCGGCGGCACGCGGCTTGCGTGCCGGAGGGGAACGAAAAGAGGGGCATCATGGGCATGATGGCGCGTTGCGGGCGGCTCACCGCCCTGGCACTGGCGATGACGCTCGGGTTCGGCGCGGGCGGCTGGGCGCAATCGGCGCCGAAGACGCTGCGCTTCATCCCGCAGGCCGATCTCAGAAGCATCGACCCGATCTGGACGACCGCCTATGTCACCCGCAATTTCGGCTATCTCGTCTTCGATACGCTGTTCGCGCTCGATAAGGATTTCAAGCCGCAGCCGCAGATGGTCGACAAGTGGACGGTCAGCGACGACAAGCTCGCCTGGCATTTCACGCTGCGCCCCGGTCTCAAATGGCATGACGGCACGCAGGTGCGCGCCGCCGATTGCACCGCCTCGATCGAGCGCTGGGCCAAGCGCGACCCGTTCGGCCAGAAGATGTTGGAATCGGTCGACGCGATCACCGCCGACAGCGACGACAGCTTTACCATCAAGCTCAAATCGCCGTTCCCGCTGATGCTCAATGCGCTCGGTAAGTTGTCGTCGAACGTGCCGTTCATGATGCCCGAGCGGATCGCCAAGACCGACCCGTTCCAGCAGATCCCCGAGGCGATCGGCTCCGGTCCGTTCAAGTTCGTCAAGGACGAATGGCAGCCGGGGCATCTCGCGGTCTTCGTCAAGAATGCCGATTACGTGCCGCGCAGCGAGCCGCCGAGCCTCGCCGCCGGCGGGAAAATCGCCAAGATCGACCGCATCGAATGGCTCTATATCCCCGATGGCGCGACCGCGACCGCGGCGCTGAAATCGGGCGAAGCGGATTGGTACGAGCAGCCGATCTCCGACATGCTGCCTGTCTTCGCCGCCGACAGCGATGTCAAAGTCGCGATCGTCGATCCGCTCGGCAATATCGGCGTCTTGCGCTTCAACCAGCTGCAGCCGCCCTTCGACAACCCGAAGATGCGCGAGGCGGTGCTCAACCTCGTCGACCAGAAGGACTACATGGCCGCGGTCGCCGGCGACCCGAAATACTGGAAGACCTGCGCCGCGCTCTTTGCCTGCGGCGGAACGCCGTTCGAAACCACCGCTGGCGCCGATGCGCTGCTGCACGGCCCCAACATCGACAAGGCCAAGGCGCTCATCAAGGAGGCCGGCTACAAGGGCGAGAAGATCGTGCTGTTGTCGGCGACCGACCAGCCGATCGTGCAGAACCAGGCGCTCGTCACCCAGGCGTTGCTGTCCAAGGCCGGGCTTAATATCCAGCTCGATGCCAGCGACTGGGGCACGCTGATAACCCGCCGCGCCTCGAAGGAGCCGATCGACAAGGGCGGCTGGAACATCTTCCACACCTGGACTGCCGTGCCCGATCTGCTGTCGCCCGCGTTGAACGGCCCGCTGCGCGGCAATGACGGCAAGGCCTGGTTCGGCTGGCCCGACGATCCCAAGGTCGAAGCGCTGATCGGCGACTGGTTCAAGGCGGCTGATTTCGACGCGCAGAAAAAGCTCGCCGCCGACATCCAGGTCGAGGCCTACAGCAACGAAATCCCCTACGTTCCGACCGGCCAGTTCGTCATCCCGACCGCCTATCGCGCCAATATCGACGGCGTCATCAGCTCGCCCATTCCGTTCTTCTGGAACGTCGAGAAGAAGTGACACTTTGACTGCGCCTCTCTGCCGCTTGCGCCGCTTGCGGGAGAGGGTAATCAGATCGCGCTAGCTGCCTTGGGCGCGGCTGTCGAGCGTGGCGGGCTCCCAGCCGAAGACGCTGCGGCCGCCATAGGCATGGGAGTTCGCACGCTCCGTCGCGATCACCGATGCGAGCGACGGCCCGCCCGTGTGCCGCTCGAGCTGGCGGGCCTGGTCGTCGAGCCGTCTGAGCGCCGCCATTTCTTCGTCGCGGCCGAGCCGCGCCTTGGCGACCGCCGATTTCAGTATGCGGACGGTCTCGTCGTAGACCTTGAGCGGCACCGGGTAGGGATGGCGGTCCTTGCCGCCATGGGCCAGCGAGAAGCGCGCCGGGTCGCTGAAACGGTAGGGTGCGCCGTGCACTATTTCGGCCACCATCGCGAGCGAACGCACCGTGCGCGCGCCGAGCCCCGGCGTCAGCAGCAGATCGGCGAAATCTTCCGGGCCCCGCTCCGCCGCTGCGGCCAATGTGGCCCGCAAGCGCCGTTCGATCACGTCGCCGGCGCGGACGTCGTGGTGCGCCGGCAGGATCAAATGCGGCAGCAGCGGCTCGTCCGGTGATGGCGGCGGCGGGAGCGGATGCCCGGCGAGCTTCTGCGCTTCGTGCGCGACACGCTCGGGGCCCAGTGAGCCGAGGATGTCGAGCTGGCCGCGGCGCGAGGCCTCGGCGCGGCGGTCGGCGAGGTTGACGATCGTGCCTTGCCGCTCGCCGTCGATCGCGGCATGCGGCGCATCGACGAAACTGCCGAGGCCCTCGGACAGCCAGTGATAGCGGCGCGCCTGCCGGCGCGCGCCGTTCATGCCCTGCTGGACGACGGTCCAACACCCCTCATCGGTGACGATAAAGCCGTGCAGATAGAGGTCGAATCCGTCCTGCACCGCGGCGCTGTCGACCTTGGCGACGAGGCGGCTGGCTCGGCCCAATGCCTCGCCGTCGAAGCCGGTCCGCTCGCCGATCGCCGCCAGCTCCCCGGGCGTGCGGCGCGAATGGGCGCCGCGGCCGCCGCAGACATGGATGCCGAGCTCCCCGGCGAGCGGCGCCAGGCCGCGCTTCAGGGCGCCGATGACGCTGGTCGTGATGCCCGAGGAATGCCAGTCCATCCCCATCACCGCGCCGAACGACTGGAACCAGAACGGGTGGGAGAGCCGGCGCAGCAGCTCATCGCGGCCGTAATGATGCACGATCGCCTCGGCGATGACCGCGCCAAGCCTGGCCATGCGGATGGCGAGCCAGTGCGGGACACGGCCGCCATGGAGCGGCAAGTCGGCGCTGCCGGATTTTCGAACCATGCGTTGCGTTACCGAGCCGTGGCGATCTTCGCGAATCCTAGCCCTTGGCAAAGACGCTGTCAGCGCCTAAATGAAACGAACCATGAACGATGTATTTTCAATCTCCCGATGGAGCCACCGCGATCGCCCGCTTCCTCTTGCAAGGATCGAATGGCTGCGGCGCCTTGCCTGGCTGATCGACGCGATCGGCCGGGTGCCGGGCACCCGCTTCCGCTTTGGACTCAACAGCGTGATCGGTCTCGCGCCCGTCGCCGGCGATGCCGTGTTGACACTGATTTCGCTGTATTTCATCCACCAGGCGCGGCGCCTCGGCCTGCCGCGCCGCAAGCTCGCGCGCATGCTGGGCAATGTCGCGGTCGAGACGCTGCTCGGCGCGGTGCCGCTGCTCGGCGACCTGCTCGATGTCGCTTGGAAGGCGAATTTGCGAAATGTGGCGATCATCGAGCGTCATTTCGCCCTGCCGCCCGGACGCCGTTACTGAAGTTCGACCCAGACCGGCGCATGGTCGCTGGTCTTTTCCCAGCCGCGCACCGCGCGATCGACGCCGGAGGCGGTCAGTCGGCCGGCCGGCGCCGGGCTGAGCAGCAGGTGATCGATCCGCAGGCCGGCATCCCGGGCGAAGGCGTTCCGGAAGTACTTCCAGAAGGTGTAGACCCGCTCGCCCGGGTGCAGCACGCGCAGCGCGTCGGTCCAGCCTTGCGCGTTGAGAGCGCGATACGCCTCGCGCACTTCCGGGCGGAACAGGGCGTCATCGAGCCAGCGCTCGGGCGCATAGACGTCGAGCTCGGTCGGCATCACGTTATAGTCGCCCGCCAAGAGCGTGGGCGTGCCGCTGCGCAACAAGCCGGCGGCGTGCGCGGCCAGCCGGTCGAACCAGCGCAGCTTGTAGGCGAATTTGGGTCCGGGAGCCGGATTGCCGTTCGGCAAATACAGGCAGCCCACCACCATGCCGTCGATCGAGGCCTCGATATAGCGGCTGTGGAGATCCTCCGGATCGCCCGGCAGCCCGCGCTGCACCTCGACCGGGTCCGCCCCGCGCGCCAGAATGGCGACGCCGTTCCACGCCTTTTGGCCGTGCCAGACCGCGCCATAGCCGGCCTCGCGGATCGCCGCCGCGGGAAAGCGCTCGGCCGGCGCCTTGAGTTCCTGCAGGCAGGCGATGTCCGGCTGCGTCTCGGCGAGCCAGCGCAACAGCACCGGCAGCCGGCCGTTGACCCCGTTGACGTTGAATGTCGCGATCTTCATCGACAGTCGCTTTTGTCCACCGCTCGCCATCCAGCCCGCCGGACCAACGTTGCACGACGATGAGAGTCGCCAACCGCATTCCCGACCTGTTCGCCGAACCCGCCATCCCGGGTCTGTCGCAGGCCTCCGACATCGTGACGCCGGACGAAGAGCAGGCGCTGATCGCGGCGATCGATGCGGCGGGGCTGGCGCCGTTTCGCTTCCACGGCTGGGAGGGCCGCCGGCTGACTGCCTCTTACGGCTGGCGCTATGATTTCGATGATTCCAGCTTCCGTCCCGGTGAGCCGATCCCCGATTGGTTGCTGCCGTTGCGCGAGGATGCGGCGCGCTATGCTGGCCTGCGACCGGACGAACTGGCGCAAGCCCTGGTCATACGCTACGACCCGGGCGCCGGCATCGGTTGGCACCGCGACCGGCCGGTCTTCGCGCATGTGCTCGGCATTTCGCTCGGCGCGCCGGTGACGATGCGGTTCCGCCGGCGCGTGTCGAGCCGGTTCGAGCGTGCCGCGGTGCTGCTGGCGCCGCGGGCGATTTATCATTTCACCGGCGAGGCCCGGCACGGCTGGGAGCACAGCATCGCGCCGGTGACGCAGAGCCGCTGGTCGGTCACCTTCCGCAGCCTTTCGGAGCTGGGCCGCCGCCGCGCGATCGCGGTTTAATCTAGATCGCCCCCTCCGCCTTGAGCGCCGCGATCTCGTCGGCGCCGAGCCCCAGCCAGCCGCCATAGATTTCGCCGTTGTGCTGGCCGACCGTCGGGCTCGGGATCAGCGGCGGCTTGGGCAGGCCGTGCAGCCGCATCGGGTTGGTCGGCACGACAATGGGGCCCAGTTCGGGGTGCTCGACGCGCTCCAGCATGCCGCGCTCGTGCATATGCGGGTCGTTCATCACCTCGGGCGCGGTGCGCACCGGCGCGCAGGGCACGCGTCCGGCCTTGAGCCGGGCGAACACGTCCATCTTGGGGAGCGTGAGCGTCCACTCGCCGACGACGGCGTCGGTTTCGTCCATATGCGCAACGCGGTCGGCATTGGTCTTGAAGCGTGGGTCGTCGCCGAGCTCCTCGCGGCCCATCGCCTTGATGAGGTTCTGCCAGTGGCCTTCGGTGACGACATGGATCGCCACATGCCCGTCGCTGCAGGGATAGACATTGTACGGCGTCGACGACAGCCCGGCCTGGCGATTGCCGGTGCGCGGCGGTGGGTTGCCGGTGCGGTGGTAGTATTCGAAGCTCGCGGCGAGGCTCGAATACACCGTCTCCTGCATCGCCACCTCGACCAGCCGTCCCTGGCCGGATTTTTCGCGGTCGAAGAGCGCGGTCATGATCGCGCCGTAGAGGTGGATGCCGCCCATGAAGTCGACCAACGTGGGCCCGGCCTTCATCGGCGGCCCGTCGGGCGCGCCGGTGACGCTCATGATCCCCGAGGCGGCCTGGATCGTCAGGTCCATCGCCAGGTTGTCACGATCCGGGCCGCTGATCCCGAACCCGGTGCCGGTGGCGTAGATCAGGCGCGGGTTGAGTTCCTTCAGCACCGCATAGCCGACGCCAAGATTGTCGAGCTTGCCGGGCGAGAAATTTTCTAAGAGGACGTCGGCCCGCCGTACCATCGCGAACAGCAGCTCGCGGCCTTTCGGATGCTTGAGGTTGAGCGTCGCCGCGCGCTTGTTCTGGTTGAGCATCGCAAAGGGCAGGGTCGCGCTCTTGCCCGGCAGGGCGCGCCGGCGCAGCGGCTCGCCGGTCGGCGGCTCGATCTTGATGACGTCGGCGCCCGCCTTGGCCAGCAGCAGCGTCGCATAAGGTCCCTGAAAGATCTGCCCGAAATCGATGACCGTGATGCCGGCGAGCGGCAGCGCGGCGGCGGCGTTCGGCTCAGCAATCATGGTGTCTCCTTGCGTCCAGCTTCGCGGCGCGCATGGGGCGTCCCCGCGCGCCCGATCGCGCAATCCTCGGCAGGTGACGATTTGTCCCTGCGGTTTACGCGATCTTTATCGCTTTCGCGTTAGGGATCATGCCACAACCATCCGATGGAACCTTCTCCCGTGGCAAATGTTTCAGGCAGCTTGGGTTTCCTCGCGATCGGCGTAATCCTCGCGAGCTGCGCCGTGCGCCCGGTGGCGCTCGAGCCGGGGAAGGTGAGCGAAATTGCGCAGATCAGCTTGGCGCCGGGCAGCTGGGGCCAGCTTTCCGGCTGGTCGGGCGACAATGTCGCGCAGGCGCTGCCGGCTTTCGTCAAATCCTGTGACCGCATCGCGCAAGGGAAGCCGGACAGCGCCCCGCTCGACCCCTCCGCGACCGCGGCCAATTTCGGCAAGGCCGGCGATTGGCGTCCGTTGTGCCATCAGGCGGCAGCACTGCAAGCAGGCGACGAGGCCGCGGCGCGGCAGTTCTTCGAGACCCGCTTCACGCCGGTGCTGATCGCCAGCCGCGGCACCAGCCGGGGCCTCTTCACCGGCTACTGGGAGGTCGAGCTCGACGGCGCGCGCAGCCAGGGCGGGCCGTATCAGGTTCCGGTCTACCGCAAGCCTGCCGATCTCGTCGCCGGCAAGCCCTATCTCGACCGCGCCGCGATCGAGGACGGCGCGCTCGCCGGCAAGGTGCCGGAAGTCATGTGGCTGAAGAGCGCCGACGACCTCTTCGTGCTGCAGATGCAGGGTTCGGGCCGCATCCGCCAACCCGACGGCAGCACCGTGCGGCTCGTCTACGAGGCCAACAACAACCGGCCCTTGGTCAACGTCTACCAGATGCTGCTCGACGGGGGCGACATCCCGAAGGCACAGTTTTCCGAGACCGCCGTGCGCGCCTGGATGCGCGACAACCCCGACAGGGCCAAGGAATTGCGCCGCAAGGACCCGCTCTACGTGTTCTTCCAGGAATTGAAGGGCGACGGACCGGTCGGTTACCAGGGCGCGGTGCTGACCGCCGAGCGCAGCCTCGCCGTCGATCACAAATACATTCCATTGGGCGTGCCGCTGTGGCTCGATGCGCACGACAAATACCGGGCGGTCGCAGTGCAGCGCCTCGTCGTCGCGCAGGATATCGGCGACGGCATCACCGGCCCGCTGCGCGGCGACTTCTACTGGGGCAGCGGCAAGAAGGCGCAGGCGCGCGGCAGCGATTTTTACGCCGACGGCCAATACTGGGTCCTGCTGCCGAAAACCATCGCCAGCCGCATGGTGGCGTCGCTGAATTAGGGCAGAGTCCGAACCGGCCAAATAGTCGTGATCGTCCCCGTCGTAGGGTGGGTTGAGCAAAGCGAAACCCGCCGCTGGGTTCGCACCCGATGGGTTGCGCCCCGCTCAACCCATCCTACAATCAAAAAGAGGGCGGCCTTCTAAATCGCCGTCATCCCCGTCGGCTTCTTGCGCAGGAAGTCGAAATCGCAGCCGCGGTCGGCTTGCAGCACCTGGTTGCGGTAGAGGCGGGCATAGCCCCGTTCGGGCACCGGCGGCGGGGCGGTGGGGCGGCGGGCCAGCTCGTCGGGCGGGACGAGCAGGTCGATGCGGCGATCCTTGACCGAGAGGCGGATGCGGTCGCCGTCGCGCACCTTGGCGAGCGGGCCGCCGGCGGCGGCATCCGGCGTCACGTGCAGGACGATCGAGCCATAGGCGGTGCCGCTCATCCGCGCGTCGGAGATGCGCACCATGTCCTTGACCCCGGCGCGGGCCAGCTTTTGCGGGATCGGCAGGTAGCCCGCCTCCGGCATGCCCGACGGCGACAGCGGCCCGGCATTCTGCAGCACTAGGACATCGTCGGGCGTCACGTCGAGCGCGGGGTCGTCGATCCGGGCCGACAAATCCTCGAGCGAGTTGAAGACCACCGCGCGGCCTTCCTTCTCGAACAGCTTGGGGTCGGCGGCGGAGCGCTTGAAGATCGCGCCACCCGGCGCCAGCGAGCCGAACAGCGCGACCAGCCCGCCATAGGGTAGCAGCGGATCGCTCAGCGGCTTCACCACCTCGCGGTCGACCGGCCCGCCCGGCTGCGCCAGACGCTCGCCGAGCGTCTCGCCGGCCACCGTCAGGCAATCGAGATGCAACAGCGGCTTCAGCTCGCGCAACACCGCGCCGATGCCGCCGGCGGCGAATAGATCCTCCATGTAATGCGGGCCGGTGGGCTTGAGGTCGACCAGCACCGGGGTCTCGTCGCTGATCGCGTTGAGCCGGTTGAGGTCGATATCGACCCCGGCGCGGCCGGCGACCGCGGTGAGGTGCAGCACCGCGTTGGTCGAGCCGCCGATCGCCATCAGCAGGCGCAGCGCGTTCTCCACCGATTTCGCGGTGACGATCTTGTCGGGCGTGATCTTCTCCGCCGCCAGACGCATCGCCGCGCGGCCGGTTGCCTCGGCGGCGCGCAGCCGGTCGGCATGCACCGCCGGGATCGCCGCGCTGCCCGGCAGGATCATGCCGAGCGCCTCGCTGATTGACGCCATCGTCG
>DASZLY010000115.1:0-5143 GCA_035552135.1 Allostellaceae bacterium | reverse complement strand
CTGATCGCGGCGGGAACGCCGACCGTGCTCGGCCTGTTCCAGGGCTGGGCGCCGGAAGCGCTGATCCACGCTGTCGCCGGGGCGAGCCTCTTCGGCCATTTCACCGCGGTCACCCGCGGCGTGCTCGACTTGCGCGACCTGTTCTACTTCCTCTCGCTCATCGCCGCGTTTCTCGGTGCCAATGCCGTGCTCGTCGATCTGTTGAAGGCCGAGTGATGCGCGGTTTCGCCTCGCGGCGCGGCCGCGCGATGCTGGCGCTCGCGGGAATCGCGCTATTGCTGGTGGCGAGCAATATCGTCGTCGGCGCCTGGGGCGGCTGGCGGCTCGACCTCACCGCCGAGCGCCTCTACACGCTGGCGCGCGGCACGCGCCAGACGCTCGCCAAGATCGGCGAGCCGATCACGCTGCGTTTCTACTACTCGCACAAGATCGGCGACAGCGCGCCGGGACTCGGCGTCTACGCCCAGCGCGTGCGCGAGCTGCTCGACCAATATGTCGCGGCGGCCAACGGCAAGCTGCGGCTCGAAGCCTACGATCCGGCGCCGTTTTCCGACGCCGAGGACCGCGCCGTCGGCTACGGACTGCAGGCGGTGCCGCTCAACGAGCAGGGCGAGGCAGTGTATTTCGGCCTCGCCGGCACCAACTCGACCGACGACCAGCAGGTCATCGCCTTCTTCAACCCCGAGCGCGAGCGCTTTCTCGAATTCGACCTCACCCGCCTCGTCCACGCGCTCGCCTTTCCGAAACGCACGGTGGTCGGGCTGATGAGTTCGCTGCCGCTCGCCGCCGACCCGGCCAAGCCGGACAAGAATGCGGCAATCGTCAACCAGCTGCAGCAGGTCGACGACGTCGAGACCGTGCCGGCCGATATCGCCGCGATCCCGGCCAAGATCGACGTGCTGCTGGTGGTGCACCCGCAAAAGCTGTCCGACGCGACGCAATTCGCCATCGACCAGTTCGTGCTGAAGGGCGGCAAGGCGATCGTCTTTGTCGACCCGTATTCCGAGATCGAGGCGGCGATGCCCGGCCATGATGCCGCGGCCGCACCGCCGGCGAGCGAGCTCGACCGGCTCTTCGCCGCCTGGGGCATCACGCTGCTGCCCGGAATCGTCGCCGGCGACCGGCGCGACGCGCGCCGGGTCGCGGTGCCGGGGCAAGGACGCGGCCCGCAGGCGGTCGATTACGTCGCCTGGCTCGATCTGCCGGCGGCGAACCTCAACCGCGACGACCCGATCACTGCCGATCTGTCGCATGTGACGATGGCGACCGCCGGCATCCTCGAGCCCGTCAACGGTGCGACCACGAAGTTCGAGCCGCTGATCGAGACCTCGGCCGATGCCGAGAAAATCCCGGTCGATCAGGTCAAGGGCCTGCCCGACGTGGCCGGGCTGCTCGCGCAGTTCCGCCCCGAGCAGCGGCAATTCGTGCTCGCCGCACACATCACCGGCGACATCGCCAGCGCCTTCCCCGACGGCAGGCCGGGCGCCGCGGCCGACCCCTCCGCGCCCGCGCCGCTCAAGCGCTCGGCGCAGCCCGCCAACATCGTCGTCGTCGCCGACACCGACATGCTCGACGACCGTTTCTGGGCGCAGAGCAGCGATCTGTACGGCCGCCGCGTCGTCGAGCCCGTTGCCAACAACGCCGATTTCCTTGCCGACGCGGTCGAGGTGCTGGCCGGCGGGCCGGAGCTGGTGAGCCTGCGCAGCCGCGGCACGGTGGCGCGGCCGTTCGACATCGTCCAGCGCATCCAACGCCAGGCCGACGACCGCTATGCCGCCGAGCAGCGCAGCCTGCAGGAAAAGCTCAAGGCGGCGCAGGACAAGCTGAAAAGCCTCACCGCGGGCGAAGGCGGCACTGCCGGCTCCGCCGCGCTCGGTGCCGAGCAGACCAGGGAGATCGACAAGTTCCGCGCGCAGCTGCTGGCGACGCGCCAGCAGCTGCGCCAGGTGCAGGCGGCGCTGCGCCAGGACATCGAGCAGCTCAAGGTGATCCTCGAATTCTTCGACATCGCGCTGATGCCGATCGTCGTCGTTGCCGCCGCAATCGTCGTCGCGGCGCTGCGGCGGCGACGGCGCGCGATCCGCGCCTGAGGCGGCGATGCGCCGGCGCGGCCTCTTCGCGCTCCTCGCGCTGGCGCTGGCGATGACGGCGCTGGCCGCGGCGGTGGCGATGCGCGGCGACCGCGCAGTCAGCTTCGCGTCCGCCGAGCGGCGCGCGCTGCCCGGCCTCGCCGACCGGCTCGCCGCGGTCGATTTCGTGCGCCTGTCGCGCGGCGCGATGAGCGTCAATCTCAAGCGCCGCGGGGAGCGCTGGACCGCCATCGACAAAGGCAGCTATCCGGCCGACCAGCAGCGCGTCCGCATGCTTCTGCTGCAGCTCGCCGAGCTTGACTTGGTCGAGCCCAAGACCGACCGGCCCGAGCTCCTGGCGCGGCTCAACCTCGACGACCCGGCCAACGGCAAATCGACGCTCGTCGCGCTGCAGGACAAGAGCGCCGCGCCGCTCGGCCAGCTCATCATCGGCCGCGCCCGGCCGAGCGAGCTCGGCGAGGGCGCGGCCGGGGTCTATGTGCGCGATGCCGGCAGCGATCAGGCCTGGCTGGCGCGCGGCGCGTTCGACCTCGGCGGCGACGCGCTGTCCTGGCTCGACCGGCGCATAATCGACATCGCGCCGGCGCGGATCGCGTCGGTGGTGCTCGGCGGGGCCGATGGCGGCTCGGTGGTGCTGGCGCGCCTGGCGCCGGGCGAGCCCTTCGCGATCGACGGGCTGCCGCCCGACGTCCACGCCAAGCCCGGTGCGGCGCTCGCCGCACCAGCGGGGGCGCTCGACGCGCTCGACCTTGCCGATGTCATGCCCGTCGCCGACGCGCCGGCCGCGCCGCCCGGCCAGACGACGGCTGCGTTCACCACCTTCGATGGGCTCATCCTCGCGCTGCGCGTGTCGCCAGCCGGCGCCGGCGACTGGCTGACGCTCGACGCGACCGGCGCGGGGCAGACGGCGCCTGAGGCGGCCGCGCTTGCCGCGCGCCTCGCGCCATGGCGCTTTGCGATTCCGCCGGCGCGGGCCAAGCTGTTGCGCATGACCCTGCCCGACCTGCTGCTGCCGCGCGGCTCGTGAGATGCCCACCTCCTGAGATGAACGAAACGATCCCGCCCTCGCCGTGCCTCGGCATCTGCATCATGGACCCGCATACGCGGCAGTGCCGCGGCTGCCTGCGCACGGTCGAGGAGATTGCCCGCTGGTACGAGGCGAGCCCGGCGGAGAAGCGCGCGCTGCTCGCGGCGCTCGCGGCGCGCCGCGCGGAAGGGAAGCGCGCCGATGCGTAGGATCGTCGTTCTCGCGGTGGCATTCGCCCTCGCGGGGTGCGGCTCGGTGAACCTGCCCGGCTGGCCCAAACCGCCGCCGCCCGGCGGGCCGAGCGCCAGCGCCTGGGCTAAGCCGGGCGCCGATTCTGCCGCCGTCACGACCGCCTACAACGATTGCCTCGATCTCGCCGACGCCGCGACCGACACGGATGTCGCCATCGACCAGGACATCGCGGCGAGCCGCGGCAGCGACCTCCAGCATTCCAGCTTTGCCGGCGCACAGTTGCGCGAGGCGCAGCAGGCGAGCCGCGAGCGCATCCAGACGGTCCTGTCGTCGTGCATGGAGCGCAAGGGGTTCATCCCCGCCAAGTAACCACCCGTCAAAACCTGCCCGTCATAACGACAAGCGGAACAAGGAATGAATGCGCTTCACGCCTTCGCGCTGGCGATCCTCCAAGGGGTCACCGAACTGTTTCCGATTTCGAGCCTCGGCCATGCGGTGATCGTGCCGTCGCTGCTCGACTGGCCGGTCGACCAGCATTCGCCCGAATTCCTGCCCTTTGTCGTGGTGCTGCATGTCGGCACCGCGACCGCGCTGCTGCTCTATTTCTGGCGCGACTGGTGGGGCATCGCGTTCGGCATCCTGCGGCGCGGGCCGGGGGCAGCCGATGCGTGGCGCGCGCTCGGCCTCATCGTCGTTGCGACGCTGCCGGCGGTGGTGATCGGCTTCCTGTTCGAGAAGCTGGTGCGCGGCCTCTTCGCCTCGCCCCTACTGGCGGCGTTGTTTCTCGTGCTCAACGGCTTTTTGCTGCTGGTCGGCGACTGGCTGCGCATCCAGGCCGAGACCCGGCCCGCCCGCGCCCGCCCGCCCAGCGCGCTCAGCTGGGGCGGCGCGCTGGCGATCGGCTTCTGGCAGTGCCTGGCGTTCGTCCCGGGCATCTCGCGCTCGGGGGCGGCGATGGTCGGCGGCCTCGTCAGCGGGCTGCAGCACGCCGAGGCGGCACATTTCTCGTTCCTCATCGCGACGCCGATCATCCTCGGCGCCGCGGTGCTGGAGGTGCCGAAGCTCATGGCGCTGCCCGGCCACGGGATCAGCGGGCTGGCGCTCATTTCGGGCGTCGTCGCCGGCGTCACCGCCTATCTCAGTATCGTGTTCCTGATGCGCTATTTCCGCCGCCACGATTTCGACGACGCGCTGGTGCCGTTCGCGATCTATTGCTGGGCGGCCGGCGCGTTCTCCGCGCTGGTGTTCATTTTCTGAGCGGCTGACGCCTCGGTTGACACTTCCGGCGCGGCCGGATCATGGTTGCCTCCCTTTTTCAGCCATTTCCCGGACCCGCCATGAGCCAATCGGATATCGCCCGGACCATCGATGCCGCCTGGGAGGCGCGCGACACGATCTCCGTCGCCACCACGGGGGAAGTCCGCGACGCGGTCGAGGCGGCGCTCGATGGCATGGATTCGGGCGAGCTGCGCGTCGCCGAGCTGTCGGGCGGCAAGTGGCAGGTGCATCAGTGGCTCAAGAAGGCGGTGCTCTTATCGTTCCGCCTCAACGACATGGGCGAGATCGGCGGCGGTCCCGACGCCGCGAAATGGTGGGACAAGGTGCCCTCGAAATTCGCCGGCTGGGGACCGAACCGCTTCCGCGAGGCCGGCTTCCGCGCGGTGCCGGGGGCGATTGTCCGCCGCTCGGCCTATATCGCGCCCAATGTCGTCCTGATGCCGAGCTTTGTGAATGTCGGCGCCCATGTCGGCAGCAACACGATGGTCGATACCTGGGCGACGGTCGGCTCCTGCGCGCAGATCGGCAAGAACTGCCACCTCTCGGGCGGGGTCGG
>DASZLY010000114.1:0-4688 GCA_035552135.1 Allostellaceae bacterium | reverse complement strand
GAGGGTTTTCTGTCGACCGCCCACCGGGTGCTCAACGTGTCCGGCCGCGATCGCTATTCGGTGCCGTTCTTCATGTCGCCTGAATACGACACCTCGAATGCCTGCCGACATGCCGCGGCGGCGGCGCGAAATATCCGGCGGTGACGATGGAGGATTTCACCATCGAATTCCGCAACCGCACTTACGCCAACCGGAACGCGCAGGTGTAGTGGGCGGAGCCGAAACCTCACTGGCGTGAACAGAGGGGCGCGGAGTGCCCGCCTTATGCGCGGCTCGCTTGCCAGGCGCGCCATCCGCCGAAAGCGCTGATGTCGCGTGCCTCGCCGGCGGCATGGGCTTCGCAGAGAAACCCGCGCACCGCACCGCCATCCTCCAGCGCGATCGTCCCCAATCCCAGCGGCGGCGCGATGTCGGCGAGGAGCGTGCCCACCGCTTCCATCGGGACATCCCAGACCTCGAGATCGATCGCAACTCCGTCATGCGGCCGGCGGACCAGTCCCGGCCGCTTGCCGTCGGGCAGCACATAAAGCCGGTAGACAGGCGCGGTCCGCATTGTCCGGCGCAGCCGCGCACCCAGCCCCAGCAGCTCGCTGTTGAGCGGCATCCCCGAAAGATGGGCGCCGAACACCGCGAGCGGCAGATAGGGAAACGGCACTGCGGCCGGGTCGTCCTGCGGCGGCAGCGCGGCGCCGGTCGCGCCGAGAGACAGCCCGGCATGCCGCTGAAAAGCCGCGCCGATTGCGGCCAGCAGCGGATCGTGGAACGCCGGTGCGAGCAGCGTTATCCCTGCGGGCAGGCCGTTGCGGTAGAACCCGTTGGGCACGGCGAGCGCCGCGAGGTCGAGCAGGTTGGTGAAGTTGGTATAACGACCGAGCATGGCATTGCGTGCGACCGGTTCAGCCTCAATCTCGGCGATGGAGAAAATGGTGCCTGAGGTCGGCAGCAGCAGCAGATCGTTCTCGCGCCACACCGCCGCGGTCGCTTGCGCCAGGGCCGCGAGCCGGTCCTGGCCGTGAAACACATCGGCTGCGGTGATGCGGTCGGCGCCGTCGACAATGCGTCGCGTGACAGGATGCAGCACGTCGCGCCGGCCGTCCACGGCATCGTCGATCGCCGCGGCGCGCTCGGCCAGCCACGGTCCGTCGTAAAGCAACGAGGCCACCTCGAGGAACGGCGCGAAATCGATCTCGACGGCGGTGCCACCCAACGTCTCGAGGCGCTCGACGGCGGCGGCGAACAGGCGCTCGGCATCGGCATTGCCGAAAAATTCGCGCTGGATCATGGCCGGGACGGCAAATTTGAAGCGTGCCGGCTTTTCCCCGAAGACCCCGAATCCCGGCGGCATGGCGCGCGCCTCAGGATCGCCCGGGCTGCCGCGGGCGACATCGACGACGCGCGCGGCATCGGCCACGGTCAGCGCGAAAACCGATACGCAGTCCAGCGAACGGCACGCCGGCACCACGCCGGCGGTACCGACGAGGCCGCGCGTCGGCTTTAGACCGACAATATTGTTGAAGCCTGCCGGCACGCGGCCGGAACCGGCCGTGTCGGTGCCGAGCGCGAAGCTGACCAGTCCCGCCGATACTGCGACGGCCGAGCCGGAACTCGACCCGCCGGGGATATAGGCGGGATCGAACGGGTTGCGCGCCACGCCGTAGGGCGAGCGCGTGCCGACCAGACCGGTGGCGAACTGGTCGAGGTTAGTCTTGCCGACGAACAATGCCCCCGCCGCCACCAGCCGCTGGACGCAAGGAGCCGTGCGAGCCGGAACATAGGCGAGCGCCGGGCAGGCAGCGGTCGTCGGTACCCCTTCGACGTCGATGTTGTCCTTGACAGCGAACGGGATGCCGTAAAGCGGCAGGCGCCCGCGATCGTCCGGCGGCAACCGCTCCAGTGCTGCGGCAGCCGCCGCCAGACGCTCGGCCAGAACCCGCGAGATCCAGACCCCGTCATCACCCCGCGCCGCGATTCGTGCGACGACCTCGCGGGCGATTTCGCTCGGCGTTGCTGCACCGCCGGCATAGGCAGCGGCGAGGCTGTGGAAATCGAGGCTCGGTATCATCTGTTTCGTTCGCGGCTTTGTGCGCATGCAGCTTTAGCGAAGATGCAAGACGCCCGCTACGGCCAGATGCGGTGGCCAGACTTTCACGACGAGACTTGCCCATAGCTTGAGCACTTGCGCCGCGACGAGCGGCCCGATCGCCCGCCGCAAGACGACCTCCCGATGGCATATCGCTTGCTTCGTCCTCCAGGCGGCCGAACGCTGCACGAGTGCGGCGCCGACGACCGCGCGACATCGGTGGCGGACGGCAAGTTGCCTGCCATTTTCCGACGGTCGACGATGCGATCCACCCGATCGCCTCGTTTGCCGGCGAATAGGAGGAAGCCATGGCCGATAAGCCCTTCGATGCCGCCGCGTATGTCGATGCTGTTGCGATGGTTGTCGGCTTGTCGCTCGATCCCGCTCACCTGCCCGGCGTCATCTTCAACATCGAGCAGATCGCACAGATGGCTGGGCTGCTGATGGACTTCCCGTTGCCGGACGACGCCGAGGCGGCGCCGGTCTTCACGGCATGAGCGCCGACGGGCTGAGCATCGCCGCCGCGGTCAAGGCGGGCGAGACCAGCGCGGTCGCGGTCGCCGAGGCGGCGTTGGCTCGGATCGCCGCGCGCGACCCCGTGCTCAACAGCTTCACGACCGTCACCGCCGAACGGGCCCTTGCCGAGGCGCACGCGGTCGATGCCGCGCTCGCCCGCGGAGAGGACCCGGGCGCGTTGGCCGGTGTCCCTTTCGCGGTCAAGAACCTGTTCGACATCGCCGGGGTGGTCACGGTCGCGGGTTCGAAAATCGACCGCGACCTGCCGCCGGCCGGAGTCGACGCCACCGCCGTGCAACGCCTGAATGCGGCAGGCGCCGTGCTGCTCGGCGCGCTCAACATGGACGAATACGCCTATGGCTTCACTACCGAGAACGCGCATTACGGCGCGGCGCACAATCCGCACGACCTGACCCGGATCGCTGGCGGCTCATCGGGCGGCTCGGCGGCGGCAGTCGCCGGTGGGCTGGTGCCGCTGAGTCTCGGATCCGACACCAACGGGTCGATCCGCGTGCCGGCGTCGCTCTGCGGCATCTATGGGATGAAGCCGACCTACGGCCGGCTGAGCCGCGCCGGCGCGCGTCTTTTCGCGGCGAGCTTCGACCATATTGGACCGTTTGCCCGCTCTGTGCGCGACTTGGCCGCCGCTTACGATGCGATGCAAGGACCCGACGCTGCCGACCCGATCTGCACCGATCGCCCGGCCGAGCCGGCAATACCTGCACTGACGCGGAACACTGAGCCACTGCGCGTCGCGGTGCTGGGCGGCCATTTCGCCGGCGAGGGAATCGCCGCCGCGGCGGTCGCCAGCGCCGCCAAGGCGCTCGGTGCCACTCTCACGCTCGAAATCCCCGAGGCCCGGCGCGCGCGCGCCGCCGCGTTCGTCATCACCGCCAGCGAAGGCGCCAACCTGCACCTCGCCGACCTCAAGAGGCGCGCCGGCGATTTCGATCCCGGCACCCGCGATCGCTTTCTTGCCGGGACGCTGGTGCCGGCGACGTGGGTAATCCAGGCGCAGCGTTTCCGCCGCTGGTATCGCGAACAGGTGCTCGCGCTGTTCCACGATGCAGACATATTGCTTGCCCCGGCAACCCCATGCAGCGCTCCGCTGATCGGCCAGCCGACGATCGAGATCGACGGCGCCGAAGTGCCGATGCGTCCCTTCATGGGGGTCTACACGCAGCCGCTATCGTTCATCGGGCTCCCGGTTGTCGCGGTGCCGCTGCGGCGGTCCGGCGAAATGCCGATCGGCGTGCAGGTCGTCGCCGCACCGTGGCGTGAAAGCGCGGCGCTGCGCATAGCGGCGGCGCTGGAAGCGGCCGGAGTCTCCAACGCCGCGGCCGCCAATGGGTAAACGCGCCGGTCGACCCGTCACGATGGGCGCTTTGGGATGGAATTCGGTCCTTGTTTGTGCGCCCGCCAACGGCATGGTTGTGCCGACATCGGCCCTTTAACGGAACGAGATCGAACCGCGCCACTTCGATCCAAAGTGCACGTTGGGATTATAGCAGTTTATCGGCGCTTTACCGGCACGAAGCCCGGACCAAACTAATTCCCGTTGCTGCCGTTGCATAAGGGGCGGCTGTTCCTGTGGACGATCGGGTCACGACCTTTGCACTCAATCGTCCGCCGCCGCTTCGCTGGCGAGCAACACGGACGCGGGGGCGTGATAAGCGCGCATCCCCAGGCAGATCGCCGCGACCACCGCATAGCCGATCGCCACGCCGACGGAATTGCCGATGCCGAGCGCGGTGCCGTTGATGACGCCGAAATACGCCAGCACCGCCGCCCCGAGCGCATAGATCGCCGCGCGGTCGAAGCTGCGGTCGATGATGAAGGCCGCGATTGCGCCCAGCATCAATCCCGTCAGCGTGCCGCCGCCGCCGAATAATTCGAGGCCGTGATAGATGACCCCGTGCCCCGCCAGCTTGTCGAACCCGACCTGCGAGGCCGACGTGCCAGCCGCGGCAAGTGCGCCATCGATCTGGTTTTGCGCCCAGGCGGCGATGTTGGGCAGCATCGCCAGGATCACCGCCGGTGCGTGGCGCGCAGGCGTCGATTCGAAGGCCTGCGCCCCGATCACGAGGCCGAT
>DASZLY010000113.1:0-8846 GCA_035552135.1 Allostellaceae bacterium | reverse complement strand
CCCAGGCACAACAAGCCGGACAGCAGCAGATCCGCAAGATCCCGGCGCCGCTGCCCAATGTCGAGACCCAGCCGTTCTGGGATGCGGCGGCCGAGGGCAGACTGCTCATCAAGAAGTGCAATGGTTGCGGCGAAGTGCATTTCTATCCGCGCTCGATCTGCCCGTTCTGCTTCAGCGCGGATACGGCGTGGCAGCAGGCCTCGGGCGACGGGGTGATCTACACCTACAGCGTGATGCGCCGCGGCGCGCCGGTACCCTATGCGATCGCCTATGTGACGCTCGCCGAGGGGCCGACGATGATGACCAACATCGTCGATTGCGACCTCGACGGCATCAAGGTCGGGCAGAAAGTGAAGCTGGTGTTCAAGCCGAGCGAAGGCGGCCCGCCGGTGCCGTGCTTCGCGCCGGCATGAGGTTGGCGTAGACTGCTGCGATGAACTGGCGCGAGCGCATCAGCATCGATCCGCGAATCCACCACGGCAAGCCGTGCATCAAAGGCACGCGCGTCCCGGCGAGCGTGATCGTCGGCAGCATTGCCGCTGGCGACAGCCCCGAGCGAATCCTCAAGTCCTGGCCGCAGCTGACGATCGAGGACGTGACGGCGGCGTTGCAATTTGCCTCCGCGCTGGCGGCGGAAGCCACCGTGATCCCAGCCGATATCGACGCTGACGCCGATACCGGATAGTGACTGCTCGGCTGAAGGTCGATGAGAATCTGCCCGATGAGATCGCCGATCTGCTTCTTCGGAACGGTTACGACGCAGTCACGGTCGCCGACCAGGGCTGGCGTGGGATGGCCGACAGCGGCCTTTGGCAAGGGATCCAGGCCGAAGACAGATGGCTGATCACCGCCGACAAGGAGTTTGCCGATTTGCGTCGCTATCCTCCAGGAACGCACGCGGGGGTCATTCTGCTTCGGTTGGCGGTAGAAGATCGTCTTGAATATTTGCGGCTTGCGCAAATGGTCGTCGATGACGTCAACTTGGACGAGGTTTCCGGCGCGGTGATTGTGGCAAACAGCCGGAGAGTCCGCGTTCGCCGCGCACCCTGAACGAGGAGAAGCACACGATGGACACGCTCAACGTCCAGACGTCGCGGCCGCGGCATGTCAGCCCCGAGGAATGGGCGGTGCGGGTCGATCTTGCCGCCTGCTATCGCCTCGTCGCATATTTCGGCTGGGACGATTTGATCCTCACGCATAATTCGGCGCGGGTGCCGTGCGAGCCCGACCATATGCTGATCAACCCGATGGGGCTGATGTTCGACGAGATCACCGCGTCGAACCTCTTGAAGGTCGATTTCGAGGGCAACATCATCGGCGAATCCGAATACGAGCCGATCTATGCCGGGGTGGTGATCCATGGCGCGATCTATCTCGGCCGGCCGGATGTCGAGTGCGTCGTCCATACCCATACCGAGGCCGACATCGCGGTCGGCGTGCAGGAGGAAGGGCTGCTGCCGCTGTCGCAATGGGCGATGCGGTTCCACAACCGGCTCGGCTACCACGACTACGAGGGCGTCTCGCTCGACATGGACGAGCGCGAGCGGCTGCAGCGGTCGATCGGCAACCACCCGGTGCTGGTGCTGCGCAACCACGGCCTCCTGGCGACCGGGCGCAATGTCGCCGAGGCGTTCTCGCACACCTATCATTTCGAGCGCTCGGCCGAGGCGCAGCTGAAGGCGCAGGCGGCGTGCGCGGCGGGCGCCAAGCTGGTTTTCCCGGCGGAGGAGACCTGCGAGAGGCAGGCGGCGCAATTCGCCAATGCCGGCGACAACGTGCGGCTCGGCGGGCAGCGCGAATGGCCGGCGCTGTTGCGCAGATGCGACCGGCTCGACCCGACGTTCCGCAGCTGAATTCGTCTCAGATCGGGGCAGACGACTTGGAAGTCCCGGGACAGGCGCGGCGCGATCTTGTGCCACGACACATGGGTCGATACGTGCGTCAGCGGGTTGCCATGCGGCAGCAACGGCGGGCCGTCGCCTCACGAGCGCGTATGGGGCAACTGTTGCCCATCTTCATGGCTTAGCGTACCCGGCGCTTCCGTCCGATAATCAATCCGTAGCCGGTTCGTCCTCGCTATGGCGGAACGGTGAGTAGTGCTCGGCGAGGTGCTCGATCTTCTGCTCGACCATCTCGCGCTCGCGGGCGAGAAACTGCGCCACCGCGCGGCGGAAGCCGGGATCGGGAATGTAATGCGCGCTGTAGGTCGGCACCGGCAGGTAGCCGCGCTGCAATTTGTGCGGGCCCTGGGCGCCGGCCTCGACCCGCTTCAGCCCGTGGTCGATCGCGAACTCGATCGCGCGGTAATAGCAGCACTCGAAATGCAGCATCCGGTGGTCGCCGTAGCTTCCCCAGTTGCGGCCGTAGATCGTCTCCTTGCCGAGAATATTGAAGGCCCCGGCGACGTATTCCTGGCGGTTGCGCGCCATCACCAGGACGATCTTATCGGCCATCCGCTCGTGGATCAGCGCGAAGAATTTGCGGTTGAGATAGGCCGAGCCCCATTTGCGGTCGGACGTCGCGAGGTAGAAGCGGTAGAACGCATCCCAGTGGCGCGCCTGCAAATCGGCGCCGGTGAGCACGTCGATCTCGAGCCCGGCCGTCAGCGCCTCCCGGCGCTCCTTGTTGACCGCCTTGCGCTTGCGTGAGTTGAGCGCGGCGAGGTAGTCGTCAAAATTCTTGTAGCCGTCATTGGTCCAATGGAATTGCTGGCCCATGCGCTGCAGGAACCCGGCCTCGAACAGCGCCTCGGCATCGGCATTGTCGGGAAAATTGACGTGCAGCGACGAAATCCCGCGCTGGCGGGTGAACTCGGCGAGACCGGCGACCAGCAAGTCCCGCGTGTCGGGCGGCGCGCCGGGACGCACCAGGAGGCGCGGCCCCGGCACCGGGGTGAACGGCACCCCCGCCAGCGCCTTGGGGTAATAGCGCCCGCCGGCGCGCTCATAGGCATCGGCCCAGCCGTAATCGAAGACGTATTCGCCGTAGGAATGGCTCTTCAGGTAGAGCGGCACGATGCCGACGATGCGGCCGGCATCGTCGGCGAGCGAGAGATGCTGCGGCGCCCAGCCGGTGCGCCCGATCGCCGAGCCGCTCTCCTCCATCGCCTGGAGGAAGGTGTAGCCGACAGTCGGATTGATGTCGCCGGCGCAGGCATCCCAATCGGCCGCCGGGATCTCGGCGATCGACGGATGAACCGTCAGCGCGACCTCTTGCGGCATCGGCTCAGGCGAGCTCGAACATCGCTTCGACCTCGACCGCGACGCCCAAGGGCAGCGACGCGACCCCGACCGCCGCGCGGGCGTGCTTCCCCGCCTCGCCGAAGACTTCGACCATCAGGTCGGAGGCGCCGTTGACCACCTGCGGCATTTGCGTGAAGTCGGGCACGCAATTGACAAAGCCGCCGAGGCGCAGCACCTGCTTCACCCGGTCGAGGTCGCCGCCGCAAGCGTTCTTGAGATGCGCCAGGATGTTGAGCGCGCAGAGCCGCGCCGCCTGCTGCCCGTCGGCGACGGTGATGCCGGCGCCGAGCCTGCCGACGAATTCGGGCTTGCCGTCGCGCACGCTGACCTGGCCCGAAACGGTGACGAGCTTGCCGGCAACCGTGTACGGCACGTAATTGGCGATCGGCGCGGTGGTTTGCGGCAACGCGATGCCGAGTTCCTTGAGCCGCGCCTCGATCCGTCCGCTCATCGTTCCTCGCTTCGCTGCCGCCGGCGTTGCATAAAGCCCGCGCTGCATAAAGAAAGCCAAGCGAGAGGATAGGGTCTTCGCCATTTCTGTCCAGAGCGTGCGCGACTTGCCGCGAAACTGCCTTATTGGGCGTTTACCACCCGGGACGTTGGGGGACACATGCGCGCCATCATCACCGCGATTCTGCTTGCCTCGGCTGCGGCCGACACCGCCGCCGCGGCAACCATCGGCGAGGCGAAGATCGCTTTCAGCGCCGACCGCCAGCTCTCGATCGAGGGCAAGATCTACGACGGCAAGATGTGGGGCATGCCCGGCGCCGAGCGCCACGAGCAGAACATCAACGGCATCCCGGCGATCTTTGTGCTGCATCGCGACACGCCGCTGGCCGAGGCGGTGCTGCCGCAGATGCACACGGTCGTCGATTTCCTGCTGCCGCCCGAGCTCAAAATGTTCGACGACCCGCGCCTCAAAAAGCGCGTGATCGACCAAGAGACGGTCAACGGCGTCCCGACCACCAAATACGCGCTTACGGTCGACGTGCCCGAAGGACATGGCGACGGCACGATGTGGATGAGCGACACCGGCATCCCGATGAAGCTCGACGGCCAGTTCACCAAGACCAACGGCAAATCCGGCCGGCTGCACTGGGAGCTGACCAATGTGCGGATCGGGCCGCAACCGGCCTCGCTGTTCACGACGCCGCCGGGATTTACCAAGCTGCCCGCCGAGGCGGTCGCGCCGCTCCTCGGGCTACAGCTGAAGAGCGCCAAGGCGCATTAGCTCGACGAGCGCCGCATCAAAGGCGCTTAAACCGGCTCCAGCGGCGCGTGCAGCCGGGTCTTCTCGCAGATGATGCCGCCGCGGTCGCCCACCGCCGTCGAGCCGTAGCGGGGCGCGAAGATTTCGGGCAGCGGCCGCGCGCCGGGCGCGGCCAGCCACAGGCGCAGCAGATGGCGCTTCCGCTCCGGTTCGGGCCAATCGACAAAGGCGGTGCGGTCGTGCAGGCAGGTGTGGTTGTGGAGGAACTGCATGTCGCCAGGGCGCAACTCCATGTCGAGCCGCAATTCCTTGTCGTTGGCGAGGTCGTCGAACAGTTCGAGCGCCTCGTGGTCTGCCGCCGTCAGCCGGCGCGCCTCGGAAAAGCGCTGGCCCGAGCGGATATAGGTGCCGGAATAGATCGCCGAGAGATAGCCGGCGTGGTCGTTGTAGACCGGGATGTCGAAATATGGCTTCTCGCCGAGGGGCACCTCGCCGCGGCGGTCGGTCGGGAAAGGCTGGAACAGCCGCGCCGCGAGATCGGGGCGGCGCCGCGCCATCGCGTTGTACATCGCCATCGAGCTGACGATCGACGACAGCCCGCCCGAGCGCGCGGTCTTGAGGCACAGGAGGCCGACGATGTCGCACGAATCGGTGTGGAAATGCTGACGCTCGGTAGTCTGGTAGGTGCGCACATTGGGGTCGGTCGTCGCGACGCCCAGATCGCGCACATGACCCAAAAGGTGCCCCATCGCGTTCTGCGAGCGCGGGTTGCCGAAGCTTGTGCCGACAACCCAATAGGCGAGCGCGCTGTCGGCGATCGGCCGGCCCTCGACCGGCAGCCCGCGGATCAGCACGAAGCCGCGGCCGTCGAGCACCTCCTCCCGCATTTTGTCGAGCACCGCCCCAAGCACCGGCAGGTCGAAATCGTCGCGCGCCAGCGCCGCCAGGTCGCGGCCGCGATGACGCTCGACATTGGCGGCGATCTCGCCGAGCTCGGGGGGCGACAGCGTATAGATCCAGGTCTCGGGGCAACGCGTGAGTTCGGCGCCGATCCAGGCGGACGGACCTTCGACGAGCGGGCGGGGCGGGGCGATTGTCGACATCGGTGAAGCTCTCGGATAAGCGATTGTCCGGTACGGCAGCGACGCTAACATAAAGCCGGCGCGCTCAAAATTGCCCGCGCTCAAAATAGCCGTGGGAGGAAGAAGATGGCCGCGATCGTCAGGCGCAAGGAAGACTACAGCGCGACATCGGCCGCCGACATGAACCGGCATCTCGATGCCGCGCAATGGTCGGCGCCGCAAAAGCTGGCGCTCGCCTGCCGCATCCTCGCCGCCGAGGAGCACAGCTCGGCGCTTGCCGGCCAGTTGACGGCGCGGGGCGACCAGCCCGGCACCTACTGGACGATGCGCTTCGGCCTCGGGCTCGACGAGATCACCGCCGACAATTTGCTGCTGGTCGACGACGACCTGCAGGTGCTGCACGGCGGCGGCATGCCCAACCCGTCGAACCGCTTTCATCTGTGGATCTACCGCCAGCGGCCGGCGGTGAAATCGATCATTCATACCCATCCGCCGCACACTTCCGCGTTGTCGATGATCGGTGAGCCGCTCGCGGTCGCGCATATGGACACGGCGGTGTTCTGGGACGATTGCGCCTTTCTGCCGGAATGGCCGGGCGTGCCGATCGGCGACGAGGAGGGGCGCATCATCTCGGGCGTGCTCGGCGACAAGCGCGCCGCGCTCCTGGCGCATCACGGCCTCGTCACGGCGTGCGGCACGGTCGAGGAAGCGGCGATGCTGGCGCTGTTTCTCGAACGCGCCGCCAAGCTGCAGCTGATGGCGCGCGCCGCCGGCAAGATCAAGCCGATCGGTCCGACCGAGGCGCAGGAAGCGCACGACTACCGGCTGCGCGCCAGCATCATCGGTGCAACCTTCTGTTATTTCGCGCGCAAGGCGCTGAAGGACGACCCGGCGATCGTCTAGCCGCTCTTTCAGGCGCTCGGCGGAAATCCGTACAGGACCTGCGGATTGTCCACCAGGATGCGATTGCGCACCGCCGGGTCCGGCGCCCAGTCGGGCAGCAGGTCGAACAGCAGCGCATCGTCGGGCTTCGGGTTTTCCCCGGGATGCGGCCAGTTGGTGCCCCAGACGAGACGTTCGGGCGCGGCCTTGACATAGGCGCGGGCAAGCGCGCTGGAGTCGGCATAGGTCGGCGGACCGATCTTGGTCGCATCGTAAGGCGCGGCGAGCTTCACCCAGGTCTTGCCCTTGTCGACGAGGCGGAGGACCTGGCCGAACAGTGCATCGCGAGCGCCCTCCGGCTCGGGAATGTGGCCGAAATGGTCGAGGACGACCGGTGTCGGCAGCCCTTCGAGCAACGCGATCATGGCGGGAAGATCGCGCGCCCAGGCATTGATCTCGACCTGCCAGCCGAGCGGCTCCACACGCTGCGCCAACGGCGCGATCATCGCTTGAGTGATCGACCCGGCGGGGGCGAAGCTGAAGCGCAGACCGCGCACGCCGAGGGCATCGAGGCGCTTGAGCTCTGCATCGCTTATATCCGGCGTGGCAACCGCGATGCCGCGCGCCTCGGCGCCAAACCCGCTCAGCGCGTCGAGCAGCAACCGGTTGTCGCTGCCGTAAGCCGAAGGCTGGACGATGACATGCCGGGCAATGCCAAGCCGCCGCATCAATTGGCGATAATCATCCGCCGTCGCCTTGTCCGGCCGCGAAACCCTGTCCGAAACGGCGGGATAGCTCGGGTCATAGAGATAATGGTGGCAATCGGTGCAGCCGGCCGGCGCCTTCAGCTGCGGGCTTTCGCTGCCTGAGGACAGGTTGGGGTTTTGCGCTGCGGCCGCGCGCCCGCCGGCGGCGAGGGCCACGGCGCCGGCGAGAAAGTCGCGGCGGCGCATGCTGCTCTCCTCTGCTCTTCCGCAACCGGCGGCGGCGCGGTTAATCTGCGCCACCCCACAAATGGAGGAAGCTCATGGCCAACGTACCGGGTCTCGTCACCGATCCCAGCAAGATCAAGGGCGGTCTTGTCCATGTGCCGGTCGGCGGCAGCAAGATCCCGGCCTATCTGGCGCAGCCGAACCAGGCCGGGAACTATCCCGGCATCGTCGTGATCATGGAAGCGTTCGGCCTCGCCGACCATATCTGCGACTTGGCGCGGCGCTTCGCCAATATCGGCTACAACGCGATCGCCCCCGACCTTTATTGGCGCGACGGCAACCCCAAGGACCCGGGCGACTTCGCCACCGTGGCCCCGGTGATGTTCGGCCTTAAGGACTCGCAGGCGGTCGGCGATCTCGAAGCCTCGGCCGATTTCCTCAACGCGCTGTCCGGCGCCACCGGCAAGGTCGGCGCGATCGGCTTCTGCTCGGGCGGCCGGCATACGCTGCTCTTCGCGTGCAGCAGCGCCAAGGTCGATGCGGCGGTCGATTGCTGGGGCGGTTTCATTCATCGCGCGACACCCGACGCGGAGACCACCGCCTCGCGCCCGACGCCGGTGCTCGACCTGATGGGCAACCTGCACTGTCCGCTGTTCGGCGTATTTGGCGTCGAGGATCAGAACCCGCCGGCCGCGCTCGCCGACGAGATGAAGAAGCGCGGTGCCGGCAAGGACGTCACCACCAAGATCTATGACGGCGCGGGCCACGCCTTCCTCGCCGACTACCGGCCGAGCTACCGCGAAGCCCCGGCGCACGAGCTATGGAAAGACGCGACCGCGTTCTTCGGCAAGCATCTGCAGTAGGTGAAGATGCCCCCTCTCCCGCTTGCGGGAGAGGGGGGCCATCGTGCAGCGATGGACGGGTGAGGGTATTGCGGCGCGAACCCTCACCCTCCCACGCCTGACGGCGCGGGGTCCCTCCCTCTCCCGCAAGCCCGCAAGCGGGGGAGGGGCTTTTCTTTCAAAACGGCTTGTCGCCCTCGATCGTCACCCGGTAGCCGTGGCGCCGGGCGGGGAAATAGTCCCACATCGCGTGATGCTGGACGCAACGATTGTCCCAGAACGCGACCGAGTTCTTCTGCCAGCGAAAGCGGCACTGGAATTCGGCGGTCTCGGCGTGGCGGCACAGCATCTGCAGCAGCGCGTCGCTTTCGAGCCTCGACAGCCCATCGATCCGCGTCGTGAAATTGCCGTTGACGAAGAGCGCTTTGTTGCCGGTCACCGGATGGGTGCGCACCACCGGATGCTCGGCGCGCGGAAAGCCCTTTTCGGGCAGCGCATAGCCGAAGCGGCCGCGATAGACCGGCTCGCCGTCATGCGTCGCGGTAAGACCGCCGACGAGCTGCTTGATCGGGTCGGAAAGCCGGTCATAGGCGGCGTACATGCTGGCGAACAGCGTATCGCCGCCGGCCGGCGGGATTTCGGTGAGATAGAGGATG
>DASZLY010000112.1:0-2559 GCA_035552135.1 Allostellaceae bacterium | reverse complement strand
CCGGCGATCCTGCGTGCGCGCAAGGTCAACGAAGACGGCCGCGCGGCGCTGCTCGAATTCATCACCAGCGCCGAGACCGCGTTCTCTCATAGGCGAGGGGCGGCGTAACCCTCACCCGTCCATCGCTGCGCGATGGCCACCTCTCCCGCAAGCGGGCGAGGGGCTTTCCAGCGGCGCTTTTCAAACCCTCTCCCGCTTGCGGGAGAGGGGGCTCCGGGCGCAACCCGGGGAGGGGTGAGGGGTCAGCCGCGCCGCTTCAAGAAATCGAGCATCGCGTCGGCCGACTGCTCGGCATGCGTCGCGGCGACATGGTACGAGTTGCCCGGCCAGACGACGAGCTCGGAGCCGGCGATCTGCTCCTGCCAGGCGCGCATCGCGGCGACCGAGCCGAGCCCGCTGTCCTCGGTGGTGATGACCAGGGTCGGGCATTTGATCTTGGGAATGTCCGGGCGGATGTCGGCGATTGCGATCGTCGGCATAAAGCCCAGTTGCGTCGACGCCGCGGTGCGCGCCATGTACCTGACCCAGAAGTCGAAGCCCTCCTGCGGGAAGGCGCTGCCGAGCCGGTTCGCCATGTTCTGCCGCGCCCAGTATTCAACGCCGTGATCCTCGAACATCTTGACGACGCTGGCGACATTCGCGGCGGCTTCCTCGCGGAACGGCGGCGGCGTGCCGACCACCGTCAGCGTCTTCATCCGCTCCGGCCGTCGCGCGGCGAAGGCGCGCGCGACGGTGCCGCCGATCTTGGCGCCGAGCAGGTGAAACCGGTCGACGCCGAGATGATCCATCAGCAGGCAGAAATCCTCGATCAGCCGGTCGAGCGTCCACGGGAAGTCGCGCGGCATCGGCGTCGATTGGCCAAAGCCGCGCATGTCGGGCCGCACCACCCGGTAGTGCCGCGCCACTTTCGGCACCCACCGCCACCAGGCGAGCCCGCTCTCGGCATTGCCGTGCAGCATCAGCACGGTCTCCGGCGTCGTCCACGGGTCGGTGAAATCATCGACCTCGTAATGCATGTCGAGATCGGGCGAGGGCTTGAAGCTCGGCATGGCGGTCTCTCCCTGCCTGGATGAGCGATCCTAGTCGAGAAACCCTTGCCGCTCTGCTATGATTTGCGCAGTTCGCTTCAGGGAGGTGCACGATGGGCGAAATTCTCGGTGTCGGCGTCACCCATTATCCTGGGCTCATCCAGCCCGATGCGCAGATGGCCGGGCTGTTGAACCGCACGCTCAACAGCGACCAGGTGCCGGAAAAGCTCAAAGACCCCAAGTCCTGGCCGGCGCAGATGCGCGAGGAATGGAAGGACCCGGTCGCCTCGGCCAAGGAACACCGGGCGCGGCTGGTCAACGGCTTCCGCGAGGCGCGCAAGGCAATCGACGAATTCAAGCCCGATTTCGTGGTGATCTTCGGCGACGACCAGTACGAGAATTTCCGCGAGGAAGGCGTGCCGTCGTTTTGCGTCTTCCTGCAGGAGGAGACCGAGTCGCACCCCTTCGCGCGCTACATGGCGGGCAGCACCAATGTCTGGGGCGAGGGCAAGGAAACCGTGGTCAAGACCAAGGGCCACAAATCCGGCGCGTCCTATCTCGCGGCTAAGCTGATCGGCGAGGATTACGACGTCAGCTACGCCTACAAGATGCGCTACGAGAACGGGCTGCCGCACGCCTTCATCAACACGGTGATGTATCTCGACTACGACCGTAAGGGGTTCCCCTATCCGGTCGTGCCATTTCATGTGAACTGCTACGGGTCGAGCGTCATCGCCAAGCGCGGCTCGACCGCGCACCTGACCGGCGAGGCCGACCCGAACCTGGTCGATCCGCCGGGGCCGAACCCGAGCCGCTGCTTCGATATCGGCGCGGCGATCGCGCGGGTGCTGGCCGATAGCCCGTGGCGGGTGGCGCTGA
Organism: Allostellaceae bacterium; assembly: GCA_035552135.1. GTDB lineage: Bacteria > Pseudomonadota > Alphaproteobacteria > ATCC43930 > CGMCC-115725 > DATARH01. The sequence goes on along the minus strand of DASZLY010000112.1, from coordinate 652 downwards.
TCGCGTCGTCGTCATGGTCGCATGCGTTTTTGACGCCGAAGAACCACTTCCTCTACCCCGACAATGCCGGCGACCGCGCGCGGTTCGACGAATTGTCCTCGGGCAAGCTCACCCGCTGGCGCGAGCTCACCACCGCGCAGATCGAGGATGCCGGGCAGCAGGAATTCCTCAACTGGGTGACGCTCGGCGGCGCGATGCACGAATTGAAGCGCGAGCCCGAGATCATCGACTACGTCGAATCGTACATCTTCAACTCGGACAAGTGCTTCGCGGTCTTCCGGCCGTAACCCTCACGCTTCGCGTGGGCCGATCCCTTTCCCGCAAGCGGAAGAGGGCTTTCGGTCGATACCGCTATTCCCCTCTCCCGCTTGCGGGAGAGGGTGGCTCCGGGCGCGCAGCCCGGAGACGGGTGAGGGTTCGAGTTTGCGATGAACGACGCTCCAATCGTCCAGCCGCCGCCGCGGGTCGAGCCCTATCGCGGCCCCGCGCCGCACGAAAAGGGCCCGGCGGTGTTTCTCGATTACGATCAGGCCGAGCTCGACGCGGCCTACGACCAGGCGGTCTATCAGCCGAACATCCTGCAGCTCAACAAGCGCTGGGCGTCGAACAGCGCGCGCACCCGGGCGCGGGTCGGCGAGCCGCTGCGCCGCGC
>DASZLY010000111.1:0-2975 GCA_035552135.1 Allostellaceae bacterium | reverse complement strand
CAATTACGAGACCAGCGTCAAACGCGGCTCCCTCGCGCAGGACGAATACGAACGCCGCTTCGCGCGCATCCACCCGGTCGCCGGCATCGACGACCTCGCCGAGTGCGACGTCGTCATCGAGGCCGTGTTCGAGCAGATCGACGTCAAACAGGACGTGTGGAAAAAGCTCGACGCGGTGATGCCGCCGGGCGCGCTGCTCTACAGCAACACCTCGGGCATCGACATCGACATCATCGCCAACGCCACCAGCCGCCCGCAGGACGTCGCCGGCACGCATTTCTTCGCCCCGGCCAACGTCATGAAGCTGTTCGAGGTGGTGAAGGGGTCGAAGACCGAGAACGACGTGCTGGCGACCGCGATGTCGCTGGGCCGCAGGATCGGCAAGGTGTCGGGGCTCGCCGGCAATGGCGACGGCTTTCTCGCCAATCGCAGCCGCGCGCCGTTCAGCATGGAGATGAGCATCCTCGTCGAGGAAGGCGCGCTGCCCGAGCAGATCGACAAGGTCATGGTCGATTACGGCTACCCGGTCGGCCCGTTCGTGGTGTCGGACATTTCCGGGCTCGATATCGGCTACGACACACGCAAGCGCCGCGCCGCGCAGATCCCGAACTACCGCAAATCGCCGATCTCCGACCGCATCGTCGAGGCCGGGCGGCTGGGGCTCAAGACCAATGCCGGCTGGTATCGCTACGAGCCCGGCGACCGCACCCCGCATGTCGACCCCGAGGTGCATCGCATCATCAAGGAAACCGCGGCCGAATTCGGCTTCCCGCAGCGCAGCGACTTCACCGACGACGAGATCCTCAAGCGGCTGCTGTTCGCCTCGGTCAACGAAGCGTGCAAGATCCTCGACGAGGGCTGCGCATTGAGGGCCAGCGATGTCGATGTGATGTGGCTGCACGGTTTCGGCTTCCCGCGCTACCGCGGCGGGCTGATGTACTGGGCCGACACGATCGGCGTGCGCGAGGTCTACAACCAGATCGCCTCATGGCATCAGCGCTACGGCGACCGCTGGCGCCCCTCGGACTATCTGCGCCAGCTCGCCGAGGCCGGCACGCCCTTGAAGGAAGCCAAGGCGCAGAAGGCGATGCCTTAGCCGAGTCCGTCATTGCGAGGAGCGCAGCGGCGAAGCAATCTCGCGCAGAGGATGCCAGGGCGGCGCGAGATTGCTTCGCTCCGCTCGCAATGACGGGGGTAACGATGACCCGACAGGAACTCGATGCGGCGCTGGCCCGGCTGGGCCTCGACATACCGGAGAAGGAACGCGCGGAAATCCTTGCTGCCGAGCCGCTCTATGCGGAGATGGCGCGGCTCGTCAAAAAGCCGCGCGCGGTCGGCGCCGAGCCGGCGCACACGCCCGCCTTTCCGCCCAATTCCCAAGGGGAATAAGGCGATGGTCCCGGAATATCTCACCATCGCCGAGGCGGCGCGCCTTATCGAGACCAAGGAATTGTCGCCGGTCGAGCTGACGCAAAGCCGGCTCGACCGTATCGCCAAGCTCGACGGGCAGCTCCACAGCTTCATCCGCGTGCTGCCCGACCAGGCGCACGCCGCCGCGCGCGCCGCCGAGAGCGAGATCATGGCCGGCCGCTATCGTGGCCCGCTGCACGGCATCCCGATCGGGCTCAAGGACATCTACGAGACCGCGGGCATCCCCACCACCGGCCACTCCAAGGTCATGCAGGACCATGTGCCTTCGGCTGACGCGTTCACCGTTGCCAACCTCAAGGCTGCCGGCGGCATCGTCATGGGCAAGCTGGCGACGCATGAGTTCGCGTTTGGCGGGCCGAGCTTCGACCTGCCCTGGCCACCGGCGCGCAACCCGTGGGATACGACGCGCTTCACCGGCGGCTCGTCGAGCGGCACCGGCGCCGCGGTGCCGGCGGGGCTGGTGCTCGGCGGCACCGGCAGCGACACCGGCGGCTCGATCCGCGGCCCCGGCGCCTATTGCGGCCTTGCCGGGATCAAGCCGACCTACGGCCTGTGCAGCCGCGCCGGCATCCTGCCGCTCGCCTTCTCGCTCGACCATGCCGGGCCGATGGCGTGGACCGCCGAGGATTGCGCGATCATGCTGCAGGCCATGGCCGGCCACGATCCGGCCGACCCGGCCAGCGCCAATGTCGCCATCCCCGATTACCGCAAGGCGTTGAGCGGCGACATCAAGGGGCTGCGCATCGGCCTCATCCGGCACTTCTACACGACCGACAACGAGGCCAATGCCGCGACCCGCGAGGCGATCGACGCGGCGGCGAAGAAGTACGAGGAGATGGGCGCCGCGGTGCGCGAGGTGACGCTGTCGCCGCTCGCCGAATGGGCTTCGTGCGGCGTGCTCATCATGATGGCCGAGGCCTACGCGGTCCACGAGAGCAACCTGAAATCGCGCTTCACCGATTTCGGCGAGGTTTTCCGCGACCGCATGGCGCTCGCCGGGCTGTGGAGCGCGGCCGACTACATCCAGGCCGTGCGCCGCCGCCGCGAGCTGGTGGACGAGCTCGACCGGGCGATGGCCGGTCTCGACCTGGTGATGACCGCCGCCGCGCCGAGCGAGGCACCGAAGATCGACGAGGTGCCGAAATTCGCGATCATGGAGCGGCCGTCGCTGACCATGCCGTTCAACGTTACCGGCAGCCCGGCGATGTCGGTGTGTTGCGGCTTTACCGCGGCGGGCCTGCCGCTGTCGTTCCAGATCGCCGGCAAGCGCTTTGCAGACGCCACCGTGCTGCGCGCCGCCGACGCCTATGAGCGGGCGACGCCGTGGCGCGGCCGCCGCCCGGTGCTGTAGGCGCTACATCGCGCCCATATAGGTCAGCGGCCCGAGCAGGTACATGACCTGTTGCGGCTGCACCTGTTGCAGGTAGGAAACCTGCGCCGGGTAGCAGTCCCAGGACGGGTTGTCGTCCTGTTGGACCTCGATCGCGTATTGCGCGTTGGGCTGCAAGGTCATCGTCTGCCCGGTACGCGCCTGCGGCAGGCAA
>DASZLY010000110.1:0-3571 GCA_035552135.1 Allostellaceae bacterium | reverse complement strand
AGAAAGCCGAGCCCGGCATCCTCCTTGTTCTTGGGGTCGTTGATGCGCTCGCGCTCGTTGCCGGGAACGTCGTCGAGCAGGCACATGATGCGCTTCGACCCGCGGTTCGGCACATCATAGACGAGGATCGAGCTGCCCTTGTGCGCATCCTTGGGGCGCAATATGTCGAAATCGGTCGCATACTCGACGAGGCCCCTGGCATTCACCGGCGCCTTGTCGAGATCGACGATGCCGGCATTGCATGCGGCGGCGGGGTCGAGTGTGCCGCGCGCCACGCCCTTGATGCGGACATAGGCGCCGGCCGGGCCGAACTCGTGCCCGCCGGCGAAATCGGCGATGTCGGTGACGCTGATATCGGTGATCGCCATGGTGATGCTCCCGGTCGGGCCAAGATCAAGATGGCAGCGTGGGCTGTCCGAAGCGGTGCTCGCATTCGGCGAGGAAGGTCAGCTCCTCTTCGGTCGACTCGCGGCCGAGGATCGCGTTGCGGTGCGGGAAGCGGCCGAAGCGCTCGATGATCTCGCAATGCAGCCGGGTCATGTGCCCGTCGCCCGGGCGGCCGGGAACCGGCGGCAGGCTCAGCAGCAGGTCGAGCCCGCGCTGCTGGTCGGCCAGCGCCTCGCTGTGTTCGAGCGGCAAATAGAAGAACAGCCGCCACGCCGCCGGCACCGCCTGGTCGAAGCCGCGGGCGAGCGCGCGGTTTGTCGTCGCCAGGGCGATCGGGTCGCTGGCAAAGGCGCGCGGGGTCGAGCGGAAGATGTTGCGCGGCACCTGATCGAGCAGCATCACGAGCGCGAGGCAGCTCAACGGCGCCGCCTCCCAATCGGCAAAGGCGCCCGCTGCTGCCGCGTCATGCTCGGCGGCGAAATGCTCGCGCACCGCCGCGTCGAATTCCGGTGTGCTGCGAAACCAGAGCTGCTTGTGGCGATAGCGCTCGGGATCGTCCGGCGCGCCGAACCAGAAATCGAGAAACGCTTGCGCGCGGGTGGGTAGCGGCGCGGTATCGGCGGCGAATGGCATGGGCGCATCCTATCGGCTTCTGTACGTGGCGCGAAGATTATCAACGGTCATTCCTACACGGTAGAATAGGGCGCAATTTCAGGAGGGAAGCATGCCGATCAGAACCGGCGGATGCCTGTGCGGCGCGATCCGCTATGAAAGCGGCGGCGAGCCGCTGTTCTCGCTGATGTGCCATTGCCGCGACTGCCAGCGGCAGAGCGGCAGCGCCTATGTCGCGGCGGTGCGGATATCCTCGGCCGAGTTCCGCATCACCCGGGGCAAGCCCAGGATCTATGTCGCCAAATCCGACGCCGGCAACGACATTTCCCGCGTGTTCTGCGGCGATTGCGGCACGCCGCTCTACGTGCAGGTGTCGACCCGGCCCGACATGGTCGGCATCCGCGTGACGAGCTTCGACGACCCGAGCTTCTTCGCGCCCGACGCCAACATCTTCACCAAAAGCGCCCAGCCGTGGGACCACATGGACCCGGCCGTGCCGCGCTTCGATACGTATCCGCAGGGGAAGGCGTATTAAACGGAATTTCGCAGAGCATCGACTTGACGCGCGGAGGGACAAGACAGGCGATGGTTGAGACCAAGGTCATTATCGGCGGCAGCCTCGAAGAGGATGCTGCTGCATTTCTCGACGCCTGGCGGCGGGGGGAAGCCGGCGAGACCGTCAGCGAGACCGCGCTGGCTTTCGAAAGCTGGGAGGCGCTGGCCTCTGTTATGACGGGTGAGCGCTATCGACTCATGCGCCATGTGCATGCCCATCCGGAGCCGTCGGTCTCGGCCTTGGCGCGTGCGCTCGGCCGCCAGTATCGCCGCGTGCACGCCGATGTCGCCGCCCTTGAGGCGGTAGGCCTCCTCGATCGTTCGGCCGGCCAAGTCCGGGCCGCCGTCGACAAAATCACCGCCGAAATTCGGCTGTAGGAAGGGTTGAGCCGTGCGCAACCCATCACGCCGTCGCGATGCGGCGGTGGGTTGCGCTGCGCTCAACCCACCCTACGGGATCGAGCGCGACGCCTCGTCGAGGATGCGCACGATGTGGCGCGCCTCGCGCTGCGCGCCGTCGGCGATCTGGTGGCGGCACGAGGTGCCGCAGGCGGCGAGGAGCGTCCCGGGCGCGGCGGCGCGCATCTTCGGCAGCACGCCCAATTCGCCGATCTTGAGCGACATCTCGTGGTGCTCGGCCTCGTAGCCGAAGGCGCCGGCCATGCCGCAACAGGTCGAGTCGAAGGTCTCAACCGTGAGCTCGGGGATCAGCTTGAGCGCATCCGCCGCGGCGGATGCGGTGCCGAACGCCTTCTGGTGGCAGTGGCCGTGCAGCAGCGCGGTTTTGCCGGGCATCGGCTTGAGGGCGAGGTCGAAGCGGCCGGCCTTGCGCTCGCTTTCGACGAACTCCTCGAAGAGTTGCGCGTGCGCGGCGAGCGCCTTGGCCGCGTCGCCGGGCAGCAGCGCCGGGTATTCGTCGCGCAGGGTCAGGAGGCATGACGGCTCGAGGCCGACGATCGGCGTGCCGCGCGCGACAGCTCCCTGCAGCGCCTCGATCATGCGCCGCGCCTCGGCGCGCGCCTCCTCGACGAGGCCGGCGGCGAGAAAGGTGCGGCCGCAGCACAACGGTTTGCCGACAGTGGGCTCGGGCGTCGTCACGCGATAGCCGGCACGGGTCAGCACGCGCTCGGCAGAAACGGCGTTCTCCGGCTCGAAATAGCGGTTGAAGGTATCGACGAGCAGCACGACCTCGCGGCCGCTGCCGGCGGGGTTCGCGCCGCGATAGGGCGCCGGCGACCAGCGGGGCAGGGGGCGTTTCGCGCTGAACCCGAAGAGGCTCTCGCCGATCCGCGCCAACAAGCCGCCGGGCTTGCGCATGTTCAGCAGCACGGCAAAGCGGCTGGCCCACGGCGCGTAGCGCGGCAGGTAGGCCACGAGCTTGTCGCGCAGGGTCAGCTTGTGCGTCTTGCGGTACTGCGCGAGGAATTCGAGCTTCATCTTCGCCATGTCGACGCCGGTCGGGCATTCGCGGCGGCAGCCCTTGCACGAGACGCATAGCGACATGGTCTCGGCCATCGCGTCCGAGGTCAGCGCGTCGGGGCCGAGCTGGCCCGACAGCGCCAGGCGCAGCGTGTTGGCGCGGCCGCGCGTCAGGTGCTGCTCGTCGCCGGTCGCGCGATAGCTCGGGCACATCACGCCGGGGTCGGATTTGCGGCAGGCGCCGTTGTTGTTGCACATCTCGGCGGCGCTGGCGAAACCGCCCCATTCCGACCAGTCGAACGCGGTGTCGACCGGCAATTGCCGGTAGCCCGGCTTGAAGCGCATCAGGCTGCGGTCGTCCATCTTGGGCGGCCGCACGATCTTGCCGGGGTTGAAGAGCCCGTCGGGATCGAACTTGTCCTTCACCTCCTCGAAGGCGCGGATGATGCGGCTGCCATACATCGGCTCGTGGAATTCCGAGCGGACGATGCCGTCGCCGTGCTCGCCCGAATGCGAGCCCTTGTATTCGCGCACCATCGCGAAGGCTTCCTCCGCGATCTCGCGCATCTTCTTGACCTCGAGCTCCTGCTTGAGGTTG
>DASZLY010000109.1:0-4777 GCA_035552135.1 Allostellaceae bacterium | reverse complement strand
AGCAAAACGAATATGTCCCACCTTCCGAGGAGCGGCTGGCCTGGCTCACCGGCTTCACCGGCTCGGCCGGAATGGCGATCGTGCTCACCCATGAGGCAGCCTTGTTCGTCGACGGCCGCTATACGCTGCAGGCCGCCAAGCAGGTCGACACCAAGGCCTGGAGCGTGGAATCCCTGATCGAGCCGCCGCCGGAGAGCTGGCTCGCCGGCCATCTTGCCTCCGGCGCCCGGCTCGGCTTCGACCCCTGGCTGCACACCTCGGCGGCAGCCGAGCGGCTGCTAGCTGCCTGCGTCAAGGCCGGCGCCGAACTGGTTGCGGTCGAGACCAATCCGGTCGATTCGGTCTGGACCGAACGCCCGCCCCCGCCACTTGGCCCGGTCGCCATTCATGGCAAGTCATTCGCCGGCGAGGCCGAGACCGACAAACTGGCGCGGATCCGCGAGGAGATCAAAAAGCTCGGCGTCGACGCGCTGGTGCTGTCGGATTCGCACGCGGTGGCGTGGACCTTCAACATCCGCGGCGCCGACGTCTCGCATACGCCGTTGCCGCTGTCCTATGCGCTGGTGCCGAAGCACGGCCGGCCGACCGTGTTCATCGATCACCGGAAACTTTCCAACAGCGCGCGCGATCATCTCGAACAGTCAGCCGATGTCGCCGAGCCCGACGCGCTGACATCGGAACTCACCGCGCTCGCGCAACGCGGCGCGCAGGTCGCGCTCGACAGCGCCACCGCGGCCGATGCGCTGAGCCGGCTGATCGGCGGCGCCGGCGGCAAGGTGGTGCGCGGCAGCGATCCGGTGGCGCTGCTCAAGGCCTGCAAGAACCCGACCGAGATCGAGGGCACGAAGACTGCGCATCGGCGCGACGCGGTAGCGCTGGCGCGGTTCCTGGCCTGGATCGACCGCGAGGCGCCGGCGGGCGCCCTGACCGAGATCGACGCCGTGGAGGCGCTGGAAACTTTTCGTCGCGACACCGGCGCGCTCAAGGACGTGTCGTTTCCGACCATCGCAGGCACCGGTCCGAACGGCGCCATCGTGCATTATCGCGTCACCCGCAAGACCAACCGGCGGATCGCGGCGGGCGACCTCCTGCTGATCGATTCCGGCGCGCAATATCAGGACGGCACTACCGACGTCACCCGCACCATCGCGATCGGCGAGCCGACGGCGGAAATGCGCGACCGTTTCACCCGCGTGCTGCGCGGCCATATCGCGATCGCGCGCGCGGTGTTTCCCGATGGTACCACCGGCGCGCAGCTCGATAGTCTGGCGCGGCAATATCTGTGGCAGGCCGGGCTCGATTTCGAGCACGGCACCGGCCATGGCGTCGGCAGCTATCTGTCGGTGCATGAAGGCCCGGCGCGGATCTCGAAGCTCGGCACCACGCCGCTGCGGCGCGGCATGATCCTGTCCAATGAGCCCGGCTATTACAAAACCGACGCCTATGGCATCCGGATCGAGAATCTCGAACTGGTGATTGCTGCCGAGATCGGCGGCGCCGAAAAGCCGGTCAACGCCTTCGAGACGCTCACGCTGGCGCCGATCGACCGCCGATTGATCGACGTCAATATGCTGGGCCGCGATGAACTCGCGTGGCTCAACAACTACCACGCCCGCGTCCGCTATGAGGTGCGGCCGCATCTCGACGAGCCGACCCGGGCCTGGCTCGACCAGGCGACGGCGGTTTTGGGTTGAGCAATACGAATGCGCCGCTCCATCGTAAAGCGTCAAACTCCGCGAAAGCGGAGTATCCAGTACGCCGCAGCGCCTCGGTTTCGCATCGCCGCTCTGGAATACTGGATCATCCGCTGGAGCCTGTCATCGGGCTCGCCGAAGGCGAGACCCGGTGGCGGATAATGACGGCGGTAGCCGTGGCGGCTGCAGTGCGTCGGAAGCTCCACTCACTCCCCGATCAGCTTCAGCCACTCGTCCTCGGTCAGCACCGCGACGCCGTGCTTTTCGGCTTCGGCGAGTTTCGAGCCGGCGCCGGGGCCGGCAACGACGTAGTCGGTCTTCTTCGACACCGAGCCCGCGGCCTTGGCGCCGAGCCGCTCGGCGGTGGCCTTGGCTTCGTCGCGGGTCATCTTCTCCAGCGAGCCGGTGAAGACCACCGTCTTGCCGGCAACCGCCGAATTGCTCTTCGGCCTTTCGGCATCGAGGATGGTGACCTCCCGCGTCAGCCGCTCGACGATGCCGCGATTATGGCTCTCGCCGAAATAGGCTTTTATACTCGCGATCACGGTGTCGCCGATCTGGTCGAGCGCATCCATCTCGGCGATGGTTTCCTCGTCGTCCTTGGTAATGGCAAGGCAGGCATCGTGGAACGCCTGCCAGGAACCGTAGCCTCGCGCCAGCGCGAGCGCCGTGGTCTCGCCGACCTGGCGCATGCCGAGCGCAAAGATAAAACGCTCGAGCGAAATCCGCCGCCGGCTCTCAATCGCGGCAAACAAATTGCGTACCGAGGTCTCGCCGTAGCCTTCGATCTCTTCCAGCTTGATCTTGTTGTTGCGCGCCGGCAGCGTGAAGATGTCGGCCGGTTCCTTGACCCAGCCCTTTTCAAAGAAGAACTGGATCTGTTTCTCGCCGAGCCCGTCGATATCAAACGCGCGGCGCGAGGCGAACAGTTTCAAATGCTCGATCTTCTGGAACGGACAGGCGAACTCGCCGGTGCAGCGGGCCCGCGCGCCCTCCTCGCCAGCAGCGGTCTCCTCGCGCACCACGTCGGTATGCAGCGGGCACGGGCACTTCTTCGGGAAATGAAAGACTTTCGCGTTGTTCGGCCGCTTGTCGATGATGACATCGACCACCTGCGGTATCACGTCGCCGGCGCGCTGGATCACAACGGTGTCGCCGATCCGGATGTCGCGGCCCTCGCGCAACTGCTCGCCGTCGCCGCCGATCGCCCTGATGTAGTCCTCGTTGTGCAAAGTGACGTTCTGCACGATGACGCCGCCGACCCCGACCGGTTCGAGCTTGCCGACCGGCGTGAAGGAGCCGGTGCGGCCGACCTGGATCTCGATATCGCGCAGCACGGTCATGGCGCGCTCGGCCGGAAATTTATGCGCGATCGCCCAGCGCGGCGTGCGCGACACGAAGCCGAGCCGCTCCTGCCAGTCGATGCGGTCGACCTTGTAGACGACGCCGTCGATGTCGTAGTCGAGTTCGGCGCGCTGCTCCTCGATCTCGCGGTGGAATGCGATCAACTGCTCGACCGAGTGGCACAGTTTGGTGAGCGGATTGGTCTTGAAGCCGCAGCGCTCAAACCAGCCGATCATGCCGGACTGGGTGTTTTCCGGCATCGCGCTCATCTCGCCCCAGGCATAGGCGAAAAAGCCGAGCGGGCGCGACGCGGTGATCGACGGATCCTTCTGGCGCAGCGATCCCGCCGCCGAATTGCGCGGGTTGGCGAAAATCGTGTCGCCGGCCGCCTTCTGCCGCTCGTTCAGCGCCAGGAAGGCCTTCTTGGTCATGTAGACCTCGCCGCGGATCTCGCAGATCTCAGGCATGTTGCGGCCTTTGAGGTTTTGCGGCACGTCCTCAAGGGTGCGGATATTGGCCGTGACGTCCTCGCCCTCGGCGCCGTCACCGCGGGTCGCGGCGGTGACGAGTTCGCCGCCTTCGTAGCGCAGCGACATCGACAGGCCGTCGATCTTCGGCTCGGCGCTGAACGCAATCTTGTCGTGGGAAAGCTTCAGGAAGCGCTCGATACGCCCGGCAAAATCCAGCACGTCCTGCTCGGCAAAGGCGTTGTCGAGCGACAGCATCGGCACCGCGTGGCGGACTTTTTTGAAGCGCCCGGATGGCGCCGCGCCGACCTTTTGCGACGGCGAATCCGACGACACGAATTCCGGAAATCGCTTCTCGATGGCATTAAAACGCTGGCGCAGCGCGTCGTATTCGGCGTCGCTGACGCTGGGCGCATCGTCCTGATAATAGCGCTTGTCGTGCCCCTCCAGCTCAAGCGCCAGCCGCATGTGCTCGACCTTGGCCTGCGCCTTGGTGAGCTTTGCAACGTCAGGGGGAGCTTTGGTCTTTGATTTTGTCGCCATACCGAGGAGTATAATTCGTCATTCGTAAACTGCGAACCCGCAATGACATCCAGAAATCACGCCGTCGCCGCCTTCAGCAGCCGCTCCGCCGCGGCCCTCGCTTCGGCGGTGATCTCGGCGCCGGCCAGCATGCGGGCGATTTCCTCGCGGCGGTGATCGGCGGCGAGCGCATTGACGCGGGTGGCGACCCGCTTGCCCTTGTCGAGCGCGTCCTTGGAAATCAGGAGATGCTGGCTGGCTCGCGCGGCGACCTGCGGCGCGTGGGTCACCGCCATCACCTGCACCTTGCCGGCCAGCCGCGCCAACCGGGCGCCGATGGCATCCGCCACCGCGCCGCCGACGCCGGTATCGATTTCGTCAAATACCAGCGTGGGCGCCGAACCACGGTCCGACAACACCACCTTGAGCGCCAGCAGGAACCGCGACAGCTCGCCGCCGGAGGCGACCTTCATCAGCGGACCCGGCCTGGTGCCGGGATTGGTCTGGACCCAGAACTCGACGCGATCGAATCCCTCCGGGCCGGGTGCGGTGGGATCGGTTTCCACCTGCGTCGTGAATTTCGCGCGCTCGAGTTTCAGCGGCGCGAGCTCGGCATTGACCGCCTTGTTGAGTTTTTCCGCCGACTTGGTCCGCGCCGCCGACAGCTTGGTCGCCGCCGCGCTAAAATGCTTGTCGGCTTCCGCCGCTTGGGCCTCGAGTTTCTTCAACCGGTCGGCGCCGGCGTCGATC
>DASZLY010000108.1:0-16300 GCA_035552135.1 Allostellaceae bacterium | reverse complement strand
AGCGCGATGGCCCGGCAAATGCCGCCGCCCGCGCCGCTGATCAACGCCGCCTTGCCGCCAAGGCTCATGCTTGGGGTCATAACATCACCGTCCCGCCATCGACCGCGATCGTCTGTCCGGTGACGAAGCCGCTTTCGTCGGAGAGCAGCCACGCCACGGTGCCGGTGAGGTCGCCGGGCACGAGGTTGCGCTGGATTGTCTGCCCGGCCTTCACCGCGGCCAGCGCGCGATCGAGCTTGTCGCCGAAGAACTCGCTGGTGCCCTCGGTCAGTACCGCGCTCGGCGCCAGCGCGTTGACGCGGATGCGGTCGCGCCCCAGCTCGCGCGCGAGCCCGCGAGTGAGGCCGATCACCGCCGCCTTCGAGGTCGTGTAATGGAGCCCGTAGGGCATGCCGTAGGTCGCCGCCAGCGAGGCGATATTGACGATGCTGCCGCCCTCCTGGCGCATCGCCGGCACCGCCGCCTTGCAGCAATTCCAGATGCCCTTGACGTTGACCGCCATGCAGGCATCCCACGCGGCTTCGGGGATGCCCTCGAACCGGCCGCCTTTGAGCGCGCCGTAAAGCGCGGCATTGTTGACGAGCCCGTCGAGCCGGCCGAACGCGGCGAGGCCGGCCTCGACCATCGCCTGCGCCGAAGCCATGTCGGTGACGTCGAGCGTGACCGCGACGGCCTTGCCGCCGGCGGCTTCGACCTGCGCCACGGTCGCGCCGCAATCGTTGACGTCGCCGACGACGATATTGGCGCCCGCGGCGGCAAGATGGCGGGCGAATTCCTGGCCGAGGCCGCGCGCCGCGCCGGTGATCGCGATAGTCTTGCCGGCGATGCTCATCCTGCGCGCTGCGGCGCTAGATGATGTTGTCGGTCGCCGGATCGATCAGATGCATGTGGTTGAGGTCGGCGACCAGCCGCATCTTTTCGCCGGCATTGCCCGCCGCGGCCGGGTTGACCCGGCCGCACACCTCGAGGCCGTCGACGACGAAATAGACCATCGTCTCCATGCCCATCGGCTCGACGACATCGAGCTGCACGTCGAACGTGGCCGAGCCCGACGGCAATTCGGTGCGGGTTTCGATGATGTCCTCGGGGCGCAGGCCGAAGATCACCTCCTTGTCGACATAGGCTTTATAGCGCGCGGTGCGGCTTTGCGGGATCGGCAGGCTGAGCTCGTCGCTGAGCCGGATGCTGAGGTTGCTGCCGCCGTTGACTACCCGGCCGGGGAGGAAATTCATCGCCGGCGAGCCGATGAACCCGGCGACGAAGCGCGTCTTCGGGCTGTGGTAAACCTCGTTCGGCGCGCCGATCTGCTCGATCCGGCCGGCGTTCATCACCACCACCCGGTCGGCGAGCGTCATCGCCTCGACTTGGTCGTGGGTGACATAAATCGTCGTCGTGGTGACCTTCTGATGCACCTTCTTGATCTCGGTGCGCATCTGCACGCGCAATTTGGCATCAAGGTTTGACAGCGGCTCGTCGAACAGGAACACCTTGGGGTTGCGGACAATCGCCCGGCCCATCGCGACGCGCTGCCGCTGGCCGCCGGAAAGCGCTTTCGGCCGCCGGTCGAGCAACGGGGTGATGTCGAGGATCTGCGCCGCCGCCTCGACCCGCTGCTTGATTTCCTGTTTCGGGAACTTCTTCAGCCGCAGGCCGAACGACATGTTCTCGTACACCGTCATGTGCGGGTAGAGCGCATAGTTCTGGAACACCATCGCGATGTCGCGATCCTTGGGCGGTACATCGTTGACGAGCTGATCGCCAATAAAGATTTCCCCCGAGGTGGTTTCTTCGAGTCCCGCGATCATGCGCAGCGTGGTGCTCTTCCCGCATCCCGATGGGCCGACCAGCACGATGAACTCGCGGTCTTCGATCTCCAGGTCAATGCCCTGCACTGCCGGCGTTTTGTCGAACATTTTCACGACATTACGAAGCGCAACTTGCGCCATGTGCTTACCTCTTGCTCACACCGGCGCGAAGGCCGGTATTCGGTGATCCCCAGTGCGGCGCTCGCCGCTTATTAGAGCGTTGCAGTAATCTTAGCGCAGCCATGCGTCAATATCTCAGCTATTTTGTCGCGACGAGCGGGCTCGGTCGGTCAACGCTCCGTGAGCTTCAGCTCGATTCGCCGGTTTTTGCGATAGGAATCGTCGCTGGTCCCGGTGTCGATCGGCTGATTGTCGGCGAAACCGGCGGCGGCGAGGTGGTCGGGCGGAATGCCGCGGTCGATCGCGTAGCGCACCACCGCGATCGCGCGTTCGGTCGACAGCTCCCAGTTGGAGGTGAACTGATCGTTGTGGATCGGCCGGTGGTCGGTATGGCCGTTGACCTGCAGCACCCAGTTGAGGTCGGGCGGGATTTTCGCCGCGATCTCCTTGAGCGCATCGATCACCGGATCGAGCTGCTTCTTGGCGTCTGCCGCCAACTCGGCCTTGCCCGGCGGAAACAGCACCTCGGCCTGGAACACGAAACGGTCGCCGACGACGCGGATGTCCTGCCGGTTGCCGAGGATCTCGCTCAGCTTGCCGAAGAACTCCGAGCGGTAGCGCGCCAGTTCCTCGACCTTGTTGGCGAGCGCGAGGTTGAGCTTCTTACCGAGGTCGACGATCTGGTCCTGCTGGCTCTTGACCGTGACGTTCGACACGTCGAGCGCCGCGGCGACCTTTGCCAGCTGATCGCGCAGCGCGGCGATCTCGGCGGTCAGTTCCTCGACCTGCGTCTTGGCCGCTTGGCTCACCTGCTGCTCGGCGGTGAGCTTCGCCTGCAAATTCTTGGTCTCGTCGCTGAGCTGGCCGGCGGTGTTGCCCGCCGCGGCGAGCTTGGCGCTAAGCGCGTCGCGCTCGTCTTGCGCCGTCTTGAGCTGGGTCGAGAGCGTCACGGCATTGCCGCGCAGCGTTTCGCTCGTCTGTTTTTCGAGCGCGAGTTCGTCCGCGAGGGCGCTGATCTTCTGCTGCAGCTGCTTCAGCGCCTCGTCGCGCCCGTTCAGCGCATCGGACAGGTAGAACTGGCCGACCGTGAAGACCAGCAGGATGAAGATGATGACCATCAACAATTGCGCCAGGGCGTCAACAAAGCCCGGCCAAATGTCGATGCTGGACCGCCTGCCGCGGCTGCGCGCCAGCGGCATGCTCTACCGCCCGTTCTCGTCCGAGAGCGCGGCGATGGTGCGCGCCACGAGCCTGATCTCGCCGCGTAATTCGAGCATTGTCTGCGCCCGGCCCTCGACGACGTCCTCGCTCAGCCGCGCCATGTAGGCCTCGATGTTGCGCAGATGGGTGCGCAGCACGTCGTCCTGGCCGAGCGAGTTCTCGGCGACCTGCGCCAGCCGGGTCAGCGAGGGTTTCAGCTCCATCTGGTTCTCGGCGAGCCGCACCATCAGCATCTGCCCGGCCTTCATGTGCTCGCTGAGCGTGCCGAGCCGGTCGATCAGCGCCGGCAGCGTGTTGTTGGCGCCGATCCGGCTTTCTTCGCTGCGCGCCAGGATGCGCTGGAGGTTTTCCAGGCTGTCGGCGGTCTGCTCCAGCAACGCCTGGATATAGGCCGGCACCGAGCCGTCGCCGCTGTCGCCGAACGCGCCGGAGGACAGCCTGGTATAGGTCGATAGCCACTCTTCGAGGTCGTTGTAGAAGCGGTTTTGCGCCTGTCCGGCCTGCAGGTCGAGGAAACCGAGCACCAGGCTGCCGGCGAGGCCGAACAGCGACGAGCTGAACGCGGTCGACATGCCGTGCAGCGGCGAGCCGAGCGCGACCTTGAGGTCGGCGAAGGCGCGCGCCAGATCGTTCGACGAGACGCTGAGCCCGCCGATTACGCCGCCGACCGCGCGCACCGTCTCCAAGAGGCCGTAGAACGTGCCGAGCAGCCCCAAGAACACCAGCACGCCGATCAGATAGCGCGAGGTCTCGCGCGTCTCGTCGAGGCGCGAGGATATGCCGTCGAGCAGCGTGCGCAGCGAGGTGCCCGACAGGCTGACGCGCGCGCCCTGGCGCGTCGACAACATGCGCGCCATCGGCCCCAGGAGGCGCGGCGCCGGCCCGCTCGGCGCTGTCAGGTCGCGATTGGCTAGCCGCTCGCGGAAATCCTCGATCCAGGCGACTTCGGGATTGAGCAGCAGCACCTGGCGGAAAATGTAGACGATGCCGCAAATGAGGATCCCGAGGATCACGCCGTTGATCCCCGGATTGCCCATGAAGGCGGTGCTGAGCGGCCGGAACAGCGCCGCCGCCAGCGCGGCGACCAGCACCAGAAACACCGACATGCGGATGAGAAACCGGTCCGAGCGGTTCATCACGTCAACCGGCCGGGGGCTTGGCGGGAGCGGAAGCCGGCGCCGCGGACGGCGTCTGCGGCGGGGCGCCAAGCGGCTGCAGGTCGGTTTCGAGCGACAGCGCCGGGCGCGGCGCCGGTGGCGGCCCGAGCTTCGCCGGCAGCTTCGCCGGCGGGATCAGCGGCTTCGCCGCGACCGGCACCGCGCGCACCGCCGCCATTGGCGGCCGCTTTGCCGGTATCGGAGCCGCCGACGCGCTGCGTGCCGGCGCCGTTGCCGCGGGTGCCGGAGCCGCAGCGGGCGTCGGCAATGCCGAGGGCGAATAGAGCTGGGTCGGCGGCCCGACAGCCGCTGCGCCGGGGTTCAGGTCGGCGGCGTTCGCCGAGGCCGCCAGCGCCACGACGATGCCGGCCGGCGCGAGCCAGCGCAGCGGGTTCGCGTTGCGCGAACCCGGCGTCACGGTCTCGTTTACTGACCGGTCGCGGGCCGAATCGGGCATTTGCTCGCTGCTGTCGGGGCGAGGGAAACCTAACCCAAGCGCCACGCGCGCGACACCGGAATCTAAACAGTCGCTGCGCCTCGCGCCACTTCGCGCACCAGCACCGCCAGCGGCAAATGCAGGTGGTCGTTGGCGGCGAGGATGTCACCGCTCGTCATCATCGTATGGCCGCCCGACAGGTCGCTGACGTAGCCGCCCGCTTCGCGCACCAGCAGCATCCCGGCGGCGATGTCCCACGGGCTGAGGGCGAATTCCCAGAACCCGTCGAGCCGCCCCGCCGCGACATAGGCGAGGTCGAGCGCCGCGGCGCCAAATCGCCGCACCCCGCTCGTCGCCGCCATCACCGAACCGAGGATCGCCGGATAAAGCGGCGGGTTGCGGTCGCGAAACGGCATGCCGGTGCCGATCACCGCATCGGCGAGTTGGCGGCGTGCCGAGACGCGCAGCCGCCGGTCGTTGAGATAGGCGCCGGCGCCTTTCTCGGCCCAGTAGAGCTCGTCGCGGGTCGGCTCGTAGACCACCCCGGCGACGATCTCGCCGTCGCGCTCGAGCCCGATCGAGATGCAGAAATGCGGGATGCCGTGGAGGAAATTGGTCGTCCCGTCGAGCGGATCGACGATCCAGCGATGCCGCTTGTCGCTGCCCTCGCTCGCGCCGCCCTCCTCGAACAGCAGCCCATAGCCCGGCCGCGCCCGGGTCAGCTCGGCCTTCAAGGTGCGCTCGGCCTTGAGATCGGCGGCCGAAACGAAATCGCCGGGACCCTTGATCGAGACCTGAAGCTGCTCGATCTCACCGAAATCACGGATAAGGCCGCGCGCCGCCTTCAATGCGGCGGCCGCCATCACGTTGATCACCGGCGAGCGAACGGCCACGGATTTTCCTTTCTCACGCGCCTTGGCCGGGTTTGACCCGGCCATCCACGTCTTCTGCTCGGACGTCGGCAGGCGAAGACGTGGGCCCCCGGGTCAAGCTCGGGCGAGCTGATTCAAAGCAACTGGGTGGAGCCTAATCCTTCGCGCGCTCCATGTAGCTGCCGTCGGCGGTGGCGATGACGATGCGCGTGCCGGCGCCGATATGCGGCGGGATCATCACCCGGCGGCCGTTTTCCAGCTTGCCCGGCTTGTAGGACGATGATGCGGTCTGGCCGCGCACCACGGGATCGGCCTCGACCACTTCCAGCGTCACGCTCTGCGGCAGCGAGACCGACAGGGCGGTGCCTTCGTACATCGTCACGTCGCACATCATCCCGTCGGCGAGAAAATCGGCCGGGTCGCCGATCACCTCGCGCGGCACGCTGACCTGCTCGTAATTCTCGTTGTCCATGAAGGTCGCCATGTCGTCCTCCATGTAGAGGAACTGCATCTCCTTCTCGTCGAGCCGCACGCGCTCGACCGTCTCCTGGGTGCGGAAGCGCTCGGAGAGCTTCGACCCGCCGCGCAGGTCGCGCATCTCGACCTGGGCGAAGGAGCCGCCCTTGCCCGGCTGCACCAGATCGCGCTTGAGCACGATCCATAATTTGTTCTGATGTTCGAGCACATTGCCCGGCTTGATATCGATGGCGTTGATTTTCATGGCGGTCGGTCTCGGGATGGGTCGATCTTTGGCCGGTTACGTATCAGTTTGCCGGTGAGGAAAAAAGCGTCATGGCACCTTGGTGGCGACCCGACCGGCTCGCGTCGCGCCGCGCGAACCTCGCCGCGCGCGGCCGCATCCTCGGCGCGGTCCGGCGGTTCTTCGCCGATGAGGGCTTCACCGAGGTGGAAACGCCGGCGCTGCAGGTAAGTCCCGGACTCGAACCGCATTTGCGCGCCTTCGCCACCGTGCTCGACGATCCGCGCGCGGGGAGGGCGCTGCAACGCTATCTCCATACCTCGCCCGAATTTGCGATGAAGAAGCTGCTGGCCGGCGGCATGAAGCAAATCTGGCAGCTCGCGCATGTGTTTCGCGACGGCGAGCGCGGCGCGACGCACCACCCCGAATTCTCGATGATCGAGTGGTATCGCGCCGGCGCGACCTACCGCGAACTGATGGACGATTGCGAGAAGCTGCTGCGCGTCGCGCAACAGGCGGCCGTTGGCCCGGTGCCAGCCCCCTCCCTACCCCTCCCCCGTGGCCACGGGGGAGGGAAGACCGCGGAGCGGTCGGGTGGGGGCCGGCACGAAACCGGACTGAGTTGGCGCGGTAACGCGGGCGACCCCAACTTGCCCTTCGAGCGCCTTTCGGTCGCCGAGGCTTTCGCCCGCCATGCCGGCATCGACATCCTCGCCACCGCGCCCGACCCCGGGCACCCCGATCTCGCGCTCCTCACCGCGGCAGCGGCAAAGATCGGCGTCGCGCCGCATCCCGGCGACGATTGGGAGGCGCTTTATTTCCGCATCTTCCTCGACCGGATTGAGCCGCATCTCGGCATCGGCGCGCCGACGATCCTCTACGATTACCCCGTCTCGATGGCCGCGCTGTCGCGCCGCAAGCCCGGCGATTCGCGTCTCGCCGAGCGTTTCGAGCTCTATGTCTGCGGCTTGGAGCTGGCGAACGCCTTTTCCGAGCTGACCGACGCCGAGGAACAGCGTGCCCGTTTCGCCGCCGACCAGGCGAAGAAGAAATCGCTCTATGGCGAGACCTACCCGATCGACGAGGATTTCCTCGCCGCGCTCGCGCACGGCATGCCGGACTGCGCCGGCATTGCGCTCGGCTTCGACCGCCTCGTCATGCTGTGCACCGGTGCGGCCGATATCGAAGACGTGCTGTGGGCGCCGGTCGACTGAGGTTCAGCCGAACGCCCTTCCGTATCGGGCGAACACCGCGTTGAAATCGGCGACCGCTTCCTTCGGGCCCTTCGGATGGTTCCAGATCGCGCCGATCACCGCGAGGAAATCGGCGCCGGCCTCGACCAGCGGCGCGCAATTCTCCTGGGTGATCCCGCCGATCGCGCAGCACGGCACGATGGTCATATCCGACCAGTCCTTCACCACCTCCGGCCCCGGGTGGTGCTTGGCGATTTTTGTCGTGCTCGGAAAGAACGCGCCGAACGCGACGTAATCGGCGCCGGCCTCGCTCGCCACCAGCGCGCGGTGGCGGCTCGCGCCGCAGGTGACGCCGACGATGCGGTCGGGCCCGACCTCGGCCCTCGCGCGGGCATAAGGCCAGTCCTCCTCGCCGACATGCACGCCGTCGCAGTCGAGTTCCGCCGCGAGATCCGGCCGGTCGTTCATGATGAAGGCGACGCCGCGCTCTTGCACGATCGGCTGCAGCCGCGCCGCCGCGGCGCGGATCGCCTCGTCGTCGACATCCTTCAAGCGCAGCTGCACCGCGGCGACGTCGCCGCCCGAGAGCGCCGCTTCGAGACGCGGCGCGAACTCATGCGGGTCGAGCGCGGGCGGGGTGATCAGGTAAAGCCGGGTCGTCGCCCGGTCGTCAGCGATCATCGGCCGCGGATCAGTCCTGTCCCTTATAGATCTTGATGATCCGGTTGAGCATGTCGAGCGCGTCGGCCTTGGGGCGCTGGAAGGTGTTGCGGCCGATGATCGAGCCGTTGGCGCCGCCGTCGCGGATCGCGCGCACCTCGTCGAAGACGTCGTCGAGCGTCTTCGCCTCGCCGCCCGAGAAGATCACGATGCGGCGGCCGTTGAACGCCGACTGCACGACGTGGCGGACGCGCGCCGCCGGGGTCGAGATGTCGATGTTCTGCTTCTCGTAGACCGCCTTCGCCGCGGCCAGTTCGAGATGCGCGGAGGGCGGCTTCACCTTGATGATATGCGCGCCGAGCTGGGCGGCGAGCTGCGCGGCATAGGCGCAGATGTCGATCGCGGTTTCGCCCTCGCGGGTGAGGTTGCCGCCGCGCGGGTACGACCAGATCACCACCGCGAGGCCGTGCGCCTTGGCCTCGCGGCCGATCTCGGCGATTTCCTCGAACATGTGATAGGCGTCATCGGAGCCGGGATAGATCGTGAAGCCGACCGCCGAGCAGCCGAGCCGCAGCGCGTCCTTGACGCCGGCGGTCACCGCCTGGCTGGCGTTTTCCTTGGCGCGCGCCATGCTGTTGGCGCTGTTGCATTTGAGGATCATCGGGATCTGCCCGGCATAGGTGCCGGCGCCCGCCTCGATAAAGCCAAGCGGTGCGGCATAGGCGTTGAGCCCGGCCTCGATCGCCAGCTGGAAATGGTAATGCGGGTCGTAGGCCGGCGGGTTCGGCGCAAAGCTGCGCGCCGGGCCGTGCTCGTTGCCCTGGTCGACCGGCAGAATGACCATCTTCCCGGTGCCGCCGAGCTTGCCGTGCATCAGCATGCGGGCGAGGTTGGCCTTGGTGCCGGGAGTGTCGCTTTCGTAATTCGCGAGGATTTTGGCGACCTGTCCGTTGATCTTCATCGCAGGTTCCTTCGAGCGAGGCGGGGTTTGCCCGCAGCGTAGCAAATTGCCGGGGACGGCGCGAGGGGTGGTCTCGTCTGTCGGCGCTGATCGAGCGGCGGAAATGGCTTCCTGGCGCGTGATGGAACCACCGGGCTGTCGCCAGGGTTTAATGCGAAGGCGTCCTATTGAACCCGGCGCCGTGCTCTGGAAAGGAACCACCGATGAACCCGCGCATCCTCATTATCGCGGCGGCCGCGCTCGTGACAGCGGTCACCTATGCGGGCACCGCCTGGGCGCTGACCGAGGGCGAGATCATTCGCCTGCACGAGGCCTGCATGCACGGCGACCGCGACGCCTGCACCCACCGCGACACGGCGATCCACGATCACGATCACGAGTCCGAATGGCGGCACCATCATCCGGAATGGTACCGCTAGTCAGCCGCTAGCCTGCGCCGGCGAGCGCCTCGGCGCAGCGCCGGCGCAGCGTTTCGCGGTCGGCAAAGAACTCGGCGCCGAGGTCGACCGTCACCTCGGGCCGTGCGGTCAGTAGCCGAGCGCCGCGTTCGGCCGCAATCCCCGCAAGGCGGGCGGCCACATCTGCGCGGCCGGTGAAGACGATCGCGACGATCCCGGCGCGGAGCGCACCCTGCCCCGCGCCGGCATCGTCGCCGCAGTCGAGAATGAATTCGGCCGGTGCCTCCGGCGCCGCCGCGCGCGCGGCGTCAATCAATGCGCGAAACCAGCCCGCGCCAGCATAAATCCCGGCATCGGGCGCGCTCAGCAGGACGATCGGCCGATCCGCGGCGGCCGCCGCTTCCAGCGCCGCGACCGCCTGGTTCAGCGAATGGACGACAAAAACCGGCGCCCCGGATCGCGGGCGGCTCGCCCGCATCTGGTTCGGCTCAGTGCAGCGCGCCGAACATCGCGGCGACCTCGACCATGCGGTTGGAGAAGCCCCATTCGTTGTCGTACCACGACAGCACGCGGACGAATTTCTTGTCGAGCACCTGCGTCTGGGTGACGTCGAAGGTCGAGCTGTGCGAATCGTGGTTGAAGTCGACCGACACGGTCGGCGCCTTGTTGATGCCGACGATGCCCTTGAGCCGGTTCGACTTCGCCGCTTCTTCCATCAGCGTGTTGACCTCGTCGGCGTCGGTCTCGCGCGCCGCGTCGAACGTGAAGTCGATGAGCGAGACATTGGCGGTCGGCACGCGGATCGCGGTGCCGTCGAGCTTCCCCTTCAGCGCCGGCAGCACCAGCCCGACCGCGCGCGCCGCGCCGGTCGAGGTCGGGATCAGCGACAGGGCCGCCGCCCGCGCCCGCCGCAAATCGCTGTGCAGCGTGTCCTGCAGGCTCTGGTCGCCGGTGTAGGAATGGATCGTCGTCATATAGCCGCGCTCGATGCCGATCCCCTGGTGCAGCACATAGGCGACCGGCGCCAGGCAATTGGTCGTGCACGAGGCGTTGGAGATTACCTGGTGGCTGGTCGACAGCTCGTCGTGGTTGACCCCCATGACGACGGTGAAATCGGCGCCGTCGGCAGGCGCCGAGATGATGACCTTTTTGGCGCCGGCTTCGAGATGCTTCGCCGCGGCCTCGCGCTTGGTAAAGATGCCGGTGCATTCGAGCGCGATGTCGACGCCCAATTCCTTCCACGGCAGCTTTGCCGGGTCGCGCTCGGCGGTGACGCGCACCTTGCCGCGCCCGGCGTCGAGCCAGTTCTCGCCGGTCGTGACCTCATGCGGATAGCGGCCGTGCACGCTGTCGTAGCGCAGCAGATGCGCGTTGGTCTCGACCGGGCCGAGATCGTTGATGCCGACGATCTCGACCTCCTTGCTGGCATGCTCCATGGCCGCGCGGAATACCAGCCGGCCGATCCGCCCGAACCCGTTGATCGCAACCCTGATCGCCATGTGCCTGCCCTCCAGCGAAACCGTAGGTTCAGATTAGAATAGATTTCCCGCGCGCGGAATGCGCCAGAAGCAGATCGTCCCTGCGTGCCGCTCAGTCCCGTCCCGGTGTCGGGTCCTTGCTGGCGCCGGCATAGCTCGTGACCAGGCCGCGGGCCAGCTCGGTGACGCGCTCGGCGGTGATGTGGAAATGCGGGTAGAGCGCCTCGGCCGGAGCCGAGGCGCCGAACCCGGTCATGCCGACAAAGGCGGCGTTGCGGCCGAGCCAGCGGTTCCAGCCCATGCGCACGCCGGCCTCGACGCCGACCCGCGGCGCGCTGCCGAGCACCGCGGTATGATAGGCCTCGTCCTGCTGCTCGAAGAGCTCCCAGCACGGCATCGAGACGACCGCGGCGCGCAGCCCCGCCGCCGCCAACTGGTCGCGTGCAGTCATCGCAATCCCCACTTCCGACCCCGTCGCGAGCAGCGTCACGTGCCGGGTGCCGTTGGGTTCGCTGAGCACGTAGGCGCCCTTCGCCGAGCGGTTCTCGCCGTGGTCGGGCGCGCCGCGCAGCAGCGGCACGCCCTGGCGGGTGAGCGCGAGGATCGACGGCCGGTGCGGGTTTTCCAGCGCGAGCTGCCAGCACTCGGCGGTCTCGATCGGGTCGGCCGGGCGGAACACGTGGAGATGCGGGATCGCCCGCAGCGCCGCCAGGTGCTCGACCGGCTGATGCGTCGGCCCGTCCTCGCCGAGGCCGATCGAATCGTGCGTCATCACATAGATGACGCGCAGTTCCATCAGCGCCGACAGGCGGATCGCCGGCCGCGCGTAGTCGGTGAAGGTGAGGAACGTGCCGCCATAGGGGATGAGGCCGCCATGCGCGGCGATGCCGTTCATCGCCGCGGCCATGCCCATTTCGCGCACGCCGTAGCGGATGTAGCGACCGTGGAAATCGCCCGGCTTCACATCGTCCTGGCCTTTCGCCTTGGTGTTGTTGGACGGCGTCAAATCGGCCGAACCGCCGCGCAATTCGGGCAGTGCCGGCACCAGCGCGTTGAGCACCTCGCCCGAGGCGACGCGCGTGGCGATCTTGGCGTTCTTGGCGCGGAATTCGGCGCAAGCCTCGGCGAGCGCCGTCTTCATCGCCGGCGGCAGCTCGTTGCGGAAGCGGCGCTGGAAATCGCCGCGCTTTGCCGCGTCGAGGCCGCCGAGCCGACTTTCCCAGTCACGCCGCGGCGCCGCGCCGCGCGCCCCGACTTCGCGCCACCAGGCGCGGATGTCGTCGGGCACGACAAAGGCGGGATATTCCCAGCCCAGCCGCTCCTTGGCGCCCTTGAGCTCGTCGGGGCCGAGCGGCGCGCCGTGCGCCGCGGCGGTGCCGGCCTTGGTCGGCGCGCCGAAGGCGATCACCGTCTTGCAGGCGATCATGGTCGGCCGATCGTTGCCCTGCGCCTTCTTGATCGCCGCGGCGACGGCTTCGTGGTCATGGCCGTCGACCCGGTCGGTCGCCCAGCCATGCGCCTTGAAGCGCGCGACCTGGTCGTCGTCGACCGCCAGGTTGGTCGGACCGTCGATCGAAATGGAATTGTCGTCCCAGAAGAGAATGAGCTTGTTGAGCTTGAGGTGCCCGGCGAGCGACAGCGCTTCGTGGCTGATGCCTTCCATCAGGCAGCCGTCGCCGCAGATCGCGTAGGTGCGGTGGTCGACGACATCGTCGCCGAACTCGGCGGCGAGGAGGCGCTCGGCGAGCGCCAGCCCGACGGCATTGGCGATGCCTTGCCCCAATGGCCCGGTCGTCACCTCGATGCCGCTGGCGAGCCCGCGCTCGGGATGGCCGGCGGTGCGGCTGCCGATCTGCCGGAAGCGCTTCAGCTCGTCGAGCGTCATATCGACGTAGCCGGTGAGGTGCAGGAGCCCGTAGAGCAGCATCGAGCCGTGCCCGGCCGACAGCACGAAACGGTCGCGGTCGGGCCAATCGGGCGCGCTCGCGTCGAATTTGAGGAACCGGCTGAAGAGGACGGTCGCGACATCGGCCATCCCCATCGGCATCCCGGGGTGGCCGGATTTCGCCTGCTCGACGGCGTCCATCGCCAGCGCGCGCAAGGCGTTGGCCATGCGGCGCAGCTTGGGATCCTTGGCTGGCGGTAGCGGGGCGGGGGCGGAGGGCGCCGAGGGCGCGTCATGTGCGGTCATGGCTGCCAATTTATCCTGGCTTTGTCTGACCGCAAACGGCCTCGATCGCCCCCCGTTGCAGCGCGCCTTGCGCGCATGACGCCGCAGGCTAGGCGCGGAGCCGGCCGTGCCAGGCGGCGGCGCGCCGCACCGTTCGCGTCGCGTAGACCGCGAACCGCAACAAGGGCCGCGCGATCGCCGCGACCTGCCGCGGCGGCGCGAGCTTGCACGGGTCTTGCGCGAAGACCTTGATGTCGGCCCAGCCGGTGACTTGGCCGGGGCAGGTGGTATCCTTGTCGCAGCTGATGTCGAACCGCCTGTCGTATTTCTTCGCCAGCCGATCCTCGCAGACATAGATGGCGCCGTGAATCTGCATGAAGGTGCCGAGGCTGATCCGGCGTGGGCAGGCGACCGCGTCGGTGCGGCCGCAAATATTGGCGCCCGACGCGGCGATGCAGGGCGTGTCGTCGGTTTGGCCCGGCATGGTGTTGTAGCCGGTCACATAGGCGTGGACATCGCGGAAGGAGAGGAAATGTAGGGAGGGAAGAGGAGCGCTTTGCGCGATCGAGGGCAATCCAAAAGAGAACAAGACAAGCAAAATGAACGCAGCACGCATCGTTTTCGTGCCTCCAGTTGTTTAAGGACGAAGGGTGGGGGAACTTTTCTTTTGTAACGATGTGTTTCTAAGTGTGACTGTATGTGTCGATACGTAAAAACTGCGCTAATGGAAAGCGGCAATAACGTGAACTGCATGGGAATTTGCGCGCTGATATTGCCGTGTTAGTTGACAGCCTTTAATAGGTTCGGTTTTTCAGACGGATGGTCGTGCCTCGCGGCGCCGCCGCCGGCACGTCTCTGCCTTGCGGCGGGCTCATTGTGCCGCGCCGGGGCATTGGCTAGGCTCGACCTGCGTATCGGGGAGGCGAAGCCATGGCGGACATCATCGTAGGCGACGGCGACTACAAGTACCGGATCATCGAGAACTGGGCGAAGCTTCCCGACGGCTGGTCGTTCAAGGAAGTCGGCGCGGTCGGCTGCGACAAACAGGACAATGTCTACGTCTTCAATCGCGGCGAGCACCCGATGATGGTGTTCGACCGCCAGGGCAATTTCCTGCGCTCATGGGGCGAGGGGCAGTATCCGCGGGCGCACGGCGTCCATATCGGCCCCGACGATTCGATCTACCTGACCGACGATGGCGGCAGTTTCGTCCGCAAGTGCCGCCTCGAGGACGGCAAGGTGCTCTTGGAACTCGGCGTCCCCGGCAAGCCCGCGCCCTATATGTCGGGCGAGCCGTTTCACCGCTGCACCCACACCGCCTTGTCGCCGACCGGCGACCTCTACGTCTCGGACGGCTACGGCAATTCCCGCGTCCACAAATATTCGCCCGACGGCAAGCTCCTGATGTCGTGGGGCGAGAGCGGCAGCAACCCGGGCGAGTTCAACATCGTCCACAACATCTGCACCGACGCCGATGGCTGGGTCTACGTCGCCGACCGCGAGAACCACCGCATCCAGGTGTTCGACGGCAACGGCAAGTACGAGGCGCAGTGGAACAACCTGCACCGGCCGTGCGGCATGTACATGGATTTTGCCCACCACCCGGTCTGCTTTATCGGCGAATTGGGGCCGGTGCAGTCGGTCAACCGCAATGTCGGCAATCTCGGCCCGCGCGTCAGCATCGTCGATCACCAGGGCAATCTGCTGTCGCGTTTCGGCGACCGGCTCGCCGGCACTGCGGCGACCGCGTTTCTCGGGCCGCACGGCATGGCGGTCGACACGCGCGGCGATCTTTATGTCGGCGAGGTGTCGTGGACGCAGTGGCCGCAATTCTATCCCGACACGCCGCGCCCCGATTACATCCGCTCGCTGCAGAAATACGAGCGGGTGCGCTGATCTTCGGGTGCGCTCGGAGGAACCTGCCGCTAGTGCGTTGACGGCGCTCGCCGCGCCTGCATAAGTTAGCGTGATGAGCGAACTCGACGACGCCCTGGCGAGGCTCGAACGCGCGGTGGCGCGGCTCGAAACGGCGCCGCTGCACGGCAGCGACAAAGAGGCGCTGGCGAGGCTTGCTGCGGCACGTGAGGCCGAGGACCGGCAGCTGCACGCGACTGCCGCGGAGATCGTCACCCGGGTCGAGGCGGCGCTCGCCAAGATCGGCCAGGTGCTCGACGGGGATGGGTGAGATGGGCCAGGTAGTGGTCACGGTCAACGGCCGCGCCTTCCCGCTCAACTGCGCTGACGGCGAAGAGCCGCGCATCCGCCGCCTGGCGCAGTATGTCGATGGCAAGATCACCGAGTTCGCCAGGATGCACGGCCAAATCGGCGAGGCGCGGCTCATTCTGCTGGCCGCGCTGGTGATCGCCGACGAGCTCAGCGACACCAGCGACGTCGTGCAGCAGGAGCGCAGCCGCGCCCGCGGACCGGAGCCGGACGGCGCGGCGGCAATGGCAAACGGCATACGCGGTCTTGCCGAGCGCATCGAAAGCATTGCGGCGCGGCTCGAAAATCCCTAGCTAATGGAGCTGTGAGCGGGGCTGCGCGGTGCGTTAGGCCGTAATACCCTGGGGCCGATTCCTACCTCATGGGGGCTGTCTCTGCCGGAGCCCTGGTTCCGGTATATGGTCACCCACCTGCTAAGGCGGGCCACGAGGGAATTCCAGGCCGACGGCCAAGCGGCTCCGCTCGCACCTCAAAAGGAATGTGGCGTGGGCTACCCTCACCCTCCCACGCCCTCGGCGTGGGCCCCACCCTCTCCCGCAAGCGGGCGAGGGGTACGATTAGCCCCTCGCCCGCTTGCGGGAGAGGGTGGCTTCGGGCGCAGCACGAAGACGGGTGAGGGTTGCGGCCCTGGCGCAGGCGGCGCGCCGTGAACATCCTCATCCTCGGTGACGTGGTCGGCCGTCCGGGCCGCGATGCGGTGAAGCAGCACCTCCCGGCGCTGCGCCGCCAGCTCGCGATCGACGTCGCGATCGTCAACGCCGAGAACGCGGCGCACGGCTTTGGCCTCACCGAGAAGATTTGCGGCGAGCTTTACGATGCGGGCGCCGACATCCTGTCGACCGGCAACCATGTCTGGGATCAGCGCGAGATCATCCCCTATATCGAGCGCGACCCGCGCGTGCTGCG
>DASZLY010000107.1:0-4655 GCA_035552135.1 Allostellaceae bacterium | reverse complement strand
TCGGCGGTCAGCCGGGCGAGCTCGGCCGGCACGACGAGGTCGGTCTTGTTGAGGATCACCAGGTCGGCGCAGGAAAGCTGGTCGCCGAACACCTCTTCGAGCGGGTTGTCGTGCACGATCGTCGGGTCGGCCGCATGCTGTGCGGCGACGGCCGCGGGGTCGTCGGCGAAGCGGCCGGCGGCGAGTGCGGCGGCGTCGATCACCGTCAGCACCCCGTCGACCGTGGTCGCGGTGCGGATTTCCGGCCAGGCGAAGGCCTGCACCAGGGGCTTCGGCAGCGCCAGGCCGGAGGTCTCGATCAGGATGTGGTCGGGCGGCGCCGGCCGGTCGATCAGCCGCGTGAGGGCGGGGAGGAAATCGTCGGCGACGGTGCAGCACAGGCAGCCATTCGCCAGCTCGACGATATCGTCGTCTTCACACGTTTCGTTCCCGCAACCAAGGAGCAGCTCGCGGTCGATGCCGAGCTCGCCGAATTCGTTGACGATGATCGCCAGGCGGTAACCGGCGGCGGCGCCGATCAGATGGCGCACCAGGCTGGTCTTGCCGGCGCCGAGAAAGCCGGTGACGATCGTCGCGGGGATGCGGCGCATGGCTCAGGCAGCCCCGTGCCGCTCGTGCCGGCCCCCACCCAAACCCTCCCCCGTGGCCACGGGGGAGGGAGTCTGCGGAGCAGACGGGAGGGGGCCGGCAGTGGCAATTGCCATCATTTTTGACCCTTCAGCACCAGCGGTAGGCCGGCGGCGACAAAGACGACGCGGTCGGCGAGCGCGGCGATGTCCTGGTTGAGCCGGCCGGCGGCGTCGCGGAATTCGCGGCCGAGCGGCGTCTCGGGCACGAGGCCGAGCCCGACCTCGTTGGCGACGAGCACGACCGGCCCGGCGGTGTCGCGCCCAGCGGCGTCACGCAACGCGGCGCGCAGCGCCTCGCTGTCATGCGCGACGACACGGCCGGCGCCCATCAGGTTCGCCAGCCACAGGGTCAGGCAATCGACGAGGATCGGGCGCGCCGGGTCGGCCTCAGCGCGGATCGCCGCGGCAAGGTCGAGCGGCGCCTCGACAGTGCGCCAGAAGGCACTCCGCCGCGCGCGGTGCTCGGCGATGCGCGCCGCCATCTCGGCGTCGCCCGGCTCGGCGGTGGCGATATAGGTGCCCGCCGACGCGGCGGCCGTGACGAGCTGCTCGGCGTGGCGGCTCTTGCCGGAGCGCGCGCCGCCGAGAATGAGGGTGATCGCGGGCAGGGCGCCCGGCATAGGCTGTGACAAAGGCTCCTCCTCCGCCCGAGGAATCGTGCCGCTACGACGGCGATGCGGAGGTCTCCTGGCTCGGGGTCGCCGTACGCGGCGCCTTCCCGGGGAACGCCCCAGTGGCCTGTGCCGCGGAACTCGCCCTTACAGTTGCGGGGGCAGCGCCGGTGTCGCACCGGACTTCCCTGTCGCATCGCGGGGCCACGCTAGCACGCGGCGGGCAGGGCGTCACGCGCCGGCAAAGAACGTGCTATAGCTTGCCCCCTCATCAGTGCGGGAGGGTGCGATGAAGCTTCAAGGCGGATGCCTGTGCGGCAAGGTGCGGTATTCGGGCGAGGCCGAGCCGATCTTTGCCGGCGTGTGCCACTGCACGAGCTGCCAGAAGAGCTCGGGGACCGCGTTCAGCACGGTCGTCGCGGTGCCGAAGCCGGCGATCAGCGTCACCGGAACAGTCAGCACCTTCGAGGGGCGCGGCGACACCGGCAACGCCACCTACAAGCGGTTCTGCCCGGATTGCGGCACGGCGGTGCAGATCGAGGCGGCGGTGATGCCCGATGTGGTGATGATCACGGTCGGCACGCTCGACGACCCTGGCGCGGTGCAGCCGGCGCTGCAGATCTATTGCGACAGCGCGCAATCCTGGGCGTTGCTCGAAGGCGGCATCCAGCGTTTCCCGAAGATGCCGCAGCCGGGGTGATCGGCCGGGGTGATCGGCCGGGGTGATCGACCGTAGGATGGGTTGAGGGCAGCGAAACCCATCTGTGTCGGGATGGTGGTATGGGTTTCGCTAAGCTCAACCCATCCTGCCCGTCCGCGGCTACGCGACGGCGCCGCTGCCGTCTTTGGGCGAGCGGTTCACGGTGATGACGCGCCAGTTGTGACCCATGCCCGGCCCCTCGATGTAGTCGAGGCGGGTCAGCGAGCAGTTCTCCATCGTGAAGGCGAGGCAGTGCTCGGGCTCGAGGCCGAGCGCCAGGCCCAGCGCGCAGCGTATCGTGCCGCCATGCGCGACCGCGATGATGTCGCGGCCGCGATGTTTTTCGACGAGCTGCAGGATGGTCCACGACACGCGCGCCATCATGTCGACAAAACTCTCGCCGCCGGGCACGCGCTGGTGCGCCGGGGCGTGCCAGAAGCGGTGAAAGGCGCCGCCGCGCGCCTGGCGCAGCTCCTCGTAGGTCATGCCCTGCCAGTCGCCGAAATTCTGCTCGGCGAGGTCGGGGAAGGCTTCGGCGTGAGGGCCGGGGATCTCGGCCGGGCCGCTGAGCCCGGCGGCGACGATGGCGCGCGCGGTCTCGTGCGTGCGGCGCAGGTTGCTCGTCACCCACACGGCCTTTTTCGGCAGCTGCCGCGCGAGGCCGGCGAACACCGCCGCATCGGTGCAGTCGCAGGGCTTGTCTTCCTGGCCGTAGATGCGGCCCTCATGCGCGACCGGGGCGTGGCGCACCCACCAGAAGCTGGTGGTGACCGACGCCGCCCCCGCGTCGCCAAGGGTTTGTTCCACGGGGCCGACCTGCCCCGGATTGAACGGCGAGTTCGGGGTAGGCGTGCCGCTCATCGGGCGGCCGCGACAAGCAGCATGACGATTTCTCCGACTTGCTGGAAAGCGCCGAGGACATCGCCGGTGTAGCCGCCGATCTGGCGCCGCGCAAGCGCCGCCGTCGCCGCCACGGCCATGCCGGAAAGGACGATCGCTACCGCCCCGCGCAGCGGCCCCAGCATGCCGATCGCGACAAACGCGCCGAGCAGCACCGCGACCAGCGCGGTCACCCGGCTCGGCGTGCCGGCCATCGCGCCCAGCCCGTCCGGGCGCGCCGGGGCGAGCCACAGCATCGCCGGCGGCAGCGCGGCGCGCGAGGCGGCATGCGCGGCGATCAGCGCCAGCCCGCCCTCGATCGGCCCGGGGATCGAGGCGACCGCAACCGCGCGCAGCCCGATGCTCAGCACCAGCGCGATGATGCCGTACGTGCCCTGCCGGCTGTCGCGCATGATCGCGAGCTTTTCCGCGCGGTCGCGTCCGCCGCCGAGCCCGTCGGCGGTGTCGGCGAGCCCGTCTTCATGCAGCGCGCCGGTGAGGAAGCCCGCGGCGACCAGCGCCAGGAGCGCCGCCGGCCCCTCGTCGAGCCCGCAGGACGAGGCGACGAACAGCACCAGCGCGGCGATCATGCCAATGCCGGCGCCGACCGCGGGAAACGCCCAGCCGGCGGCGGCGACCGCGCCCGCGGCGGGCACGTCGACGGTCTCGCCCGGCTCGCCCGGCTCGCGCGGCACGACCGGAAGCCGGGTCAGCACCGCGGTCGCCAGCAGGAATTGCTCGAAGATGCCGATCCGCCACGTCATCGCCGCGACCATAACCGGTTTTGCTGTTAGATGTAGTGAACGTGGAAGAGGAACGGAAATGCCCGAGCTGCCGGCGAATTTGGACGAAATCCGGGCGCTGTTCGCGCATCTGCCGGGCCCCGACCTCGAAGCCGGCGCCGCGGCGGCGCTGCACGAGCGCCAGCTGACCAAGCCCGCCGGGGCGCTCGGGCGCCTCGAGGAGCTGGCGCATTGGCTCGCCACCTGGCAGGGCCGCCACCCGCCGCGCGTCGAGCATCCGCGCACCAGCGTCTTTGCCGGCAATCACGGCGTCGCGGCGCGCGGCGTCTCGGCCTATCCGGCGGCGGTGACGGCGCAGATGGTGCAGAACTTCGTCGCCGGCGGCGCGGCGGTGAACCAGCTTTGCCGCATGGTCGACGCCGATCTGCGGGTCTACGAGATGAACCTCGACACCCCGACCGCCGATTTCGTCGACCGGCCGGCGATGAGCGAAGATGACTGCGCGCGGGGAATCGCCTACGGGATGATGGCGGTCGAGCCGGGGATCGACGTGCTGGCGCTGGGGGAGATGGGCATCGCCAACACCACTTCGGCGGCGGCGCTGTGCCTCGCGCTGTTCGGCGGCAGCGCCGAGGCATGGACCGGCCCCGGCACCGGGGTCGCCGGCGCCCAGCTCGACCAGAAGCGCGAAATCGTCGCCGCCGCCGCCGAGCGGCACCGCGACGCGGCCGGCAACCCGTTCGAACTCCTCCGCCGGCTGGGCGGCAATGAGCTGGCGGCGATCGCCGGCGCGGTGCTGGCGGCGCGCATGGGGCGCGTGCCGGTGGTGCTCGACGGCTTTACCGCGACCGCGGCGGCGGCGGTACTCTACGCGGCCGACCCGCGCGCGCTCGACCATTGCATCGTCGCGCACGTTTCGGCCGAACCCGGCCACCAGCGGCTGCTAGACATTATCGGCAAGCGGGCGCTGTTCGATCTCGGGATGCGCCTCGGCGAAGCCTCGGGCGCGACCCTCGCCATCGCCATCCTCAAGGGCGCGGTCGCCTGCCATAACGGCATGGCGACGTTCGCCGATGCCGGGGTCAGCGGGCCG
>DASZLY010000106.1:0-19217 GCA_035552135.1 Allostellaceae bacterium | reverse complement strand
CTGTTCACCCACGCTTTCTTCAAGGCGCTCCTGTTCCTCGGCGCCGGCTCGGTGATCCACGCGATGTCGGGCGAGCAGGACATGCGGCGCATGGGCGGGCTGTGGAAGAAGATCCCGATCACCTATGTGCTGATGTGGATCGGCAGCCTGTCGCTCGCCGGCATCCCGTTCTTCTCGGGCTATTTCTCGAAGGATTCGATCCTCGCGGCGGCCTGGGCGTCGGGGACGGCGGTCGGGCGCTACTCATTCTGTCTCGGCGTCTTCACCGCGTTCCTCACCGCGTTCTATTCCTGGCGCCTCATCATCCTGACGTTCCACGGCACCTCGCGCGCCGACCACGAGACGCAGCACCACGTCCACGAAAGCCCGTGGATCATGCTGGCGCCGCTGTTCGTCCTCGCGGCCGGTGCGATCTTCGCCGGCTGGATCGCCGCGCCGTATTTCGTCGGCGAGGACCGGGTGGCGTTCTGGAAGGCGGCGATCCTGGTCCTGCCCGGGCACGATTCGCTCGGCGAGATGGAGCACAACGCGACGATCATCGACCTGCTGCCGCTGATCGCCGGGTTGACCGGCATCGCGCTCGCCTATGTCTGCTACATGCTGCGCCCCGGCATTCCGGCGGCCGCGGCGATGCAGTTTCGCTCGCTGTACCTGTTCCTCTTGAACAAATGGTATTTCGACGAGCTCTACGATCGGCTGTTCGTGCGCAGCGCCTTCAGCCTCGGCGACGGTCTGTGGAAGACCGGCGACGGAACCATTATCGACGGGCTGGGGCCGGACGGCATCTCCGCCGCGACGCGCGAACTGGCGCGCGAGGCGAGCCGGCTGCAGACCGGCTATGTCTACCATTACGCCTTTGCCATGCTGATCGGCGTCGTCGCGCTGATCACCTGGTACCTGATCCCGCGGTGAGCGCGCCATGAACGCTATGACCCACTGGCCGCTGCTCTCGCTGGTGACCTTCCTGCCGCTGGTCGGCGTCGGGTTCATCATGACGACGCGCGGCGACCCCGAGATCGTCGCGCGCAACGCGCGCAACATCGCACTGTCGACCTCGATCATCGTGTTTCTGCTGTCGATCGCGCTGTGGGTCGATTTCGATCCGGCGACCGCCGCGTTCCAGTTCGTCGAGAAGGCGCATTGGGTCAAGATCGGCGGCTTCGAGATCAGCTACCACATGGGGATCGACGGCATCTCGCTGTTCTTCGTGCTGCTGTCGACGCTGTTGACCGTGCTGTGCGTGCTGGCGAGCTGGCAGTCGGTGCACGTCCAGGTCAAGGAATACATGATCGCCTTCCTCGTCCTCGAGACGCTGATGGTCGGCATGTTCTGTGCGCTCGATTTCATCGTCTTCTACGTGTTCTTCGAGGGTGTGCTGATCCCGATGTTCCTCATCATCGGGGTATGGGGCGGGCCGCGCCGGGTCTATGCCGCATTCAAGTTCTTCCTCTACACGCTGCTCGGCTCGGTGCTGATGCTGCTGGCGATCCTCGCGGTCTATTTCCAGACCGGCAGCACCGATATCGAGGTGGCGCTGCATCACGCCTTCCCGTTCGCCCTGCAAAAATGGCTGTTCCTCGCATTCCTCGCCTCGTTCGCGGTCAAGGTGCCGATGTGGCCGGTGCATACCTGGCTGCCCGACGCGCATGTCGAGGCGCCGACCGCCGGCTCGGTGATCCTTGCGGGCGTGCTGTTGAAGATGGGCGGCTACGGTCTCGTGCGCTTCTCGCTGCCGATGTTCCCGCTCGCCTCGCATTACTTCACGCCGATGATGTTCGCGCTCTCGGCGGTGGCGGTGATCTACACCTCGCTCGTCGCGCTGGCGCAGACCGACATGAAGAAGCTCATCGCCTATTCGTCGGTCGCCCATATGGGCTTTGTGACGATGGGCATCTTCGCGGTGACGAGCGAGGCAGTGCAGGGCGCGGTGATCCAGATGCTGAGCCACGGGCTGGTGTCGAGCGCGCTCTTCCTCTGCGTCGGCGTCGTCTATGACCGCATCCATACCCGCGACATCGCGCGCTATGGCGGGCTGGTGGAGCGGATGCCCGCGTATGCCTTCGTCTTCATGGCCTTCACCCTGGCTTCGGTCGGCCTGCCGGGCACCAGCGGGTTTGTCGGCGAATTCCTCATCCTGCTCGGGACGTTCCGCGTCTCGACGCTCGAATGCTTTCTCGCGGCGACCGCGATGTTCCTCGGCGCCGCCTATATGCTCTACCTCTACCGCCGGGTGATCTTCGGCACGATCACCCGCGACGACCTGCGCAACATTCTCGACCTCAGCCCGCGCGAGACGGCGGTGTTTGCGCCGCTGTTGATCCTGGTGCTGTGGATGGGGATCTACCCGAGCTCGTTCCTCGGACCGATCCGTGCCTCGGTCGACCATCTGGTGCAGCAGGTCGGCGCGGCCCAGGCCGGCCAGCGCGCGAGCCTGGAGTAGAAGCCATGCCGCTCGCCGCCGCTCCCGATTTCCTGCCGGCCCTGCCCGAGATCGCGCTCGCCTGCGCCGCGATGGTGCTGCTGCTGATCGGCGTGCTCCGCGGGGAAGGCTCGACGCGGCTCGTCTCGTGGCTGTCGGTGCTGGTGCTGATCGGCATCCTGGTGCTGGCGTCGCGGATGGGGCTCGACCGGCACGTCGCGTTCTACGGCATGTTCGTCACCGATGCGTTCGCGCTGTTCATGAAGGCGCTGGTGCTGATCGGCTCGGCGGTGTCGATCGTCATGGCGATGCGGTTCAACGAAGAGCACCGCATCGCCCGCTTCGAATTCCCGGTGCTGGTACTGCTGGCCGCGACCGGGATGATGGTCATGGTCTCGGCCAACGACCTCATCACTCTCTATCTCGGCCTCGAATTGCAGAGCCTGGCGCTTTACGTCGTCGCCAGCTTCGACCGCGACTCCGTGCGGTCCAGCGAGGCCGGGCTCAAATATTTCGTGCTCGGCGCGCTGTCGTCCGGGATGCTGCTCTACGGCGCCTCGATGATTTACGGCTTTGCCGGCACGACAAGCTTCGCGGCGCTCGCGACGGTGCTGACCGGCGCCGGACCGGCATCGCCGGGGCTGATTATCGGCCTGGTTTTCGTCACGGTCGGCCTCGCCTTCAAGGTCTCGGCGGTGCCGTTCCACATGTGGACGCCCGACGTCTACGAGGGCGCGCCGACCCCGGTCACCGCATTCTTCGCGGTGGCGCCGAAGATGGCGGCGATCGCACTCTTCATGCGGTTCCTCATCGAGCCGTTCGGCGCGATGATCGCCCAGTGGCAGCAGGTTATCGTCTTCCTGTCGGTCGCCTCGATGGTGCTGGGCGCGGTCGCCGCGATCGCCCAGACCAATATCAAGCGGCTGATGGCATACAGCTCGATCGGCCATATCGGCTATGCGCTGATCGGCCTCGCCGCGGCGAGCCCCGCCGGCATTCGCGGCGTTCTCGTTTATATGGCGATCTATCTGTTCATGAATGTCGGCACGTTTGCGGTCATTCTGTGCATGCGCCAGCAGGGCAAGATGCTCGAAGGCATCAACGACCTCGCCGGGCTGTCGCGCACCCAGCCGGGGCTGGCCCTGGCGCTCGCGATCTTCATGTTCGCGATGGCGGGCATTCCGCCGACCGCCGGGTTTTTCTCGAAGCTCTACATCTTCCTCGCCGCGATCGACGCGAAGCTGAACGGACTCGCCATCATCGGCGTCGTCACCAGCGTGGTGGGCGCGTTCTACTACCTGCGCATCGTCAAGGTGATGTATTTCGACGAGCCGGCGGGCGCGTTCGACCGGCCGATCTCGGTCGAGCTGAAGGCGGTGCTGGTGGTGACGGCGATCGTGACGATGTTCTTCTTCCTGCTGCCCGACCCGGTCGTCGGCAGCGCCGAGGCGGCAGCGGCGTCGCTGTTCGCCAAATGACGCGGCAAAAATGACGACCGAGGCGCTGCCGCCGCCGTTCCGGGTGATCGCCTACGAGACGATCGGCAGCACCAATGACGAGGCAAAGCGGCTGGCGCGCGCGGGCGAGCCCGAGGGGCTGGTGATCCGCGCCGGCCAGCAGACCGCGGGGCGCGGCCGGCGCGGCCGGCAATGGGTGTCGCCGCCGGGCAATCTCTACTCCTCGACCCTGTTGCGGCCGCAATGCCGCGCCGCCGCCGCGGCGCAGCTCGGCTTTGTCGCGGCTCTCGGCGTTTACGATGCCATCGGGGAGCTGGCGCCGAAGGTCGGACTGCGCTGCAAATGGCCGAACGACCTGTTGGCGAACGGCAAGAAGGTTTCCGGCATCCTGCTCGAAACCGAGATGCTTGCGGGCGACCGGCCCGACTTCGTGGTCCTCGGGATCGGCGTCAACCTCGTCTCGTCGCCGCGCGAGACCCCCTATTCGGCGACATCGCTTGCCGAGGAGGGCGCTCCCGGCATCGCGCCGCCGGCAATGCTCGCGGCGCTGGTCCGGCATTTCGCCGGGTGGCTGGAGGTATGGCAAGTCAACGGGTTCGGCCCGGTCCGCACCGCTTGGCTCGAGCGCGCGATGGGCCTCGGCGAGGCGATCCGCGTGCGGCTCGAACGCGACACGCTCGACGGGCGTTTCTTCGACCTCGACGATGACGGCGCGCTGCTCCTCGACATGCCCGGCGGGCGCCGGCGCATCGCCGCAGGCGAAGTCTTTCCGGCGGTGGCTTAGATGCTGCTCGCGATCGATTCGGGCAACACCAACGCCGTCTTCGCGGTGTACGAGGGCGATAATCTGCGCGCGTCGTGGCGGGTCTCGACCAACGCGCGCCGCACCGCGGACGAATACGCCGTGTGGCTCACCCAATTGCTGGCGCTCGCCGGGCTCAAGCCGAGCGACATCGACGCGACGGTGATCGCCAATGTCGTGCCCGACGCGAGCTTCAACCTTTTGTCGCTGTGCCGGCGTTATCTCAACAGCGAGCCGCTGGTCGTCGGCAGCGGCGATTGCAACCCGGGCATCGGCATCGATGTCGACATGCCGCCGCAGAGTGTCGGCGCCGATCGCGTCGCCAACGCGGTCGCCGCGCAGGACCGCTACGAGACGCCGCTGATGGTCATCGATTTCGGCACCGCGACCAATTTCGACGTCGTCGACAAGAACGGCAGCTATTGCGGCGGGATCATCGCGCCGGGGCCGAACCTGTCGCTGCAGGCGCTCGAAATGGCGGCGGCGCAGCTGCCGCATATCGCGATTCGTAAGCCGCCCGCCGTGGTCGGGCGCAACACCATCGCGGCGATGGAGTCGGGGGTGTTCTGGGGCTATGTCGGCATGCTGGAGGGGCTCGTCCAGCGCATCCGCGACGAGCGCGGCGAGGCGATGGGCACTGTCGCCACCGGCGGGCTCGCGCCGCTTTTCGCCGGCGCCACCAAGTCGATCGAGAAGGTCGATCCCGATCTGACGTTGTGGGGGCTTCGTCTGATCTATCGGCGCAATCGCAATCGATGAAAAAGACGGCGCCGGCGGCGGCCGCATCGGCATTGGACCGCGCCTTCGAGCGCGACGCGAAGGGGCTCTATTTCGTCCCGCTCGGCGGATCGGGCGAGATCGGCATGAACCTCAACCTCTATGCCTATCGCGACCAATGGCTGATGCTTGATTGCGGCGTCACTTTTGGCGACGATTCGCAGCCGGGTCTCGACGTGGTGATGCCCGATCCGGCCTTTATCGTCGAGCGCAAGGACAAGCTCCTCGGCATCGTCGCGACGCACGCGCACGAGGATCATATCGGCGCGATCCCCTATCTCTGGCCCCAGCTGCAATGCCCGATCTGGGCGACGCCGTTCACCGCCTCGCTGCTGCGCGCCAAGCTCGAAGAGGCCGGGCTCGCCGGCAAGGCCAAGATCACCGTCGTGCCGATGTCGGGGCGGTTCACGATCGGCCCGTTCGACTTGGAGCTGGTGACCCTGACCCACTCGATCCCGGAGCCGAACGCCGTCGCGATCCGCACCCCGGTCGGCACGGTGATGCATACCGGCGACTGGAAGCTCGACCCCGACCCGCTGATCGGCGACGTCACCGACGAGGCGGCGCTAACCCGCATCGGCGACGAAGGGGTCATCGCGATGGTCGGCGATTCGACCAATGCGCTGGTCGAAGGCCATACCCGCTCGGAAGCCGAGCTGCGCGAGTCGCTGAGCGAGCTGATCGGACGCTACGAGGGGCGGGTCGCGGTCGCGTGCTTCGCGTCGAATGTGGCGCGGCTGCATACGATCGCCGAGGCCGCCCAGGCGCATGGCCGCGACGTGGCGCTGATCGGCCGCTCGCTGTGGCGCATGGACAAGGCGGCGCGCGAAAACGGCTATCTCACCGACCTGCCGCGCTTCCTGACCGAGGAGGAGGCCGGCTACGTGCCCGCCGACCGCATCCTGCTGATCTGCACCGGCAGCCAGGGGGAGCCGCGCGCCGCGTTGGCGCGGATCGCCCGCGAGGACCACGCGCACATCGTCCTCGATCAGGGCGACGTCGTGATCTTCTCGTCGCGCATCATCCCGGGCAACGAGAAGCCGATCGGCCGGCTGCAGAATTCGCTGGCGCGGCTCGGCGTCGAGATCGTCACCACCGACGATCATTTCGTGCATGTCTCGGGGCACCCGGCGCGCGCCGAGCTGGTGCGCATGTATCAGATGGTGCGGCCGCACGTGGCGATCCCGGTGCATGGCGAGGCGCGCCATCTTCAGGCGCATGCGCAATTGGCGATGGAGTGTCAGGTTTCCGATGCGTTGATCGTCGAGAACGGCGATGTCGTGCGGCTCGACGCGCAGGGCGCGACGATTGCCGGCCAGGTGCCGGCGGGCCGCGTCGCCAGCGACGGCAGGCGGCTGCTGCGGGTTGATGGCGGCGCGCTGCAGCAACGCCGCCGCGTCGGCAATCAGGGCGCGGTCGTGGCCAGCCTGGTCATCGACCGCGCCGGGGGCCTCGCCGCACCGCCGCAAGTGTCGCTGATCGGCCTCATTGAGGCGAACGAGACCGAAAAGGTCGCGACCGCCCTGGGTGACGCGGCGAGCGCCGCCGTCGAATCGCTGCCCAAGGCGATGCGGCGTGACGACGATGCGGTGCGCGACGCCGCCAACCGCGCGCTGCGCAAGGCGATCAACGAGCGGATCGGCAAGCGCGCGCTGATCCAGGTGCAACTCGTCCGGCTGTGAGGCCCGGAGGCCTGCTCACGATGATCGGAAAGCTGAACCATGTCGCGATCGTCGTCCCCGATCTGGCGGCCGCGGCGGCGCTCTATCGCGATACGCTGGGCGCGACGGTCATGCCGCCGCATGCGCTGCCCGAGCATGGCGTGACGGCGGTTTTCGTCGAGCTCGGCAACACCCGGATCGAGCTGCTCGAACCGCTCGGCGACGCCTCGCCGGTGCGCGGTTTTCTCGCACGTAACCCCGACGGCGGGATGCACCATGTCTGCTATGAGGTCGCCGACATCACGGAAGCACGCGACCGCCTGCGCGCCGCCGGTGCGCGGGTGCTCGGCGATGGCGAGCCGCGGATCGGCGCGCACGGCAAGCCGGTGCTGTTCCTCCATCCGAAGGATTTTTGCGGCACGCTGATCGAGCTCGAAGAGGTGTGATTGGGCTGGGTAACCGGGATCGTCGTCTACGTTCTGACCTGGTGGGTGGTGCTGTTCATGACGCTGCCGCTCTGGATCAAGCCGACCGAGCCGGGCGACACCGGGCACGGCCTGGGGGCGCCGAAGCAGCCCTTCATGTGGCGCAAGGTGGCGCTGACATCGGTGATTGCCGCAGTCGTCTGGGCGGGTATTTATATCTTCGTCATCGAGCCTTGGATCAGCTTCCGCGGAGGATGAGGTGAGCGCCGCCTATTGCCTTGCCGCGCCGGCGAGCCCGCTGCACGGCCCCTATCATGACGAGGAATACGGGTTTCCGTCGCGCGACGAGGCGGTCTTGTTCGAGCGGCTGGCGCTGGAAATCAACCAGGCCGGGCTGTCCTGGGCGACGGTGCTGCGCAAGCGGGAGGCGTTTCGCGCCGCCTTCGCGGGATTCGCGGTCGATCGCGTCGCGGCGTTCGGGCCGGACGATGTTGCGCGGCTGATGCAGGATGCGGGGATCGTGCGCAACCGGCTCAAGATCGCCGCGGTGATCGACAATGCGCGGCGCATTCAGGAGCTGCGCCGCGAGCACGGGTCGTTTGCCGCGTGGCTCGACGCCCATCACCCGCGCTCGCGCGAGGAATGGGTCACGCTGTTCAAGAAGACTTTCCGCTTCACCGGCGGCGAGATCGTCAACGAGTTCCTGATGAGCCTTGGCTATCTCGGCGGCGCGCACGATGAGAGCTGCCCCGTCTACGGGCGCATCGCGACGCTGGCGCCGCCCTGGGTCGAGCCCCGCCAGCCGGCGTAGCCACACCCCCGCTCGTGCCAATTTGACGCATGCTAAAGGGCAGGGTATACGAGCGATGGGAACCGTCGGAGCTGACGGCCCGTACCACTCTCAACCCGGCGGTTGCCGGGTCCGCTCCTTAGCCTTCGTGTCCCGGGCGCGAACCCGGGGCAGCCGATCCCCGGTCGCCGATCAAGGAGGAAACATTGTCGCTGCGGCTGAAATACCAGACAGTTCTCACTCAATTGGCTCCTGCCGGAGCCGTGGGCGTATCGTTGGCGCTCGGCGCGGCCTCTCCGGCAGCGGCGGCCGCGACTCCAACCGATACGCAGCCGTCAGTTGCCGACAAGGAGAAGGTTTCGGAGCGGCTCGCCGCAGTGCGCGACGCCGTTGCCGCGCTCGCCGATGAGAAGACCGCCGCCGCCAAGGCGGAGGGCCGGCTCGCCTGGGGCAATTGGGGCGGAGGCTGGGGCGGAGGCTGGGGCGGGGGTTATCCCTGGAACAACTGGCACAACTGGCGCAACTGGGGCAATTGGTTCCACAATTGGTAAGAAGCGCCGCGTAGGGAGGCGGACGACGGGCAACCCCGAGATGCCCCAGATTCAGTTGCTGGTCGTCCAGCCGACCCCGTTCTGCAATATCGATTGCCGCTACTGCTACCTTCCCGACCGCACCAACAAGGCGGTCGTCGCGGAGGAGACTCTGCACAATCTCTTCAGCCAGGTTTTTGCCTCGGGATGGGCGGACGAGGGGCTCAGCGTCGTCTGGCACGCCGGCGAGCCGATGGTGCTGCCGGTTGCCTTTTACCGGCGCGCCTTCGCGATGATCGACGGGCTGAAGCCGGCGGGGCTGCCGGTCAGGCACTCATTCCAGACCAACGGCACGCTGATCGACGATGCCTGGTGCGATTTCGTCACCGAAGCCGAGATCGGCATCGGTGTCAGCATCGACGGACCGCAGCCTCTGCACGACCGCAACCGCGTCACCCGATCCGGGCGCGGCACCTTCGACAAGACGATCGCCGGCGTCAGGCGCCTCAAGGAGCGCGGCGTGCCGTTTCACGTCATCTCGGTGCTGACCGCCGAGAGCCTCGCCGCGCCGCGCGAGATGTTCGATTTCTACCTCGCCGAGGGCATCGACCAGGTCTGCTTCAATGTCGAGGAAAGCGAAGGCGAGCATCGCTCGGCGAGCTTTGCCGAGGCGGGCATCGAGGATGCGTACTACCGCTTCCTCAGCGAGTTCTGGCGCCTCTCGGCGGCGCATCCCGGGCAACTCAAATTCATCCGCGAAATCGACGACGCGCAGCGCAATATCTTCCGGCCGCACGAAACCGGGTTCTTCAACCAGCTGGCGACCCCGTTCGCGATCACCAGCATGGATTGGACCGGGAACATCGCGACCTTCTCGCCCGAGCTGCTCGGGCTGAAGAGCCCGCTTTACGACGATTTCGTGCTCGGCAACATCAATCGCGACCGGCTGATCGATCTGGCGGCGCGGCCGCTGCTGGCGCGGATGAAGGCGGATATCGATGCCGGGATCGCGCAGTGCCGGAAGGGTTGCGAGTATTTCAGCGTCTGCGGCGGCGGCGAGCCGGTCAACAAGCTGTTCGAGAACGGCAGCTTTGCGACCGCGGAAACGACCTATTGCCGGATAACCAAGATGCGCGTCACCGATCTGGTGCTCGATCGGCTCGAACGATTGCCGGGTTTCGGCGAAGGCGGGGAGGCGGCGCGCGCCGCCGCGAACGCCTCGCCGGTTGGGTAAGACAATCGCACTCACTGCGGAGAATGGGGATGACGATGATCTATTCGAGAATTTGCGCGGTAGCCGCGGCGG
Organism: Allostellaceae bacterium; assembly: GCA_035552135.1. GTDB lineage: Bacteria > Pseudomonadota > Alphaproteobacteria > ATCC43930 > CGMCC-115725 > DATARH01. Next base: position 9,050 of record DASZLY010000106.1, on the reverse strand, counting down.
CGATGCTGGCGGCGACCCTGTCCGCCGGCGCTTTCGCGCAGCAGCAACAGCAGCCCGCCAATCAGGGCAGCAACGCCCCGCTCGGCTACCAGCAGACCGGGTCGGACGACAATGCCGCCGGCCCGGCCGGGGCGACGCGCCCGCTTGAGGTGCCGGTGCTCTATGTCACCGGGATCGAGGTGATCCACGGGACGCTGGAGCCGAAGATCGATATCGTCCGCGTCACCGGGCTGGTCAGCTCCGCCGGGTGGACCGGACCGCAGCTGGTGCCGTTCTTCTACGGCAAGCCGGCCGACGACATCCTCGATCTGCAGTTCATCGCCGCCAGCCCCGAGCAATCGCAGAAGGCCGAGGGTTTTATGCCTATTTCCGCCGATTTCGCGCTCGAAGCCGGCCACAGCTTCAAGGGCGTGCGGGTACGCGCCTACGGCAACGCGCTCGAATTGAAGCAGATGAACGGCAGCGCGCAGGCGCAGGTCAAGGCGAGCGACTGCAAGGATTGCGTCGGCAAGAAGTTCGTCGACAAGGGGCAGGGCCAGGCCGGCGCGGGCATCGTCTATGGTGGCGATCTGCCGCCTGACTACCGGGCGATCGCCCCGACGCACGGGGTCAAGGGGCAGGTCCACAATCCGAACCGGATCAACCTGATCCTCGACAGCGACAACAAGGTCGTCATGGCGTTCTGGGAGTAGCCTGCTCCCAACCGTCGGAGCCGGGGATGCGCCCCCGGCGGCAAGCCTGATGCCCCCCGATCGTCCCTGGCGGTCGGGGGGCATGCTATTGGCCGACGCCATGGACATGGCAACACGGCCGGGCGCCGAGCCGGCCGGGAAACGCGCGAATAGGGAAATTGGTCGGAGTGAGAGGATTTGAACCTCCAGCCCCTGCCTCCCGAAGGCGATGCCCAGTAGTTGCGCGCCGTTGATTCAGTTTGTGCATGGTTGGCAAAAACTGAGGATTTAAGCCGATATCCCTATCCGGTTAGCACAGGGAACGCGTGATATTAAAGGGGCGGCTCGAAAGCCGCCCCCGGTGAAGCCGATCTTTACGAGGTCGGGGTGCGCTGGGTTAGTGAGTACGTATACCCAGCCCGGCCCGATTGAGGTGGAGCTTTCTCGGGTGGCGGATCGTGCTTCGCGAGACAGGATCGCTGCGAGTTGAACCTCGATCGGTAACGCTGTGCCGGCCAACTCTCCATATTCGATCCGCAAGCCAGGCAGGTGGGTGTCGGGAAAGCTCACGGCATTCGCCTCACGATCAACGCCATTTTGTTGTTTTAAAGCGGTGGGTCAATAAGCAACAGCAAGTTGTGCTTGCCGGACGGATCTCCGGCAGCTATTCGCGGCCAACCTGCGTCGTGCTCGGCACGAGAAGGGGCTATCACATGAGACGCTAGCTTACGAAGCCGGGGTCAACCGAACCTACGCAAGCAAGCTGGAAAAGGGCACAAGCTACGTCGGCTTGGAGATCATGGGTAAGCTGGCGAAGGTGCTCGGGGTTGAACCCGCAGAATTGCTTCGGCCGCCGGTAAGGCGCAGACGGCTCCCCTGATTTTTCCCGAACGGGATGCTCTTTGCAGAGGCAACCGAACGCAACCCTCCTCACCCGCTACCACCGTTTGCATCGAAATGGCCTGTGCTGCTCGAAACCGTCGCGGCCATGGCGCAACGCGCGTCCGCTAGCTTCTCGATGAGAATGTCGAGCAGATTGCAACGGAAAGCCCATTCAGAGGTTTTGACCGAATCCTGGGTACCAAGGACCGCTCTTGAAACCGATAATGGTCGCTCGGCATTGGTTGCCGGAACCGCTCCTCATGCCCGATTGTGTTGAAAAAGTCGGCGCTTGCGGCGAGATGGGTTCGCTGATTCAGTCCTGTTGGGGGGACTGAACATCATGATGGGCGATCGGCACGCCGCGCAGGCGGCTTTGTTTTATGAGTTCCCGCTAGAGACCTACCTACCCAACGGGCACCTGCTGCGGTCGATCGACAGGTTTGTCGAACTCGACGGCCTGAGGCGGGAGCTGGCGCCGTTCTACAGCGACATCGGTCGGCCGTCGATCGATCCCGAACTGATGATCCGGATGCTGATCGTCGGCTACTGCTTCGGCATCCGCTCGGAGCAGGCATCTCCCCGTGTTCCTTCTCTGACGATCCTACATATCCGGGTAAACTCGCCGCGTGCTTTGTCCGTTAGCGGCGCTAGGTCGCCCTTCTGAATGCCCGGCCAAAGGTCGCCTTACCCAGGAACAGCAGCCGCTCAGTCTTGGCAGCGGCGCCGTCGCAAGTTGCCCCAAAGCGGCCATCCCGAGCATCTCAGGGATATCTCTTGCATGTGGTGTGCTACGCCGCCTCGCCCTGTTCTGGCAACCAGATGGTACTCAACTTGGATGATGCCTTGACGTCCAGATCGGCGATCATTGACAACACGGCGATGGCCGCGGAAGACAACTCGGTATTCGTGCCACCGATCCTGTCGGGTAAAGAGCTCACCGTCCCATCGGTTTTTGAGCCGGCCAATCTGTTGCGCGAGGCCAGGCGGCAAAAATCCATTCCCGAGGCCGACATCCCGGAAATCTGCGTGCTTGACCCCGACGGCGACATCTTGCGTCTGCTGCGTCGCGAGGGCCGCGCGGCATTGTCGGCCGCCTGGGCGTGCTACCATACCGAGCTCTACGAATTCGATTACGAAGGTGCGCGTTTGGGCATTATCGGTTGCGCGGTCGGAGCGTCATTCGCCGTGCTGCTCGCCGAGCAACTTTTTGTCTCGGGCTGCCGGTTTTTGTTGAGCGTTACCTCGGCGGGCCAGATCGTGGCTCAGGGGCCGCCGCCCTATTTTGTCGTAATCGACCGCGCGTTGCGTGACGAAGGCACCAGCTACCACTACCTGCCGCCCGCCGAATTCTCCGCGGCCGATCCGGCGCTGGTCGACGCGGCGATGCGGGCACTCCGCGACCGCCAGCTACAGGTCTATCGCGGGGCCGCGTGGACGACCGACGCACCGTTCCGCGAGACCGCGGGGGCGATCGAGCGGTGCCGCGAGCGGGGCATTCTCGCGGTCGAGATGGAGGCGGCGGCGCTTTACGCGTTTGCTCAGGCACGGCAAAAGCCGGTGCTTTGCCTGGCGCATGTCACCAACCAGATGGCCGTCAGCGGCGGTGACTTCGAGAAGGGCGAGGCGGATGGCGCCTATGCCTCGCTGAACGTCGTCAACGCTGTGGCGCAGGCATGGCGCGCGCTGGAAAGCCCGCCCGCGTGAGCAGCGGCCGCGATGATTGTTGCGCGATCGCGATCATGGCCAAGGCGCCCCGGGTGGGCCATGCCAAGACCCGCTTGGTTCCGCCATTATCGGCGGAAGACGCTGCTGCGTTGAGTGCCTGTTTTATTCGCGACGCCGCCGAAAACATCGCCGCCGCCGCGCAGCAAGCGGCCATCGAGGGCTACATCGCTTTCGCCCCGCCGGACGCCGAAGCCGAATTTCGGCCGCTGCTGCCGCCGGAGACGCGGCTCCTGCCATCGCGGCGACCGGGGCTGGGTGCGAGCCTCTACGATGCAGCGGCGGATTTGCTGGGCGCCGGCTACGGCTCCGTCTGTCTCATCAACTCGGATAGTCCGACGCTGCCGACATCGATCCTCGTCGCAGCGGTCCGCGCGCTCGCCCCTCCCGGCGACCGGCTTGTCCTCGGCCCCGCCGAGGATGGCGGCTACTACCTGATCGGCCTCAAGCAAGCGCATCGCCGCCTGTTCGAAGACATTGCTTGGAGCACCCCGCAAGTGCTTGCCCAGACCAACGAACGCGGCCACGAGATCGGCCTCGTCGCGACCCTGCTGCAGGTCTGGTACGACGTTGACGACATCGGCTCTTTGCGGCGACTGCATGCGCAATTCCAGCTAGCAGGCGACGGGCCGGCGATTTACCCGGCGCGCCACACCTCGGCTTGCCTGCAAAGCCTCTTTCGCGAACTCACGTGAGTGGGCGCCGTATCAGCGCGCTGATCGCCTGCGGCATAACGCTTGTCGCGCTGACCATGGCGGGCCTGCTGTTTCAGCTGGAAGACAATCTCGATCGCTTCCTCATCGTTGCTGCGCTGCAATCTGCGGTCTATGCCGCTGCGGTGTGGCTGTGCTGGGCCGGCGGCTCCTCGCGCCGCGTCGTGCTGGCGATCGCAGTGCTGGCCATCGTGATGCGGGCACCGACGGTGTTCGCGCCGCCCTATCTGTCGAGCGACATCTACCGTTACGTTTGGGACGGACAGGTCGAGGCGGCGGGGTTCAACCCGTATCTCCTTGCGCCAGCCGACCCGCAAGTGGAGCCGCTGCGCGATCACGACATTTACCCGCAGATCGCCAGCCAATACGCGCCCACGATTTATCCCCCGATCGCCGAAGGGCTCTTCCTGGTCGTCACGCGCATTAGCGGGTCGGTGACGGCGATGAAAATCTCCGTGGTGATTTTCGAGATGATCACCTTTGCCCTGCTCGCGCGTCTCCTGGCGCTTGAGGGCCTGCCGACCGCCCGGGTGATCGTCTACGCGTGGCATCCGCTGCCGATTTGGGAGTTTGCGGGCAGCGGCCACATCGATGGTCCTTTGATCGCGTTTTGTGTCGCGGCGCTCTGGGCGATGCGGCGGCAGCGCGACGGGCTGAGCGGGCTGTTTCTAACGGGCGCGACCCTGATCAAGTTTTACCCCATGGTCTTGTTGCCGGCCTTGTATCGCCGCTGGGGCTGGCGGCTGCCGGTCGCCTTTGTTGTTGCGATCGTCGTCGGCTATTTGCCGTTTGTTTCCGCCGGATCAGGGATCCTCGGCTTTCTGCCGGGATATGCCCGACAGGAAGGCTTCAACGGTGCCGGCGTAGGTTTTTACCTGTTGGACTTGCTGCACCGCGTGCCGGCGCTCGCGGCGTTGGATGCGCAGATTTACGCCCTCGCCGCCGTTGCCGTCCTGGCCCTCCTCTCCGCCGCCTTCGTCTTCCGCCGCCAGCGCGCGCCGTCACCCTACGGGATGGCGGCGACACTGGCGGGGTTGTTCATGTTTTTTGTCTCACCGCACTACCCCTGGTATTTTGCCTGGCTGATCGTCTTTGCCTGCTTTGTGCGGTCGTTTGCGCTGCTGTGGCTCACAAACGCGTGCCTTTTGCTTTACCTGCTGAGGGATTACGTCTTTGTCCCGAGCGCGCAGCAGCTGATGATCCAGTCGACCATCTATGTGCCGTTTGTGGTCTTGGCGATCGTTGATTTCCGGCACTATCGCCGGCGCGAGGTTTTGAGGGGCTAGGTCATGTCGGTTGGCGTCAGTGAGCCGATGCTGCGCGACCCGAACCGGTATTTCGACCACGTCGCCAGCGAGCGGGGGCCGCTCGCCGATGTCGAACCGGTGTGCCTCTATATTGAGACGACAAACCGCTGCAATTTGCTCTGCACGACCTGTCCGCGGACCTTCGAGGCGCTGGAACCGCCGGAGGACATGTCGTGGGAGCTGTTCACCAGGATTGTCGACCAGTTTCCGCGCATCGCCCGCGTCGTGCTGCACGGCGTCGGCGAGCCGATGATGGTGCGCGCGCTGCCGCGCATGATCCGCTATCTAAAGGATCGCGGCACTTATGTTCTGTTCAACACCAACGGCACGCTGCTCACCCGGCGCAAGGGGCAGGAGCTGATCGATAGCGGCCTCGACGAGTTGCGCGTGTCGCTCGACGCGGCCGAGCCGCAGGCGTTCAAGCTGGTGCGCGGGCGCGACATGTTCGGTCGCATCGTGCGCAATATCCGCGCCTTCCGGGCCATGCAGCGCGAGCTTGCGGACGGCCGGCCGCGCGTGTCGCTGTGGCTGACTGGATTGAAGGAAACGGTGGCGCAGCTGACGGATTTCGTCCGTCTCGCTCGCGATATCGATGTCGAGGAGGTCTATCTCCAACGCCTCGTCTATTTTCCCGATGGGCAGGGCCTGGCGCGGCCGGAATCGGCACTCTTCGCTGGCGGCGACGACGAAGAGGGCCGGCTTGTCGGCAAAGCGGAGGCGTTGGCGCGCGAGTTGGGGATCAAGTTCAATGCATCGGGCGCGACCGATCCCGCCACGAGCCTTGCGCCGCAAGACGAAGCGCGGCCGTGGTCGCTGTGCCGCCGTCCCTGGACGCTGATGTATTTCACCGCGCATGGTCGCGCGATCCCCTGCTGCATTGCGCCGTTTTCGCTGCGCGGCTACGACAGCTTCACCTTGGGCGATGCGACGCAGCAAAGCCTGCGGGATGTCTGGAACGGGCCGCGGTATCAGGAATTTCGCAGCGCGTTGCTGAGCGATGCGCCGCCGCGCGCCTGCGCGAGTTGCGGATTGCGCTGGAGCCTCTAAGCGGTGGCACGGCCGCGCGTTGCGCTTGTCATCCCGACCCTCGACGAAGAGGAAGCGATCGGCGGCGTGATCGCCGCGGTGCCGCGCGACGCAGTCGATATGATCATCGTCGTCGACAGTTCGAGTCGCGATCGCACGGTGAAACGGGCGCAGGCGGCCGGCGCGCAGGTCGTCAGCTTGCGCGAGCGTGGCTATGGGCGAGCTTGCCGCGCCGGCGTCGAAGCTGCGGCCGATTGTGACATTGTCGTCTTTCTCGACGGCGATGGCAGCGATTGTCCGGAACTGATCCCGACTTTGCTTGCGTCTCTTATCGAAGGCCGGTGCGATTTCGTGATCGGCTCGCGCACCCGCGGCAACAGGGAGCCGGGGAGCATGGCCCCGCACCAGCTCATCGCGGGGCGGGCGCTGGGCGCTGCCATGCGGCTACTCTATGGCATCGGCTACACCGATATGTGCCCGTTCCGGGCGATCCGCCGCGATGCCTTGCAGTGTCTCGGCATGCGCGAAGAGACCTATGGCTGGAACCTTGAAATGCAGATGCGCCCGGCGCGCGCCGGGCTGCGCATTCTCGAGCTGCCGGTCGCGCATCGCCGGCGCGCCGGCGGGCAGTCGAAAGTCTCAGGCAATCTGCGCGGGACGCTACGGGCGAGCTGGCGCATCCTGGCGGCTCTCGTGCGTATCGCCGCCGAACGCCGGCCCGCCTTAGCGCCTCCTATTGCGCGTTGATCCACTCGTCAGAACCCGCCAGTTTGACGGCCAGGTCGGTAAACCAGACGCGCAACGGCTGGCCGTCGGCCGTGCCGCGGCGGTCGGTCGAGATCAGCAAGGGGCCGGTTTTCTTATAGGCACCCCAGGTGGCGACAGCGAGAGTCGGCTTCAGCCCGGAATCACCGCGATGAAAGACGAATGCCTCGACGCGGTAGTCGGGCGCAAGATAGAGATCCCAAACATCGCCGGGCGAATAGTCCACCACCACCAACCGGGCCGAGCCCTCGCCTAACGGCAATTTTTGCATGCCCTTGTCGTGCAAGGCGGCGCCGTCCCAATAAGATTGCAGAGGGAAGATCATATTGTACTTATCGTTCGCGAAGGCCGGCTCGATCGCGTCCTTCACATTGGCGGACGCCGCGTCGAGCTGTGATTCGACATAAGTCACCTTCACCGGCTTGCCATCTTTGTCTTTCCCCTTGTAGGAGATTTGGCCGGTCTTGGGCCACCAAACCCAGGAACGCGCGACATTATTCCCCAACACCTGAGCGTTGAACGTGTAGCGGATCGCCTCGATTTGCCCGAAGCCGTCGAGCCCATAGGCCTTAGCGATCTGTTCGCCGACGGGCGCTGGCGTCTGCGCCCAGGAAGGTGACGCCAAGACGAGAATCACGGAAAACAGGCTATGGATCGTCGCTGAATTGACCAACTTTGTCATGGCGGGTCTCCTCGGGCGGAACTTCAGGACGCGGCGGCAAGCAGGCGCCGAATCAATCCTGTATCACTGTCGTTGGGCGGTGAAGCCGATAGGAACGCGTCGATGCCCAAGGCGCGACCGTAACCATGGACCACGAACATCAACTGCAGCACGAGCAGGAAGAAATAGGTCCATGGCCACTCACCCGGAGCATTGTAAAGGCCGAGCCACAGATTGAGGATTTGCAGGGCGCCGAACGCCGCGAAGAAACGCGTGAAAACGCCGAGCATCAGCGACACGCTGACCAGCGCTTCGGCGGCGTAGACGATCGGCGCGAAGACGTAGAAATGCGGCAGGACGATACTGCTGAATACCTCACCTTGCAGCGGGATCGCCGCGTACTTGCCAATTTGACTCATCCAGTACGCCAGGCCCGTGGTGAGTGGGGCCGTGGGGTCCTGGGCAAAGAGCGGCGGCAATTTCCACAGGGTTTGCTGCCACCAAAAGCCGCCCATCACAAAGCGAAACGCCCATTGCGCGAGGTGCGAAAAATCCCGCTGCTCGGGACAGCGTCGCCACGCCAGGACGGCGATTGCGACGCTGGCAATCACCAACAGCCAAAACACCGGTGTCGGCCAGTTCCGGTCAGTCAGGAATTCGATCAGATCGGAAATCGGGTTTTCGGGCATCGGAAGTGTCTCCCAGCCGGCGGCAGCCTAAACGGCACCTCGACTTGACAATAGACCCCGGTTATTTGGCCGGCTTCCCATATTGCACGAACTGCTCGGTTCCGGGGTCGGTGAGTTGACCCACCAGCCTGACGGTCGCGATCTTGTCGCCGACCACCTCATAGATGCACCACACGACAACGTGATCCACGCCCGTGTACTCGATAAAGCCGATCTTCAACTCGGCCTGCATGACCGCGACATTGCCCGATACGTAGCTGCCGATGATCTTCCACTCGTTTTTCGCGGCGACGCGGCGCTCGAGTTCTTTCTGGATGGCAGACTGAGCGGCTGCGCGCGGCGCTCCTGACCTCGATCTCGCATGATCTGCGGACGCCGCTCACATCGATTATCGGCACCGTGTCGAGTCTTAAGAGCTATGCTGACAAATATGGTCCGGCCGAGCGCGACGAATTGCTGACGACCCTCGAAAGGGAGTTCGGGCTGCTCCGTCACCTCGTCGCGCACGCCGGCAAGGTGCTGACGCATCGGCATCTACTCCGCGAGGTGTGGGGCCCGGCGCAGGAACACGAGGTGCAATACCTGCGCGTGTTCATCCGTGGTCTGCGGCAAAA
>DASZLY010000105.1:0-25142 GCA_035552135.1 Allostellaceae bacterium | reverse complement strand
CGGCGTGTCGCCGAGCCGCGGGATGATCGTGTGCATCGTCAGCTCGCCGACCTGCGGGTCGGGCACGTCGACGACGATGCCGCGCGCCTGGACATGCGGGTCGGCGAGGAACTGGTCAATGTCGTAGACCGGCGAGGCGGTAACCTCTGCCGCTTCGAAGATCGCCATGTTCTCGTCGAGCGTCCGCGCGCCGATGAAGGCGACGATCGGCGCCTCGGTTTCCTCGGCGTTCTTCACCCGCTGCGTGTTGTTGTGGAAGCGCGGGTCGGCGATCATGTCCGCGCGGCCGATGGCTCGGAACAACCGCTCCGACATCGCCTGGATCGACGCCGAGATGCCGATGTAGCGCCCGTCCTTGGTGCGGAACACATTGCGCGGGCTGGTGGTTTCCGAGCGGCTGCCGGTGCGCGGGCGGATCGCCCGGGTGAGGTTGTAGATCGGCGCCTCGGTGGCGATGAACGAGAACAGCGGATCGAGCAGCGGCAGGTCGATCACCTGGCCGCTGCCGCCCTCGACCTCGACCCGGCGCAGCGCCACCATTACCGCGAAGGCGCCGTAGAGCCCGGCGACCATGTCGGCGAGTGCAGTCGGGGGCAAGACGGGTTCGCGGTCGGCAAAGCCGGTGCGCGACGCATACCCGGACATGCTCTCAACCAGCGTGCCAAAGCCGGGCCGATCCTTGTAGGGCCCGTCCTGGCCCCAGCCCGAGACGCGCACGATCACCAGGCGCGGGTTGCGCTGCCACAGCTCGGCCGGCGCGAGCCCCATCTTTTCCAGCGTACCGGGGCGGAAATTCTCGATCAGCACCTCGGCGGTCGAGATGAGGTCGAGCAGCAATTCGCGCCCGCGCGCCGGCCGCAGGCTGAGCGCGACGCTCTTCTTGTTGCGCGCGTAAAGCTTCCAGTGGACGCTGACGCCGTCCGTCTGCCAGGCGCGCAGCGGGTCGCCTTTGCCTGGGTCTTCAATCTTGATGACCTCGGCGCCGAAATCGGCGAGCTGCGAGGAGACCGCGTTGCCGGCGACGAGACGCGACATGTCGACGACGCGAACGCCGTCGAGCGGGCAGGCGGCATCGGGCTCGAAACTCTGCTTCGGCACGGGCATTTTGCGGTCTCTTCGGCGGCAGCGGTGGACGCGGCCAACCCTATCGCCGCCGGCGACGGAAGCAAAGCGGAGCGCTGACCGCGCGGGTGCCGGGCTAACGAAGCTTTCCCGCTGCCACCGCAAAACCCGGCCGGTGCCGCCGCGGCCGTCAGGTCGAGCGACGGGCGCGCCGGGTCAGCCGGTCCTCGAAGCGGTAGCCGCCATGCACTGCGGCGCCTTCGACGAGCTTCAACTCCTGCCGCGCCGCCGCGACGGCGTTCCGCGCGTCGGTGATCTGCGCCTCGACCTCGGCGATCGAGCGCTGCAGCTTGTCGCGCCGTTCGACGAGCGGGCGGATGAAATGCGGATCGAGCCGCGGGTTGCTCGGCAGCGCGTCGGCGCCGCCCGCCAGATCGATCTCCGCCGCCAGCGCCTCCACGTCGGCGCGCAGTTTCTCGTCGAGTGCTTCGAGTTCGCTCAGGTAGCGCTGGCGTTCGGCAAGCTGCCAGTGCTGGGCACGGTGAAAAGCGTCGCGCGAATTCATGCAACTTTCCCCCGGATTAAAGGACGCAGCCCCAGATTGAAGTACGCTGATCGAGCGGCCCGGAGCCGCGGTGTCTGTCAATCGTTGGCGCTCGGTGCTAAAATCCGGTTAAGCGAGCGATCGAAACCGGCATGTGATTAACCGGCGCGAGATAATCATTTGTTAACCGCTCACGCTAATACTGGTTAACGACGATAGCGACGAAGCGCCGCTCGCGCGCTTCCCGGAGGCTTGCCATGCGTGTTCTGCTGGTCGAGGACGATGCCGCGACTGCCGCCAGCATCGAGCTGATGCTGCGCAAAGAGAATTTCATTTGCGACACCACCGATCTCGGCGAAGACGGCCTGGAGATCGGTAAGCTTTACGACTACGACATTATCATCCTCGACCTGATGCTGCCCGATATCGACGGGTACGAAGTGCTGCGCCGGCTGCGCGCCGCGCGGGTCCGCACGCCGATCCTGATTCTCTCCGGGCTGGTCGAGCTCGACCACAAGATCAAGGGCCTTGGCTTCGGCGCCGACGATTTCCTCACCAAGCCGTTCGACCGCCGCGAGCTGATCGCCCGCATCCAGGCGATCGTCCGCCGCTCGAAGGGCCATCCCGAATCGACGATCCGCACCGGCAAGCTGGTGGTCAATCTCGACAGCCGCGTGGTCAGCGTCGACCAGAACCCGCTGCACTTGACGGCCAAGGAATACGGCATCCTCGAGCTGTTGAGCCTGCGCAAGGGCACGACGCTCACCAAGGAAATGTTCCTCAACCATCTTTACGGCGGGATGGACGAGCCCGAACTCAAGATCATCGATGTGTTCGTCTGCAAGTTGCGCAAGAAGCTCGCCCAGGCGACTGGCGGCGAGCACTACATCGAGACGGTATGGGGTCGCGGCTATGTGCTGCGCGACCCGACCGAAGCCACCGCGCCGCAGCTCAAGAGCGCCTGATTGAGGCGCTGCTCGATCATTCTCGACTGACGCTTTCTCAAGATTCGCTCCCCGGCGGAAGCCGGGGCCCATTTTTCAGCGTCTCAGGTCTCAGGCGGTGGAACAGTGGATCCCGGCTTCCGCCGGGACGCGTCGTGTCTTTGGTCTCATAGAGCCAGAACGCGCATTCAGCTCCCGCCCGCTTCGCACGATAGATGGAAACCACCCGGCTCGGCCGCGATGCCGACCCGGTGCCCGAGCATCTCCGCCAGCAGCCCGGCGAAATGCGCGCCAACCGTGCGCGAGGTCAGCGCGGCGGCCGGCGTTTTCAGCGTCAGCGCGCCAGCGAGCTCGGCCGACAGCCCCGCCCCCTCGCCGCTTGCCGCGATCGCCACGGCAGCGCCCTGCGCCGACAGCGCCACCTTGCCGCCGCGCGGCAGCCCTTCGCCGGCGATCATCAACAGGTTGCAGCCCAGCCGCTGCCAGGCCGGGTCGAGCGACCGCGCCTCCGCGGGATATTCGCAAGCGATCTGGGTTCCGGCGAAATATCCGGTTATCAGTTGCTGCGGCGGCGGCCCGGCGATGGCACCGCCGCCGAAGCCATAGACATAGCGAAAAAGCACCAGCCGCTTTGCCGCGGTGCCCGCGCTGTCGCCGATCAGCGTCGCGGCCTGGCGGACGAAATCGGGGTCATCGTCGTCGAGCAGCTCGGCGCCGTTGCCTATCGCCGCGATCGGACCGGAAAGATCGTGGCACAGCCGCGACATCAGCAATTCGGAAATGCGCAGGTCGATCATGGCGCTCATGCCCATCATGGTCGCATGGGAGCGAACCCGCTCGCAACTTGCGGCTCGCAATCCGCGATGCTGGATGAGTCCAGATTCATTAAAATTCGTTAAAAAATTGCTTGCGCTTCGGCAAGCACTATGAGTTGACAGTCAAACTCTACTAAAATAAAGCTCTATTCCCCTGGATCGCACCTTGTGACCGGGGACGCCAGTTGAATTGCAACAGCAACGCTGGCGCGCATAGAATTTTGGGAGGAGACGTGGCCTTATCATTTCTCGCGCGCGAGCGCACGATCGCGCCGCCGGGCTATAGCCGGTGGCTGATTCCGCCCGCCGCGCTGTGCATCCACCTGTGCATCGGTCAGGCCTACGCCTTTAGCGTGTTCAACCTGCCGATGACCAAGCTGATCGGCATCACCCAATCGGCGCCCGACGATTGGAAGCTGACCGATCTCGGCTGGATATTCAGCGTCGGTATCTTCTTTCTTGGCGCCTCGGCCGCGGTGCTCGGCCGCTGGGTCGAGGAGGGCGGGCCGCGCCGAGCGATGTTTACCGCCGCGCTGTGCTTCGGCAGCGGCTTCATCGTGTCGGCGCTCGGCGTCTACGTGCACAACATCTGGATCGTCTATCTCGGTTACGGGGTGATTGGCGGGTTCGGCCTGGGGCTCGGCTACATCTCCCCGGTGTCGACCTTGATCAAGTGGTTCCCCGACCGCCCGGGCATGGCGACCGGCATGGCGATCATGGGGTTTGGTGGCGGCGCCTTTATCGCCTCGCCGCTGTCGGTCTGGCTGATGCGCGTGTTCTCGACGCCGACGCATGTCGGCGTCGCCGAGACCTTCATCATCCTCGGCCTCGTCTATTTCTGCTTCATGATGGTCGGTGCGGTAATCGTCCGGGTACCCGCGCCGGGCTGGGCGCCCGCCGGCTATGTCGCGCCGGCGGCGCCGAGGAAGCTCATCACGACGCAGAACGTCTATGTCTACGACGCGCTGAAGACACCGCAATTCTGGCTGATCTGGTGGGTGCTGTGCCTCAACGTTACCGCCGGCATCGGCGTTTTGGGCCAGGCCTCGGCGATGAGCCAGGAGATGTTTCCGGGGAGGATCAACCCGGTAGCAGCGGCCGGCTTTGTCGGGCTGATGAGCCTTTTCAACATGGGCGGCCGGTTCTTCTGGGCGTCGATGTCCGACCTGCTGGGGCGCAAGAACACCTATTTCATCTTCTTCGCGCTCGGCACGGTCTTGTACGCGCTCGTGCCTTTCGCCGGCGGGGCCGGTAGCATTACGCTCTTCGTGATCTGCTTCCTCGTCATCATCAGCATGTATGGCGGCGGGTTTGCGACGGTGCCGGCCTATCTCAAGGACATGTTCGGCACGCAATATGTCGGCGCGATCCATGGCCTGTTGATTACCGCCTGGTCGATGGCCGGAATCTTCGGTCCGGTGATCGTCAACTACATGCGCCAGTACTATGTCGATCACGGCGTGCCCAAGGCGCAGGCCTACAACACGACCATGTACCTCATGGCGGCGCTGCTGGTCGTCGGTTTCATCTGCAACGCGCTGGTGAAGGCGGTGCATGAACGCCATCACATGAAGCGGACCACCGAGACCGAGGGGGGTGCCCTCGGCGCGGCCGCCCCCGCAGCGCAGTAAGAGGAGGCGACAATGGCTGAAAGCAATGGCCTGAAACTGGTGCTGGCCTGGGGCTTTGTCGGCATCCCGCTCGCCTGGGGCGTGATCGAGACGCTGCTCAACGCGCTCAAGCTGTTCCGGTAGCCCGCAACAGCCGGGCGGCCTCGTCAAGGTCGCCTGGCCGGTTGGCGTTGAAGAACGGGTCGACCGGCCGGTCGGAAAACGCCACCGTCGCCAGGCGATAGCGCGTGGTCCACATATCGACCTTGCGGATGCCCTCGTCGACGAGGGCGTGCCGCAGCTGCTCGCGCAGCCGCACCGGCCATAGCCCGATCACCGGATGCGCCTGTCCGCCCGAGGCGGCGCAAGCGAGATCGGCGCTTTCCGCCACCATCGCCGCGGTCATCCGGGCGACGAGGTCGGCCGGCAGAAACGGGGCATCGGTCGCCACACTGACGATCAGCGCACAGTCCGGCCTGTGCTCGGCGGTCCAGTCGAGCCCGGCAAGGATGCCGGCGAGCGGGCCGGCATAATCCGGGATGCTGTCCGCCACGACAGGCAGGCTATAGGACGCGAACCGCGCCGGGTCGCCATTGGCGTTGAGCACCAGCCCGGCGACCTGCGGGCGCAACCGCTCGATCACCCGGTCGAGGATCGGCCGGCCGTCGATCAACCGCAGCGGCTTGTCGCCACCGCCCATGCGCCGCGCCAGCCCGCCCGCCAGCAGCACTCCGACGGTGTCGCCCCCGCTTGGGCTTATGCTCATGCGGTCTCTGCTTCGGGGAGACTCGCCTTGCGCGAACTGCGCGCGCTGTCCTCGGCGGCCTCGCGTCCGTCGCTGTCGAAGACGATGCGCCCGGCGCCGGCGAGCGCGACAAAGCGCCGGCCCTTGGCGCGGCCGATTAGCGTCAGCCCGGCCTGCTGCGCCAGCTCGACCCCCCAAGCGGTGAAGCCCGAGCGCGAGATCAGGATCGGGATGCCCATCTGCACCGTCTTGATCACCATCTCGGAGGTGAGCCGGCCGGTCGTGTAGAAGATCTTGCCCTGCGGCGAGATGCCGTTGAGGTGCATGTAGCCGGCGATCTTGTCGATCGCGTTATGCCGGCCGACATCCTCCATGTAGATCAGCGGCCGGTCCTCCTCGCACAGCACGCAGCCGTGGATCGCCCCCGCCGTCAGGTAAAGGCTGGGCGCGGTGTTGATCTTGCGGCTCAGCGCATAAAGCCAGGACGTCTTGAGGATCGCCGCGGGGTCGAGGCGGATATCGTCGAACCTCTCCATCAGATCGCCGAACACCGTGCCCTGCGCGCAGCCGGAGGTCAGCGTCTTCTTCTTGAGCTTGTCCTCGAAATCGGTCTCGCGGTCGGTGCGCACGACGACCGTCTCGATGTCGTCGTCATAATCGATCGCCATGATGCGATCGCCCGGCAGCAGCATGTTCTGGTTGAGCAGATAGCCCACCGCGAGGTAGTCCGGATGGTCGCCGATCGTCATCATCGTGACGATCTCGCGCCCGTTCAGAAACAGCGTCAGCGGCCGCTCCATGACCACCGCGGTCTCGACCGGCTTTCCTTCCTGGTCGATCCCCGCGACGGTGCGGGTGAGGCGCGGATCGTCCGGCGCAGGACGGACGGCAAATTCTTCCATGTGCGGATGATGGGATGCGGCGCGCGCGGCTTCAAGTCGCGACGTTTACCCGCTCATGATACACTGCCGCAGTGCTGCCCCGCATCGGGGCCTGGAGAGCGATGATCGACCTAAAGACGCTTTATGCAGAGGACACCGTCGCCTGGGCGGAGAACCAGGCTGCGGCGCTGCGTGCGGCTGCGCAGGGCGGCTCCAATCAGCAGCTCGATTGGGAGAACCTCGCCGAGGAGATCGAGGATTTGGCCAAGTCCCAGAGCCGCTCATTGCGCAGCCATATCCGGAACATCATCGTGCATCTGATTAAACTCGAATATTCGCCCGCCGATCGGCCACACAGAAAATGGCGACAGAGCATCACCAATTCGCGCGTTGAAGCCGATGATCGGATCGCTGAAAGTCCCAGCCTAAAACCACGCGTGGAACAAATCATTGCGGAGGAGATCGAGCGGGGCGCGCGCCTGGCAATTACAGCACTCGATGCGCGAACGGAGCTTTCTCGGTCACTACAGCAGGAACTGAAGGCCAAGTCCTATCTGGACATGTTCTCCTACACCCCGGAGCAAATCCTCGGCGACTGGTTCCCGCCGGAGCCGGATAAGCCCTAGGCGCTATTCCGCCGCGGCGCGCGCGGCGATCACCGCCGGAACGCGTTCGAGGCACGCCTTGAGGTCGTCCGGCCGGATCGGCTTGGCGAGGAAGTCGTTCATTCCCGCCGCGAGGCAGCGGCGCTGATCCTCGGCAAAGGCGTTGGCAGTCAGCGCGATGACCCAGACATCGCGACGGTCGGGCATGTGCAGCACGCGGATCGCCTCGGTCGCGGCGATCCCGTCCATCTCGGGCATCTGCACGTCCATGAACACCATGTGGTAAGGCGCGAGGCGCACTGCCTCGACCGCTTCGAGCCCGTTGGCGACCACATCGACCCGGCAGCCGAGTTTTTCCAGCATCTGCTTGACGACGACCTGGTTGACCTTGTTGTCCTCGGCCACGAGAACCCGCATCCCGGCCCCGAGCGCCGCCTGCGCCGCGGGATCGACCGTCGGTGCCACCATGCCGGCGGCGGCGGTGAGCGCCTCGGTCGGGCTTGCCAGGGCCGCCAGCAGCGCCGAGGGCGGGCATGGCTTGACCAGCACCGTCGCGATACCGGCGGCGGCCGCACTGTCCTGCAACTCCGGCCCGGGCGACGAGGTGGCGAGCACCAGCCGCATGCCGGCGAGCGAGTTGTCGGCGCGGATCAGCCGCGCCAACGCGATCCCATCGAGCCCGGGCATCGCATGGTCAAGCACCGCGGCGGCAAAGCCCCTGCCGTCGCGCGCCGCCGCCAGGGCAAGAGCGAGCGCGTCGCGCGGCTCGGCCAGCGTCTCGGCCAAGGCGCCCCAGGCGGCGAGCTGCTTCGACATGATCTCTCGGTTGACCGCATTGTCGTCGACGACCAGCACGCGCATGCCCTCGAGATCGGTTTCGGGCGCGGCTGCCGCGCCGCCGCGCGCCGGCGCCAAGGCCGCGGTGAACCAGAACTGGCTGCCCTGCCCGACCTCGCTGGCGACGCCGATCTTGCCGCCCATCAGCGCCGCGAGCCGGCGCGAGATCGACAGGCCGAGCCCGGTGCCGCCATAGCGCCGCGCGACCGACGGGTCGCCCTGGCTGAATTGCTCGAACAGCGTCGCCAGCACCGGCTCCGGAATGCCGATGCCACTGTCGGCGATGTCGAAGCGCAGGAGAAAATGGTCGGCTGGCGGCTGGCCGTCGCGCCGCGTCGCGGGTGCGACCGAGATCGCCACGCCGCCCTTCTCGGTGAATTTCACCGCGTTGCCGACGAGGTTGTAGAGCACCTGGCGGATGCGCCCGGCATCGCCGAAAACCGCCGCCGGAGTGCCCGGGGCGACGTAGAAGCCGATATCGAGCCCCTTCGCGTACGCGCGCGGCGCCATCATGTCGCACACGCTCTGCACCAGCGGCTCGATGTCGAAATTGCCCTCATCGAGCACCAGCCGGTCAGCTTCGAGCCGCGACAGGTCGAGGATGTCGTTGATCACCGACAGCAAATGGTCGGCCGAGTCGCGCACAATCTCGGCATAGCGGTGCTGCTCCGGCGAGAGCGGCGTGTCGAGCAACAGCCCGGTCATCCCCACGACGCCGTTCATCGGCGTGCGGATCTCGTGGCTCATCACCGCGAGGAACTCGGATTTGGCGCGGTTCGCCTGCTCGGCGCGCTCGATGCTGGCGACCAGCTCGCGCTCGGCCTGTTTGCGGTCGGTGATGTCGCGGATGATGATCGCGACCTTGCGCATCCCGGCGTCGAAGAAATCGGCGAAGGCGACCTCCATGTCGAAGGTCGAGCCGTCGGCGCGGCGGCCGAGGAATTCGCGCGCGCCGCCGGAAATTGCCTGCGCCACGGCCGTGCCGCCGCTGCTGAAATAGACGCGCAGCGCATCGGCGTCGGCGGCCGCGAGCTCGCCGATATTGCGGCCGCGCAGACGGCGCGCCGAGTAGCCGAAAATCCGCGCCGCCGCGGGGTTGACGATCTCGATGACGCCGTCGCCGCTCGCCGTGAGGATCGCGTCGCGCGCGGTCTCGATGATCGCGCGGAAGCGGTCGTTGCTGATCTGCAGCGAATCGAGCGCGTCGGAGAGGCGCTCGCGCTCGCCGCGCAGTTCGCCCTCGCGCATCGCCAGCTCTTCTTCGGAGCGCTGGCGGCGCAGCATCTGCCGCGCCAGCAGCGCGGTAAAGGCGATGACCGCGATTGAGACCAGCGCCGACGCGCCGATCAGCCGCCAGCGGCTGGCGTCGTAATCCGCGAAGAGGTCGCTGTCCGACAGCCCGACGCCGACCACCAGCGGGTAGTCGGGCAGCACGCTGTAGCTCACCACGCGCCGCACATTGTCGAGCGCGCTCTCGGCATAAAGCGTCCGCTCGCTCGGCGCGGTGTCGAGATGCAGCATCACGTTCTCGCCGATCGTCAGCTTGGGCGTGACCCCGCTCGCGCCGGACCCGGCGCGGCTGAACGAGACGCGGGCGCGCACGATGCCGTCACGTCCGACCAGCATCACCGTGCCGCCGGTGCCGAGATCGACCGTCTCGTAGAAGCGCGCCAGATAGTATGGGTCGAGCGTGACGATCAGCGTGCCGGCGAAGCTGCCGTCGGGCGCGTTGAGCCGCCGCGACAACGGGATTGTCCAGCGTCCCGCGCCGGCCTTGACCGGCTTGCCGATGAACAGTGTGTTGTCGTCGTGATTGACCTGATAGAGGAAATAGTCGTCGTTGCGCACCGAGGCGTGCACCGGCGCGGGACCTTCGGTCGTGCCGACGATTGTGCCGTCCTTGTCGGCCATCGCGATCTGCACCGACAGATCCTGCAGCAGCAATTCGCGGCCGGGCCAGTTCCACAGCTGGAAGTCGCGCGGATTGCTCTCGTAGCCGCGCTTCAGCACCAGCAGCGTCTGGTCGATCTCCCTCAAGGTGCGGCGGATGTGCTCCTCGAAGGCGCGCGCGAGGTTGGAGGTGTGCTTGCGCGCCTCTTCGAGGATCGCGCCGCGCTCCACCGACAGCTGATGCGCGACGCCACCGACGATCAGCAGCACCACGAGTGCGCCGAACAGCGCCATAGCAAACGGCAGCCAGCCGCGGCGCACCAAGCGCAAGGCCGGGTCCGGCTGCTCGTATTGCGTCTCGTCGTTTTCCGCCGCGTTGCTCAGGCGAGCGCCCTTTTCACACACCGGCCACGGGAACGTGGCAAAGGCTCATCGCACAAGGTTACTTTTAAGCTAATTTTGACGCGTCGGCCGCGGTTTCGGCCGGCCCCGCGCCCGCCTATATTGCCAGCACTATCTATATTGCCAGCACTATATTGAGCCCGCCGCGCCTCTTCAGTCATTAGAAACCAAACGAGGTTAATGTCGCGGGCTCTGTTGGAGACGGCATGACGACAAAACCGCGCCTTTTGCTGGTCGAGGACACGCCTTCGATCCTGCGGCTTTACCACGAGGTGCTGAAAAAGCTCGACGTCGATCTCATCGATGCCGAGACGGGGGCGCGCGCCGCCGAGATTCTCGACGAGACCATCCCCGACGTGGTGCTGCTCGATGTCGAGCTGCCCGACGCCAACGGCATCGACATCCTGCGCCGGATCAAGGCGCGCAACCTGCCCTCGGCGGTTATCGTCGTGACCGCGCACGGCTCGGTGAAGGTGGCAGTGGAGGCGATGCGCGAAGGCGCCTATGACTTCATCATGAAGCCGTTCCCGCCCGACCGGCTCATCGTCACTGTGCGCAACGCGCTCGAGCGCCGCCAGCTGCAGACGCTCGCCAAGGCCAACGCGATCGCCACGGAAGGCAAGTTCCACGGGCTGCTCGGCGCTTCGCTGCCGATGCGCGCGGTCTACAACGTCATCGAGAACGCCGCGTCGAGCCGCGCCACCGTCTTCATCACCGGCGAGAGCGGCACCGGCAAGGAGCTGTGCGCCGGCGCCGTCCACCAGCTGTCGCCGCGCCGCAACGGGCCATTCGTCGCGGTCAATTGCGGCGCGATCCCGCACGAGCTGATGGAAAGCGAGATGTTCGGCCACGTCAAAGGCGCCTTCACCGGCGCGGTGACCAACCGCGACGGCGCGGTCACCCGGGCCAAGGGCGGGACGCTGTTCCTCGACGAGATCTGCGAGATGGACCTGACCTTGCAGGTCAAGCTGTTGCGCGTCATCCAATCGGGCGAGTTCCAGAAGGTCGGCGGCAGCGAGGTGGAGCGCGCCGATGTCCGCTATGTCTGTGCCACCAACCGCGACCCGTGGGGCGAAGTGCAGGGTGGCCGGTTCCGCGAGGACCTCTATTACCGGCTGCACGTCGTGCCGTGCGCGATGCCGCCGCTGCGCGAGCGCGGCGACGACGTGCTGATGCTCGCCCGCCATTTCCTCACGGCCTATGCCAAGGAGGAAGGCAAGGATTTCGCCGGCTTCGACGACGGCGCGGAACATACGCTGCGCCGCTATCCCTGGCCGGGCAATATCCGCGAGATGCAGAACGCGCTGCGCAACGCCGTGCTGTTCAACCAAGGCGGGCTCGTCACCGAGGCGATGCTGAGCCGGCTCGACCCCAACGCCACCGCCCGCACCGTCGCCGCGCCCGCCCCGATCGCCGCTTTGGCCGCCGCCCCCCGCCCCGGCTCCGCCGCGGTCAAGCCGCTCTGGCAGGTCGAGAAGGAAGCGATCGAGGAAGCGATCGCGCTGTGCCACGGTAACATCCCCCGCGCCGCGGCGCTGCTCGAGGTCAACCCCTCGACGATCTACCGCCGCAAGGCAGAATGGGAAAAGGAACGCCTGCTCTCGGCCGGCTGATAGTCGCTCCGCTCTTCCCCTCAGATCGTCACCCCGGCGAAGGCCGGGGCCCACTTTCCCGATGCTCGAACCGCTCAACCGTGGATACCGGCCTTCGCCGGTACGACACTTAAGACCTGAGCCTATCCGCCAAAGCCTGCCGGGTTTCCGCCGCGCGCGCGCCGAGCGTCGCGATGAGCTGCGGCAGGTCGGGCAAGCCCGCGCCGGCGGCGTTCTCGACCGCGAGCGCGGCTTCGGAGAGCGCCAGCGCGCCCAGCTGGCCGGCGCTGCTCTTCAGGGAATGCGCGGCGCGGCCGATCGCGGCGCGCCTCGCGCCCGGCGCGGCCATCGCCGCGGCGAGGTCGCGGCTTTCGCCGAGAAACAACTCGATGACGCCGCGCACCGCCTCGTCGCCGATCGCCTCGACCAGCATGTCGAGCACCTCGGCGTCGAGCACCGCACTCATGCCGAGCGGAACCGCTTGCCGGTGCCGATGAGCTTCTCGCGCGGCAGATAAACCGACTTTGTCGGGTCGGCGACCGCGTGGCCGATCACCGCGGCCTTGCGCCCGTGCCGCGCCAGGATCGCCAAGGTGCGGTCGGCGTCACTCTCGGCGACGGTGATGCAAAACCCGATCCCCATATTGTAGACCTCGAACAGCTCGGCGCGGCTCACCCCGCCGAGCTTCTCGATCAGCGCGAACAATGGCGGCGGGGGCGGCAGGTTGTCGATCACGAAGCCGATGTCGGCATCGACCCGCGGCACGTTGAGCAGCCCATCTCCCGTTATATGACTCAAGGCCTTGACCGATGGTATCTCAGCCAACACATCAAGAATCTCGGGTACGTAGATCAGCGTCGGGCGCAGCAGCTCCTCGCCGATGGTGCAGCCGAGCTCTGCAAAATACGTGTCGCCCTTGGCGCCGGCCTGCTCGAAGAAGACGCGGCGGGTCAGCGTCATGCCGTTCGAATGGATGCCGCTCGACGGGATGCCGATGACCCTGTCGCCCGGCCTCAGGTCGCGGCCGACGATGATTCGATCGAGCGCGACGGTGCCGACCGCGGTGCCGACCAGGTCGAAGCCGCGCACTACATCGCGCAACTGCGAAATCTCGCCGCCGGTGATCGAGACGTTGGCTTGCCGCGCCCCATCGGCGAGGCCGATCGCGATACCGTCGAGCATCGCCGCATCGGCCTTCTCGACCGCGATGTAATCGACGAGCGACACCGGCCGCGCGCCGACACACAGCAAGTCATTGACGTTCATCGCGATGCAGTCGATGCCGATCGTGTCGTATTTGCGCATCATGTCGGCGATCATCGCCTTCGAGCCGACGCCGTCGGTGGTGATCGCCAGCCCTGTCCCGCCGATATCGATCACATTGGCGAAAAAGCCGATCGGCAGCTGCACTGCGCCGAAACCCGATTTCGGCCAGGTCGCGGTGATGCGAGCAACGATGTTGCCGAGGCCCGCATCGGCCTCGGCGATATCGACGCCGGCCGCCTTGTGCTGGTTTTCGGCAGTGTTGCGCGCGGCCAAGGTGCCTGTGCCTTCAGAAAAAGCGGCCTTCGGAAAAAGCGGCCCTTACAAAAAGAAAGCCCGCCCGGCCCGCTTGATAGCGGGTTGGGCGGGCCGGCTCAACTGGCTGGTCTCAGCCGACGTGCTTCTGCATGAAGGCCTGCACCGGCGCGTGCGTAACATCAGTGTTCCGCGCGGCGTTATCGAAATAGGCGATCTCGATATCGCCGCCCGCCTTGCGGTAGTTCGACACGAAACGCTCGGGCTCGTTGCCCGGGAAGCTCGAATCGGCGTCGTGATAGTCATGCGTCAGGTCGGGCCGGCCCTGCAGCCAGACGGCCTTCGGCATCACCACCTTCTCGCCGCGCTCGAGGATGAGCATCGGGTTGCCCTCGGCCATCTCGGCTTCGGTGTGCCAGTAGATGTCGTGCTTCTTGTCCATGCCGACGGCCCAGCCCGGCGGGCTGCCGGCGGCGACGAGCCGCTTGGCGTGGTTGTAGCGCGACAAGGGGTTGATCACCGGCCACTGCATGAAAACGCCGCGCACGCTCGGGTCGTCGCAGCCCTGGCACGGGATCGCGTTGTAGCGCGGGTCGTTGGGCCGCATCGCGACGAGCATCGCCAGGTGACCACCGCTCGACGCGCCGCCGATCGCGACGCGGTTCGGGTCGATCTTCAATTCCTTGGCGTGCGCCTTGACCCAGCGGATGCCATAATGGATGTCGGCGAGCGTCGTCGGGTAGCCGTCCGGGCCGTGGCGGAAATTGAGCGTCGGCATGACCACGCCACGCGAGGCGAGATACTCGCCGAGGCCGGTGCGATCGTTGATGTCGCCGTTATTCCACGCTCCGCCGTGAAGATCGATAAAGCAAGGAAACGGCCCGGCGCCCTCCGGCTTGAAGATGCGCGCCATGATCTTCCGGTCGCCGTGGCGCAGATAGTCGATGTCCTCGCTGGTGAAGTTCGGCATGAGAGGAGCCTCCCGGATTGCGCGGCGCACGCGCCGCCGCACGATTGCTGGTGGCGCTAGCGTAATCCCTCCGCCTGGGCGCGGCCAATGCTTTCGCGGCATGCGCCGTCGGACTGTGCTCGCGCGATAGCTCCCGCCTCGCCGGCTCGGCTTTTTCCCTTCGCTCCCGGCCAGCCGTTGCCCTTCTGCCGGCCGGCTTCTCTTCCGGCTCCTGGGCCGCGAGCGCAGCAACCTCCGCCGCGGCTGGGCTCGCCGGTCTCGCCGAGCGGGACGCTGCGCCGACAGCGGCGGCGGCGAGCGATGCGGCCTCCAACGCCGCCACCTGCCGGGCGGGAGCTTCGTGCGGCGGCGCGACTGGTGCCGCTTCCGGCGGCGGCGCGGGCGGGCTCAGCGCGGCGACGCGCGCCGGCGCAGCGGCAACGACAGGGGCGACGACAGGGGCACTCGCGACCGGTATCGGAACGGACGCAGCGACCGGGGCGTTCCGCGGCGGAGGCGGCATGGTCGCAGCCGCGGCTTGCGGCACTGCGGCGTTGACCGCGCTGGCGACGAGGGTTGCGGCGGCCACCGGCGCCTGGGCAGCCGCGGTCACGACGGCGCCGGCGGGGTTCAACGCGCCGGCATATTCGGCGAGCTGGAAGCCGCCGTAATCACCCGTCGCATCGTTCGCGTCGTGGCTGAACGACAAATTGGCGAAACGCTGTCCGGCCGGCGCCTGCTTGATGTTCCAGGCGCTGTAGCCGAGCGTGCCGTCCCATGAGGTCGAGCCCGAGAGCCAGGCATATTGCGCCAGCCGCGCGCCCTTGACCGCGGTGCAAACCGTACCCGAGCCGTAGACGCCGACCCGGTATGGCGACCGCCCGCCGCCGGAAGCGGCGAGCCCCGCATTCACGCCGCGGAAATACTGGTCGATGTAGTAGAGCGCCGGCCCGTGCGCGTTGAAATCGACCGCGAAATAGATCGCGCTGCCCGGCGGCTGGCCGACGGCGCGCGCCTGGCGATAGGCGCTCATCGCGTCGCTGTAGCCGCTGGCATAGGTGAAATAGGCCGGGTCGCTCGAATGCCACTCCCAGACGGTGACGATCTTCAACCCGAGCGCCGACAGCCGCGCCGCCTCGGCCGCGGTCAGTGCCGGCCAGCGCGACGACGGGTCGCGATAGTAGCGGGCGACGAAATTAAGCCAGCGCCGGCCCTGCAACTCGCCGGCGATGTCGCTGGAATCGGCCGCCATGTCGATGCCGCGGACGCCGCCCGCGCTCGGCGCCGGAAAAGCCGTCGGCTGCAGATTTTGCTCGGAAGCGCAGCCGGCCAGCACCAGCGCCGCCAGCAGCAACGCAAACCTGGTCAATCGCAACGCACGTGCTCCCCTGCCCCCGCAAAGGTAGCGCAACATTTACCCGGTGTTACGGCAAATGACTATAGCGAATTATTGCCGATTACCTGACATGCCGCGAATGAGTCCTATGCACGGTAAAATGCACACCGGCCCGCCTGCGATTAAACTTATGCGCGATGGTAGGCGGCACGAGACGGCAATTCTCCGCGGCGTAGGCAACAGCGGCGATCTGAGAAAATGACCCGCGCTCGATTGTCATTGCGAGGAGCGGAGCGAGGAAGCAATCTCGTGCTGCAGAGGGCCGAGGCGGGCCGAGATTGCCGCGCCGCCTGCGGCGGCTCGCAATGACGGGTAAGAGGACAGAGCCATGAAGCTGATGTGGTTCCACCTGATGCCGTACACCGAATTGCCCGACGATTTCCGCGAGAAGCATCCCTCGGTCTGGGTCGATATCCATTCCTCGCTATTCGACCCGCGGCGTGCGCATCACATGTACAACGACTTCATGGACGAGCTCGAATACGCCGCCGAATGCGGCTTCGACGCAGTCTGCGTCAACGAGCATCACTCCAACGGCTACGGGCTGATGCCTTCGCCCAACCTGATCGCCTCGTCGCTGGCACGGCGCACCACCGACACCGCGATCTGCGTGATGGGCAACAGCCTCGCGCTCTACAACCCGCCGACGCGGGTCGCGGAAGAGTTCGCGATGATCGACGTGATCTCCGGCGGTCGCCTTATCGCCGGCTTCCCGGTCGGCACGCCGATGGACACCTGCTTCGCCTATGGCCAGAACCCCTCGATGCTGCGCGAGCGCTATCTCGAGGCGCACGACCTTGTCATGAAGGCATGGCAGGAGAAGGACACCTTCGCCTTCAACGGCCGCTACAACCAGCAGCGCTACGTCAACATCTGGCCGCGGCCGATCCAGCGGCCGCACCCGCCGGTGTGGATTCCGGGCGGCGGCTCGGTCGAGACGTGGCAGTGGTGCGCGAAGATGGACTACGTCTACGCCTATCTGTCGTATTTCGGCTACAAGGACGGCCAGGCGACGATGACCGGGTTCTGGGACGAGATGAAGCGTCTCGGCAAGGACCTCAACCCCTACCGCGCCGGGTTCCTGCAGTTTGTCGGCGTCGCGGAATCGCGGGAACAGGCGATGGAGCTCTATGCCGAGCCGGCCGAGTATTTCTATGGCCGCTGCCTGCGGGTCGACCCGAAATGGGCGATGCCGCCGGGCTACATCACCGAGGCGACGCAGCGCGCCGGCATCCAGGGCCAGATCGGCCGCGCCGCCAGCCTCAACGCCCGCCAGGCGGCGCGCGCCACCACCAGCATGGAAGATATCGTGGATCGCGGCTACGTGATCATCGGCTCGCCGGACGAGGTTGTAGAACAGCTCACCACAGTCGCCACCAGCCTCAATGTCGGGCACCTGATGATGCTTTTGCAATTCGGCAGCATGGGCAAGGACTTGGCCAAGTACAACACGCGGCTCTTTGCCGAAAAGGTGCTGCCGCGGCTGCGCCACATCCATTCCGAATGGGAGGATCGCTGGTGGCCAGCGCCGATGGCGCGCACCGAACGCGCCCAGCTACCCGCGTTCGGCATGCCGGCGCACGCGGCGGAGTAGCGGAACGAGGACCGCGGGCGTACCGCCCGCTTCGCAAACGATGCGGGCGAAACGCCCGCGCTCCAGGGAGGACGCGATGAAATTCGGTATCGGACTGGCGGCGGCCGGCCTCGCGCTATCGGTACTCTGTGGGCCGGCAGCCAGGGCGGACGTGCTGACGCTGACCTCGCCGCAAATCCAGGACAACGGCACGCTGGCGGTAAAGAACGCCTGCAGCGATAAGCAGCGCAGCCCGAACTGCGTCGGCGAGAATATCTCTCCGCCGCTGCAATGGTCGGGGGTGCCGGAAGGCACCAAGAGCTTCGCGCTCTTGCTGTTCGACCCCGAGGGCCGCGCCCCGGTCGGCGTGTCGCATATGGTGCTCTACGGCATTCCTGCCGACATCACCGGGTTCAAGGAAGGCGAGCTGGGCCAGCCCTCCGACAAGTTCATCGGTGGCAAGAGCACGATGGAAAAGTCAGTCTATTTCGGCCCCGGCACGCCGCCCAACACCGACTGGCACCACTACACCTGGACGGTGGTCGCGACCGACCTCGACCCCAAGGATCCCGCGCTGAAACCCGGCATGACCCGTGAAGAACTCGGGGACGTGCTCAAGGGCCACGTCAAGGGCTCGGCCGGACTGGTGACGCGGTTCAAGCACCCCTAGCGAACGAAGCCACTCGCTTTGATCTGGCGCGGTCCGGATTGGCCTCGCGCCCGAGCGGGAACATTTGCGTCGGCTCCGTGGTTTACGGTCGCCATGAAGGACCCAAGTTACTATCGGGAGCAGGCTGCGCGGGCACGACGCCTAGCGAGCGGCATTGGAAATCGGGAGATGCAGGAGCAGCTCGGACGGTTCGCAGCCGACTATGACGATATCGCCATCGACCTCGAGCAGGGCGCTATCGAAGTTCGTCATCCCGAACTGATGCCCCAGCAAGATCAGTGACCCGGAAGATCCGGGTCGCGGATATAACTGGCGCGGAACGGCGATTTTCAGTCGACGTTGCTCCTGCATGGATGATCGCGAAGTCCCGGCTTCCACGGAGTCGCTAAGACGCTTCCGCACCACCACCTCGTTCTCGACTTTGCCAAGGGCGCGCTGAGCCCGGTTCCCGTCCCGACCTTGCTGGAGCGCGCCTGTGAATGCGCGGCGGAGGGCACCGGCGTCGAGCGCACGAAAGTGCTGCGTTACCGGGAGGAAGCCGACGATCTGCTTATCATTGCCGGCATCGGGTGGAAGCCCGGCATCGTTGGACAAAGGTCGCTGCCAAGCGATATGCGTTCGCCGCCAGGCCTGACCTATCGCGCCAATACGCCCACCTTTATCGACGATCTGCCGAACGCCCCAGATTTCGACTATTCGGACTTGCTGAGGGAACACGGCATCGTATCGGTGGTCAACGTGCCGATCACCGTGGAGGAAACCGTTTGGGGCGTCCTCGAAGTCGACAGCGTGAAGCTGCGCCGCTTTGACGCCGACGATCGCGAGTTCCTCTGCGGTTTTGCCGAGATTATCGGCCGCTCTATCCAAAATCGGCAGCAGTTGGAGCGGGTGCGGCAAACAGGACTTGATCAGCAGATCGAACTGCGCGAGCGCGAAGCGCTGTTCAGAGAATTGCAGCACCGTGTCGGCAACCAGCTCCAGTTGATCGTCGGCGCGCTGGAGATCGCCGGCACCCGCATAACCGATCCCGCCGGCCGCAAGATCGTCGAAGACCTCAACCAGCGGGTCGTCTCGATCGCACGCAGCCACGAGCAATTGTCGCTGGCCCGTGTGGAGCGGGACATCAGCATCGGGGCCTTCTTTCAGCGGCTGTTGCCGACGCTGCCGGTGCCCGATCGGGTCGAGATGCTGTCCTCGATCGAAGATGCCGCCGTACCGCTGGGGACAGCCGTGCGGCTCGGGCTTATCGTCAACGAGCTGGTCACGAATAGCGTCAAGCACGCATTTGTCGCGGGGAAGGGCCATATCACGATCGCGCTGAACGCGGGCGCCGAGGCAAGCGGAAGCACTTTACTGGTCTCCGATGACGGTGCGGGAATGAGCAGCCCGGAAGGAGACGGCGCCGGACTCGGATTGGTCCGGACATTGGCGGCGCAAATTGGCGGCAGCGTCGATTGGACGAGCGGAGAGGGGGGCGGCACCAAGGTCGTCGTCAACTTTCCTCTCAAGACCGCCTGACGCCGCGCCGGATATTCACCCCATTTAGTTCATTGAGCGCGCAATTGTGCACTGCAAAAATCGCAGGAGGGAAAAGTAAGCTGACCTAACTATATGTCATCGCATCGACCGTTCGACACGCGGCGGGGTGCGGCAAGTGAGCTTACTGGCTTGGGAACGGCCCTCTTTCGCGCGCGCCCGGCGTCTCTCGGGAGGCGCAGCATCTTCACTACCCATCGCCGGCGAGCCGGCGCCGGCTGCGCTCACCGCATTCCGCATGACGATTGTCGGCGCGCTGTTGATTGCGGTCGGCCCGCTGTCGATGAGCCTCTACACGCCGGCGATGACGTTGCTGATCACGGCGTTCCACACCACCGAGCAGGCGGTGCGCGCGACGATCACCGTCTACCTGTTCGGCTTTGCTGCAGCGCAACTGATCTGCGGACCGCTGTCGGACCGCTTCGGACGGCGCCCGATCCTCCTCGCCTGCCTGGCACTTTACGTGATCGGCTCAGTCGCCAGCGCGGCGGCCGGCTCGGTGACGGCGCTGATCGCCGGCCGGTTGGTGCAGGGCGTCGGCGCGTGCGGCGGTGTCGCGCTGTCGCGCGTCATGGTGGTCGACCGCTTCGCTGGCAATGGCGCGGCGCGGATCATCTCGCTGATGAGCCTCATCCTGAGTGTCGCGCCGGCGGCGGCGCCGATCATCGGCGGCACGCTCATCACGCTGACCAGTTGGCGTGTGCTGTTTATGATCCTCGCCGCCTATGGCGCCGTGCTGCTGGCGCTGGTGTGGCGCTTCCCCGAGACCAACGAGCGGCGCGACCCTCGCGCCACCAAGCTGCGCTCGCTGGCGGTCAATTACGCGGCGCTCATCACCTCGCGCGCCTTTATCGGCCAGGTCGTGCTGACCTCGCTGGCGATCGGCGGATTCTATGCCTCGCAGACCCTGTCGCCCTTTGTACTGATGGGCCGGCTCGGACTGACGAGCCCGGTCTTCGGCCTCGTCACCGCCTCGCTGATGCTGTCCTACCTGGTCGGCTCGCTCGTCACCAACCGGCTGCTGCGACTGGTCCAGATGCACCGGCTGGTGCTGGCCGGGGCGCTGATGGTGCTCGGCGCGGCTATCGCGCTGGCCTGCTGCCTGCGCTTTGCCGGGCCTGGCGTCGCCCAGATCATCCTGCCGATGTGCCTATGGATGCTCGGCTTCGCGTTCATCATGCCGGGGGTGACGACGACCGCGCTGGCGCTCTTCCCGCGCAATGCCGGGTCCGCCTCGGCACTGATGGGCAGTCTGCAGATGGGGATGGGGTTTGTCGGCGCGAGCCTCTGCGGCCTCTTCCCCGACGCGCTACAGGCTCTCGCAGTCGTCCCGCCGGCGATGGGCGTGCTGGCCGTTCTCGCCTATCTCGCCGCCAATCGGGGGCGGCTCCGGGTTTGAGTCCGCCGCGACGAGCACCGCAGCAACTTCCCTCACCCCTTTGAGGACGATCGTCGAGCCGTCGGGAAGCGAAATCTGCGTGTCCTGGCCGTGATTGACGAGGCGCGCGAGCGACGGCGCGCGGCTGCCCATCAAAGTGACGATCCCGGTGTTTTCTGGGTTGCGGCTAGCGTTAACCATATTGCGGCAACCCTAGCCGCGGCCGCCCGGCCAACCTACCCTCAGCCGCGCACGAGCTGTTTCAACGCGTAACAACTTATGACAGATTGATGACGCCAGGCTTTCAATCGTTCCGTGCGCGCTGGCGGTCGATGATCCCGGCGCGGCGCAGCGCGTCGATTTCGTCTGTGCTGTAGCCCAGCTCGTCGCGCAGCACCGCGGCGGTATGTTGACCGAAAGTGGGCGGCGGGGTGGACTGCGGCTGTGTCGCGCCGGGAAATTTGACCGGACGGCCGACGATTTTCATCGGGCCGACCGCGGCGTGCTCGACGGTCTCGACCATGCCGCGCGCCAGCGCGTGCGGGCTCGCCAGCGCGGCGGTGACGCCGAGCACCGGTGCGTGCGGCACGTCGGCCGACTTGAGCCGCGCCTCCCATTCGGCGACGCTGCGGGTGCGCGTTACGGCGCCGATTGCCGCGTCGAGCTCGTCGCGATTGTCGCGCCGCCCGGTCGGACTCGCGTAGCGCGGGTCGGCCGCGAGGTCGGGCCGCTCCAGCGCCTCGCACAATTTCCCCCAGAACCTCTCCGACAGCACGGCGATGATGATCGACCCGTCCGACGCCGGAAAGCTGCCATAGGGCACGATATTGGGGTGGCTCGACCCCATCGGCGGCGGGTCCTCGCCGGTGATGAAGGCGAGCTGTGCGAAATAACCGAGCATGCCGATGAGGCCATCATGCAGGCTGATGTCGACGAGCCGGCCCTTACCGGTGCGGTGCCGCTCGTGCAGCGCGGCGAGAATCGCCATCGGCCCGAACACCCCTCCCACCATGTCGCCCAGCGGTATGCCGAGCTTCACCGGCATGTGACCGCGCTCGCCATTGATGCTGAGCGCGCCCGACAGTGCCTGAGTGACGATGTCGAAGGACGGCTTGTCGCGTAGCGGCCCCGAAAGCCCGAACCCGCTGATCGCGCAATAGATAAGGCGCGGGTTGATCTCGTTGAGCGCCGCGTAGCCGAGGCCGAGCCGGTCCATCACCCCGGGCCGGTAGTTCTCGACCAGGATATCGGCCTTGGCGGCGAGCCGGCGCAGGATTTCCTTCCCCGGCTCCTGCTGCAAGTCGACGACGAGGCTTTTCTTGTTGCGGTTGATGCCGAGGAAATAATGGCTCTCGCCGCCGATAAAGGGCGGGAAATGCCGCGTCTCGTCGCCCGATCCGGGTGGCTCGATCTTCAGCACCTCGGCGCCGAGATCGCCGAGACTCTGCGTCGCGAACGGGCCGGCCAGCACGCGCGTCAGGTCGATGACCTTGAGCCCGGCCAGCGGCCCGGGCCAGGTTTCTAGCTGTTCAGTATCGCTCAAGCCGCTCTTACTCCTGCATCGGCGCTCTGCGTGGTTCGAGGCGCGGGCTACGCCCGCTTCTCACCATGACGACGGCCTGAGATGGCCTCAAGGAAACCGTCATCCTCAGAGCCTGCCTGAAAATTACCTTCGTCATTCCGGGGCGACCCGCAGGGTCGAACCCGGAACCCATGAACACGGGCTTGTCCGAAGTCCCCACGGCGTCGAGGCACGCTTATCCCCGTCCGCGTGCATGGGTTCCGGGTTCATCGCTTCGCGGTGCCCCGGAATGACGCGGAAAACGACATCTCCGGAACGTCTCAAACTCATTTCGAGTCAGCCCTGAGGTGCCTCGCGTCAGCGAGGCCTCAAAGGACGCATGTATGTCAGCCGAGATTACCCCTTTGCCGCCGTCACCATGATCTCGACCAGCACCTCGGGCCGCGCCAGATCGGCGCGGACGCAGGCGCGACACGGCGGGTTGGCCGGGTCGACCCAGTCGTTCCACACCGCATTCATCTGGGAGAACAGGGCCATGTCCTTGATCCACAGATTGGCGGTCAGGACGTTCGATTTGCTCGTGCCGGCTTCCTTCAGATAGTGGTCGATCTTGTCGAGGATCTGCCGGGTCTGGCCCTGCACATCCTGGCTGGTGTCGCTGGCGGTGAGTCCGGCGAGATAGACCATGTCGCCATTGACGACGGCGCGGCTCATGCGCGGCCCGGGCGGCTGGGTGACGTCGATGCGGCGGATGGCCATGGGTTTCCTCCCCGTTGTTGAATGACGGCGGCCAGTTTGGCCCGCCACTGCCTGAAAAGGAAGGACGATCAGGTCACGGAACGACGTTCGTGATCGCGTTAAGCTGCGAGTTGATCGAGCTCGTGATGAGCTGCTGCAATAAGGCATTCGCCGCCGGGTTCAGCGTATGCGGCACTTCGATGCGCTTACCCACATTCGGCCCTTCGGCAAACGCCAGGGTCACCTTGTCGAGGTTCACCTTTGACATACTGGCTAGGCCGCCCGGTCCCTTGAAATGCTCCAACGACCAGGTCGGACCGACCGCGTTGACGTTCTTGGTCACCGTAAACTGAATGTATCCGCCAAAGACCTGTTTCGGCGCCGTTTCGTTCTCATCAAGATCAGGCGTCGAATCCGCCATCGCAACAAAATCTAGAATGTTCAATGTCCCCGCTAAATTAGTCCCCGGCTCGGCCGGACATTCATGCAAATTTACCTTCGATTTCCAGTCGGTATAGATCTTCCTGACCGAGATTTGGATGTTCTCTGTGAAGTTGTGGTCGCGCGCTTCGCTCAGCGTCGCGTTACCGCTAAACATGAACGACGCAACCTTGCTCAGCGGCTCTATATAGGAGAGGGAGGGGGCTAGCCCGCCGCCTTCCGTGACATCCAGCGACAGCGAAACCGCCACGTCATAATCACCGTTCAGCAAAAACCGTCGGTGCGATGAGGTGACGTCCGAAGGACCTTTGTCGTCGCGCACCATTTGGCTGATTTCGCACTCGATGCGCCGGACGATCGTCGCGACCGTTGGCTGACCGAAGCGATCGATCGGGACATCAAATTCCGGGGGCGCGCAGCCGGATAGCAAAGAGATCAGCAGTACAGCGCAGAGAGCAATATCCTTGCGCCCGACCATTATTCCAGCTCGCGCATGGCGAATTTCTATCTCAGCACTGCGCGCAGTCGCCTGGATCCCAATGCGCAACCGCGCCCGGAATCCCGTTCGCAATTGTCTCGCACTGTTCTCTGGTAACGTTGGGTACCTGTTGGTCGGGGATGACGTTCTCAATATGGATGGTGCAGCAGCCGGTCGGTGCAGCGGCGCCACCAGCGGGTGGCTGAGCCTGCGCTTGCATCGCGAGCCTCCCTGTCTTTTATTCCCCCGAAGATTGCATGATTTTTGCGTTCGCATCAAGCCGCCAAATCGCGGATCGCGCGCATCCACTCCATCCAAAACCAGTTCAAACGCACCAGCGAAATGCCCCTCGGCGCTTACCGCAATTCGGCGAAACTCGGGCCGATCAGGAAGGGGCATCCTTGAAATCGACGATGCGCTTCGGGAAGGTGTGGATGCCGTAGGTGACGAGCGGGGCGTCGCCGAGCACGCGGAAACCGTGCACCCTTCCGGCCGGGATCGAGATCGTTACCCCCGGCCCCATCCTGGTCGTGCCCGGCTCGCCGTCGAGCCACGCCTCGCCGCTCCCCGACAGCACCGTCAGCACCTCGACATAGGGGTGCGAATGCTCGCGCGTCGCATAGCCCGGCTGCGAGGTCTGGATGCCGGTGCGGATCGGGATGTCGCCGCCGTTATCGTCGCCGATCAGCGTGCGGTAGGTGGCCCCGCCGGGAAACGGCACGACCGGACGCTCGTCTTCGCGGATCACGATCAACGGATGGGGCATCGCTCATCTCCTCGGCATTGCGTGCGCACCGGAAAAGCGATGTAAAGTCGCCCATCGCCTTTTAGCAAGACGCCGAGGAACTCGCCGCGATGAAAAACGACGACCGCCCGCGCAACTACCGCAAGGACACGCTTCTGACCCATGTCGGGCGCAACCCGGAGGCTAATTTCGGAGCGGTCAACCCGCCGGTCTATCACGCCTCGACGATCCTCTCGAAGAACATGGCCGAGTGGGAGGCGAAGCGCGCCGC